>CAVABC010000067.1:0-17955 GCA_963586665.1 Acutalibacteraceae bacterium
ACTATTATACTATAAATCGTCGCATGTGTCAGTTATTTATTATTCGATGCACTAGTTCTGTCTTTGAATATGTTACCACTCGCCAATCCATCCACGCTATAATCCGCATCATCATCCGGCATCAATTCCCCGACAGCCTCTTTCTGCGCTACGAGAAGTAAATTCATTGCAGATATCGGTGTTTTGATCTGATGCACCCACATAGAGTAGTAGTCTTTCATCTGCGTCTGACGGCTTAAGGCCCCACTTACAGCCTCACGCCTTGCAATATCCTGATTTTCCAATAGCTGTCCGTACAGCATCTCCACATTATCGCGTGGCTCCGGCAGATCAAGCTGCTCTTCGACCGGACGTTTGAGTGCACTTTTTAAACGTTTTATCTTACCAATATATCTGATAAATCCGATAATGCCAACTATCATAAGAAGGATCAGATCCAATATCCCTGCATATATCACATCCGCTGTTTTTGCATTGATCAGACACATATACAGCAAATGAATAACTGACATGACTATCACGAGTAGTATCCACATCAGATTTCGTCTTATATAATTTTTCAAATATCCCTTATTTTCTACATCTTCCATTTTTGCTCCTGTCCGCTGCCTTTTCTGTTACTGTTCTCACCTTGCATTAAGCCGTAATCATTTCGTCTCTTACCCGAGCTTGTATCCGATGCCTTTCTTCGTTATTATAAAATTCTCCAGTCCTATCGAATCCAGCTTTTTGCGCAGCCTGTTGACATTTACTGAAAGTGTGTTTTCGTCCACATACGAATCACTCTCCCAAAGCTTTTCCATGAGAGTATCCCGTGATACTATATTCTGCTTGTTCTCAAAAAGTGTCTGCATGATCTTAAGCTCATTTTTCGTAAGCTCAAGCTTGTTATCTCCGTATGCGATCGTGGCATCTGACACGTTAAACATCGCGCCCTTGTGCTCTAATACACTGCTGTTTCCACCAAAATCATAGCATCTCCTGATGATTGCCTGTATCTTGACAGTCAATACCTCAAGGTCAAACGGCTTTGCGATAAAGTCATCTGCGCCCATGCTCACTGCCATGACTATATTCATATTGTCAGCCGTTGAAGACAGAAATATGACCGGAACTTTTGACACTTTCCTGATCTCCGTACACCAGTGATATCCGTTGTAAAACGGCAGTCCTATATCCATCAGCACCAGATGAGGATCAAACTCTGCAAACTCAGATAAAACCTCATCAAATTTCTGCACTACGTGCACCTCATAATCCCATTTTTCCAGATGGCGTTTGACCATTTTCGATATAGTCTCGTCATCCTCTACCATAAATATTCTATACATTTTTGCTCCTCTTTTTAAGGTTTATTATTTATGATACCATTTTTGCATATATTTGACTATGTTTTGCACAGAAATTGATTGAATACCTTGCAATATGACCAGCAGCTAAAGTTTTAATTAAACCCTAAATATATATGGATTAACTCTTCATAATAGTGTATACTACACGCATATACTTTGCTGAAATGATGTTTCATGCAGACTATTAATAACACAATACAGAAAGGTAACTAAACATGGACATTTTATTAGGAAATTACAAAGGCTTAAAAGCTAACATCCCATATATCGCATATACAGAGGATGATGTAAATTCACAGATTGCAACACTTTTATCAGGAAACCCTATCAGGGAAAACAAAAAAGGACCTGTTGAAATGGGCGATACAGCAGTCATCGACTATGAGGGATTTAAAGACGGAGTTCCTTTTGAAGGTGGAAAAGCTGCCGGATACCCACTCGGTATCGGTTCAGGATCATTCATTCCGGGATTTGAAGAGCAGATCGTAGGTATGGAGATCGGAGAGGACCGTGATATCAAACTCTCATTCCCGGAGCAGTATCATGCCCCTGAACTGGCAGGACAGGCTGTAGTATTTAAGGTAAAACTTCACGATATCTACACTGAAAAAGCTGCCGAACTTAATGACGAGTTCGCTGTTTCCCTCAATATCCCTGAGGTTCAGTCAGTAGATGATTTGAAAAAACACATCAAAGAGTATCTTGATTTTCAGGTAGAGGCAAAGAAAGCCGATGCCGCAAGAGAGCAGATTTACGATCAACTTTTAGAAAGCAGCTCATGCCTTGTACCTCCTGCAGCTGTTGACGCAGCCGTAGAGATGCAGTTACAGCAGATGGCAGCACAGCTCGCACAGCAGGGAGTTGCCATTGAGCAGTATGCACAGATGACAGGAAAAACAATGGACAGCTTAAAGGAAGAGCTTAAGCCATATGCACAGAAACAGGCTAAGCTTGAGGCAATCCTTGATGAGATCATAAAAGTTGAGAAGATCACAGTTTCTGATGAGGAAATGGATGAGCAGTATGAGCTTATCTCACAGAAATACGGTCAGCCGCTTGAAGTTGTAAAACAGGTGCTTCCAAAGGCACAGCTTAAGCCTGATCTCCTTCACATGAAAGCTTCACAGCTCATTCTTGATGCTGCTGAGATCATTATGGCTGAGGCATAATTGATCCAAAAAATATCCCGGAAAATCCTAACCGATCTTCCGGGATATTTTTATATTATACATATGACTAATTTTCTGTCAGTGTCTGTTTTCACTAATATACAACAGTATTATTTATTCTACTGTGCTTCTGACGGGTTCTCTGTCTCAGTGCTGTCATGCTCAACTGCCGGATCTACATATGTATACTCATTCTCAGATTTTCTGAAAATAGTATCACTTGAGCCTACCTGACATACCGTGATCACATCGCCATCGCTTACATCAGCTTTGTCAATAGTGAGCATTCCTGATGAAGAATATGTTGTTGATACCTTTTCGTCATTTACATATACCTTACTCCAGTTGGTAAAGTTGTGACCGTAAATATATACTTTGTCACCCATAGGAGCATCCGTAACATTTGAGATACTTACTTTGTCAATTCCCATTACGAGATCAGATGCCGGATATGGATCTGTTCCATTGTAGCAGTAACGCTGTCCGTAAAGGATATCATACTGTAACAGGTCAAGTCCATCCTGATATGCAGCCTGATCTGCTGAATTCATCTGTGTCTGATGGTAATTAAGCACTGTTCCCTCATGGATACCTACCTTGTCTGTTGTGTTTGCAAGGAGCTGGTATGCATAAAGGTCTGCGTCCTCTTTTGGAAGTCCCATATTGTTCCAAGTGATGTATTTTGTCTTGTAGATGTCACCTGACTTCATATCTGAATCCTGAAGTCCCATTGTTGGAAGATGGTCACCAAACATTACAACGATTGTGTCCTCGTCTCTCTTTGAAAGCTCATCTGTAAGCTCCTTGATGAAACGGTCAGCCTCGTTTAACTGGTTTACATAATATGTCCATGCATTTGCCTGTCCCTCGTCCTCTACTCCTGATACAGTATATGTAGGGTTCTCGATAACAGGCTCTGTAGGATAATCACCGTGAGTACCAACTGTAATGATATAAGTGAAATCAGACTGATCCGGTGTAGCATCAAAAGTCTTCATTGTCTCACTTACGAGGATATCATCTGTAGGCCAGCTTCCGTTTGGAGTGTACTCAGTGATATTCATAAGTTCTTTACTTGTAAAAGTATCAAAGCCCATCTGTGAAAATGCGTTTGCACGGCTGTAGAAATTACCACCATTATTGTGAACTACATGTGTAGCATATCCGATCTTTGAAAGATCTGATGCGATACTCTCGCAGTCCGTCTGCTTAAGAATAGTCTTGTATGGATACTCGCCTGTACCGAAGTACTGCATGCTCATTCCTGTAAGCACCTCAAACTCTGTATTGGCTGTTCCGGCACCAACTACAGGAACTGTAAGGTACCCGCTTGAATAATTCTGCTCTAAATAATGGAATGTAGGAATAGGGTCCTCATTCACATTAAGGAAATTGATCTCATCAGGATCACAGAATGACTCGAGAAGGACACAGATAATGTTTGGTCCTGTCTTTCCATCTTCTGTAGTCTCCTGTTTTGAAGAGTTTACTTTCTCTTCTACAGCGTCAACTGCATCCTGTGTATAGTCTTCCGGTTTCTGCATTCCACGGTCAACAACTGTTGATGAGAATGAGTATACAAAACCATAATCATTATATCCCTGCGCGATATTTGAGTAGTAGCTGGCTACTACATTTGTGCTCTGTGCAGCATTTGTTGTAACAGGTATAGCTACGAATAAAAGTGCTAAAAATGCTACTGAAACACCTGCATAGCGGATCTTTCCGTTGTATTTTGGTCCTTTTATGAATAAAGCAATAAGAAACAGTGCAAAACCGCCAAGTCCGATAACAACGATCGTAGCCTGCTCAGCTGTAAAATAGCTTGTGTTGTTCATTGCAAGCAGCTCCGGAATACATTTAAGATCTGTATATCCGAATGGTGTTACTCTGTTTGAAAGTACACAGCCGTTGATAATTCCAAGTATCGTCCAAAATCCTGTAATTACTATTCTGGCAAATGCTCTCCTTCTGAACAGATATACAAGGGCAAATGATACAAAAACAAGAAATGAATTGTACATAAATGCCAGTGTATGTGAGTCTACGAATTTGCACGCAGAGATAAAGTTTCTGCGCGAGATAACCTCTACTATGAATACGATAGCCATAGCTGCGATGGCATGAAATAAAAGTGAATATTTATTTAAAAAATCGATCTTACGATAATATTTTTCTGAATGAACCCTATCCTTCTTCACAAAGAGCTTCTCTTTGATCACGTTAAATACATTAGATATTTTCTTCATTTTTGCCTCCTTTTTACTACATGATAATATAGTCAAAAATGTTCACAAAAACAAGAGCATTTTTTTATAAAAATTTACTTCAAAAATATCGTTTTTGAGTAATTGTTGATAAATAATTTAAGTTTCCGCCCATATAAATGTAAATTTATGTCAATTTCGGCCTCTGTATATATATAAACCGTATCTCCGCCCGATAAACATTCTCAAAATTTTTTATGAGTTCTCACGATTATGATATCTGTATACAAATAAACCTACTATATATAGTAAGATTATGATCACGGTTGCTGCGATAGCAATGTCATAACGTTTTGTGCCGACCGCTCCACCTCCAAGAGCTGATAAGAAAATAGCCGGAAATCTGCCGACAAACGTAACAAAAATCCAGTGTGACAGCTTCATATCCGTAAGTCCCACCAGATATGACAGCAGATCCTTCGGAGTACCCGGTATCAGAAACAGCAGAAAAATAATACTTTCCGACTTCTTTGTACTCTTTAAAAATCTGACCGACTCGATTTTCTCCCTGCTCACAAACAGCTCTGCAAAATCCATGCCAAATCTGCGCACAAACAGAAAAACAATCACACTGCCGATCGTAGTTGCCAGATCACACAGCAAAGCCCCTTTCCATACGCCAAACGCATACCCGGCACACACCTCAAACGGTCCGCCCGGAATGATTGCCAAAAGTACCTGAAAAATAACCATACCCATAAAAGCCAGCACACCCAAAAAGCCCTTCTCATCCACCCATGTCCGAAACATGGCAGGATCAGACGCAAACCTGACCATCGGCTTACCTATAAAATATGAAATAACAATAATGAAGATCACTGCAAGAATAAAACCTGCAATCTTGAAGTATCTCTTATTCTTCTCCGACACCTGATCAATCCTCTTCTCTGTAAAATATATGCAAAAACTTACTATAAAACATTTAAAATTGAATTATCATGAAAAGATTATGTATCGAAAAAAGAGAAATGTAAATAGAACTGATGTATCTTTAATAAAACCTTAATATGTCTTTAATAATATTCCCTAATAATATTTTCCAGTAATATTATCTAACAACGTCATCTTGTAATATGCCAACACAATAAATGGCTTCGCACACAATATCCTTCCCCACCGGAGAGTATATAGTATGTTCCGAAAGAACAATATGAACTGCCACGGAATTCCAGCTTTTATAGTAGCGGAAACAATCTTATATCTTTCCCACTCCCTATCCCGGTTCATAACCGTGGCTGACTTCATATTTTCTTGAGGAATATACTGTATGCTATGCCGGTGTGCTCAGCCTTCATGTGCGAAGCCCCTACCCATTAATGGTGCTTATAGATCTTTTAAAGATTTTCGAGCACCTCAGCCGCTTTTGCTAGGTAATCATTTTCAATCGAATAGAACTCACCCTTATCCGCTGTCTGTGCATATGCTGGGTCAAGTGGAAGCTTTCCAAGTACCTCAACGCCAAGCTCTTTTGCTGTAGCGTCAATATTGCTCTCTCCGAAAAGCTTGATCTGCTTACCACAGTCAGGACATTTCAGATAGCTGAAGTTCTCGACTACTCCAAGTACAGGCACATGCATGAGTCCTGCCATGTTGTAGGCTTTCTTTACGATCATGTTTACAAGCTCCTGTGGAGATGTAACGATCACTATTCCATCTACAGGAAGTGACTGGAATACAGTAAGTGGCACATCACCTGTTCCCGGTGGCATATCTACAAAAAGGTAATCTATATCTCCCCATACAGTCTCATTCCAGAACTGTTTTACAACTCCTGCGATAACCGGTCCTCTCCAGATAACAGGATCTTCCTCATTGTCCATGAGAAGGTTTACAGAGATGAGCTTGATTCCCTCCTTTGTCTCATATGGATGCATCATTCCGTTCTCATCACCGAGCACCTGATCGTGTGCTCCGAACATCTTTGGAATAGATGGTCCAGTGATATCAGCGTCAAGGATACCTACCTTGTATCCCTTCTTTGCCATATTTACTGCAAGTGAAGATGTGACAAATGATTTTCCTACTCCACCTTTTCCACTTACTACTCCGATAACGTGTTTGATATTTGAAAATTTATTCTGTTCTACGAGGAAGCTCTGTGGTCCCTTGTTTGAAGCACAACCCTCGCAGCTTGATTTAGAGCAGCTTCCTGCGCTGCTGCAGCTACTGTTTTCCGGCATACTTTATCTCCTTTTTTGTGTTATATTTCAATTCTGTACCGTACACTCTAAGAAATCTGCTGTGGAACATCCTGCCTGTATAATGGCAATCCCGTGTCCAAACAATAACACCTTGCGTTCCTGTGTATGGTAACTCTATACAATATAGTATATCACGTTACAGCCTTTTATTATGCTTTTTTTAAGAAACACCCCTATTCCTACTTATATAGTAATATTTCATCTATATTTTGATATAATTCTCACGGTCTATCTCGAGAACCGCATAATAATTGAGTCCGAGCTTATCCTTGATCTCGTGGCGTATCATGCCCGCTATTTCCTCATCACTCATCTTGCAGTTAAACGGCACTGCAGCGTCAAATATGAGATTGGTATGCGTGTCACCACGTACTATACGAAAATCGTGGATACTGTAATCACTGTCGATATCCTTTATGATATCCGTGACCTCTTTCTTTAGCATGAGTGTCGCCTCATCATCAGATGCAACCGGGTCCATATGTATTGTGACAATACAGCCAAGCTCTTTGCGGATCTTGCGCTCAAGGTTGTCGATTATATCATGAAGCTGTATGAGATTTCCATTTTCCGGCACTTCTGCGTGAAATGAAACGATCCTGTGTCCCGGACCGTAATCGTGTACCATAAGATCATGTATCGCGAGAATGTTATCATTGTAAGTTGTCGCTGCTTCCTTTAGTTTCTCGACAAACTCCGGCTCCGGCTTTTCTCCAAGCAAAGGATCTATAGCGTCCTTTGCAGCGGAAACCCCTGAATAAAAGATAAATGCCGCTACAAATATACCTCCGACACCGTCCCAGTGCCAGCCTCTTGTATGGTCAAGCATCGTAGTCATGAGTACGACTGACGTTGCTATACAATCTGATAAGCTGTCTTTTCCTGCTGCTGTGAGCGTTGATGACTTTATTTTCCGTGCAAAATAAAAATTATACAGTGCCATGATGCATTTTACTGCGATCGATGCGAGAAGTATTCCAATGATAACCGGAGAATACTCTATCGCCTCGGGCTTCATGAGCTTTCCTATCGAATCCCTGAAAAGCTCAAATCCCATGATAAGAATGATCGCAGACACAGCCAGTGTCGCTACATACTCTATGCGCGCATGTCCGTATGGATGCTCCTCATCAGGTCTTTGCTCCGCCAGCTTAAATCCGGCTATAGTGATGACAGACGATCCCGCGTCTGAGAGGTTGTTGAACGCATCTGCCGTGATGGAGATAGCACCACTTATCGTCCCTGCAAAAAGCTTTCCTGCAAAAAGCGAGAGGTTTAAAACTATGCCTATCAGACCACACAGCATCCCATATCTGTTTCTGTTTTTAGTTTCGATGTTTTCTTCTTTTTTCATTTTTTATTTCACTAAACCAAATCTGTCAAACGGATAATAACGGAGGATTGCTTTTCCTATGATAGCATCCTTTGATACATAGGTATGCTCCCACACTCTTGCATCGCTCGAACCGTTTCTGTTGTCACCGAGGAGCAGATATGAGTTTTCAGGCACTTTGAACTCGTAAGGTCCTGCGTTTGCTGTCCACACTTCACCCTCTACTGTAGCCGATTTCAGATAATCCTCCTCAAGAGGCTCACCATCAATATATACTTGCGCGTCCTCAATCGTAACTGTCTCGCCCGGAAGTCCGATCACACGTTTTATATATTTCTGGGACGGATCATCAGGTGCATTGAATATTACGATATCGCCTCTCTTTGGATCAGAAAATGTATAGGCAAGCCTGAAACCAAATATATCATCTCCCGGAAGTATTGTATTCTCCATCGATCCGGACGGAATATTTGCATTGATTATCACGTAATTTTTAATGACCATAGCCGCAACAACTGCTATCGCTATAGTAAATATCCAGCTGAATATCTCACGCACGGCTGATGTTTCCTCTTTCTTTTTATTTTTTTTGTCCTTTTTTCCCTTTTTCTCATCATCCTGCTCTTCTTTACCGAAATCCGCGATATTCTCCCAACCTTTATCATCGGAAGATTTATTTTCGGTATCTTTAACTTCGTCATTTAAATCAAGTATTTCCATTTTCGTATTTGTTCTCCTTCTATAATTATGACGCGAGGATTATATATTTTGTCCTCATCTATGAGTAAAGTTTGATAAATAACATAGCTATATGTTTCGCACTATGCATTATACCATTATGGGGCCATCCACCACTTTAAGAAATCTTCTTTTGTAAAATACAGACTTGTAAGCCCATATTCAGCGATTTCCTTTGGTGTAAGCGTCTTTGCCACAAACGCATTTATCTCATCTGGAAACTCCCTCTCAAGACACCATACCGCCTGAAGGCTCATCGGCTTTGGCAGATCGTATTCATGCACCAGCTCACCGCCAAAATCTATAATGCTGTTCCAATTTGACGCATTTCCAAGTATCCTCTGCTTTATATTCTCCACGATCACAGCCTGAAGTCTTCTGATCTTCTTGTGGTGCATCGCACGCGCAAGCAGCATGGCATTGCGGTTGTGAGTGTTTATCACAAGCTCCATCGGATCGGTAAGCTCGTTTGAAACCACGCAGAATACCGGCTCTATATCATAGTATTCAGGCCTTAGTATATATGAATTGCGAAATGATGCCGCTGTCCTTTGAATCGTAAGGTCTGCCACCACATCTGTATACACGATCCCCGGCATATCCTCCATGACATATTCCATGGATGTGATATATGGTGCCAGAAACTGCCAGAAAGCTCTGATATTCTGCTCAAATATTATCATATCGTATTTATCCGCAAACTGTCCATAGTCATATGGATAGTTTTGTCTGTAATGTGCAAAAAGTGCCTTCGTGATAAAAGCGATCTTTATCTTTCTTCCCATAAAGCCGTTTATCACGGTCTTTACAGGCACTTCCACTTCGCGCTCTTTCAGATAGACAATCACCTGTATTGCACGGCTTACCAGCTCATTTTCAGCCTCATACTCTCCGACAAGCCTGCTTCTGCCATCTGAGAGATACTGTCCGAGCGTGAGCGGACTTTTTCCGAAATAATCTATGATTATCTGACCTATATACTGTCTTAGTTCTATAAGCTTCTCGTCATGCGCAGCTCCGTCCCTTGATATGCTGATATTTAGAAAACGCTTTTTTATATTGAGCTGGAATGAGAAATTGTCTATCCACGATGGAGCAAGCTCCAATGTATCCACAGCCTCTGTCACGAGGACTCCCTGCTGGTAAAGTGTTGATTTTTCAAAATAGCCCCTGTGCTTTGGATGATAGATAGCCACATATCCCTCTAAAAGATCATTGTCTACGTGGATAACATTCATTCCAACCAGTTCATTCAGTGGATAATTCCACTCCGGAAGAGGCTGCTTTAGGCACACTTCCTCCGCATCACATCTGATGGTCACGGGAATAGGTATCGTAAGCATATAATGCCTTATCGTATCTGCTATAAAATCCAGATTGATATACGGTGCATATGCCGGTTTTACAGGTAAAGTGATCCTTGTTCCCGCTGTTTTTTTCTGAGATATCACATACTCGATCTCTCCGCTGTCACCAAACCATTTTGCCATAACCGGCGCTGTATTCTGCGGATTGCTCACATTCCATGCCGTATTTATGACCTTATCCTTTTTCGACTCGATAAGTACGGCCTTTGAAACGGTATAGCATGAACAAAGCCCTATACCATAGTGCGAAAACGGCTCATATTTAAGCTTCTGATTATAAAAATCCTGACTGGTGTAATAGCTTGCCCCGACTCTTGAAACATAGTTTTCCAGATCGTACTCATTGATGCCGATACCATTGTCCTCGATTGAAAAGATCCTCGACTTGCTGTTGTAAGTGATCGTGATCTCTGGCTCGTAAAGCTCCCTGACCTGACGCATCTGGCTTGCCTGTTCCATCTCAAGAAACTCCGTACCCCAACTCCACTCCAGAGCCTGACGCACATTGCACGCATCGATGGCATTAAGCAATAATTCCCTGATAAATGCCCGCCATGACTCATAAAACTTCTGGCTGGCAAGAAGAGGCAACATATTCGATTTTCCTAATTCTACCTGAATACTTTTCATTCGTTTATCAATACTGCCTGTACTAAATATCTCTCACTTGAGTCTGAGGTACATGTGGATAGCGTCACTATCGCACTTTCCCCTGTTACATTTATATCTTGCCTTGTATATCCGCTGTTTACTGCCTGTTTTAGTGCATCATCCAGATAAGACTGCATATGCTCTGCCGAATCGAATGTATAATTGTACAGGATATGTGTGGCATCCGATGTGTACGCTGCAAAGATCTCATAGATAAAGACCTTGTCCTGCGTATATATATATACATATTTATCAGTGTCAAAAACTGTCGCATCTTCAAAATTATGTAAAGTACGGAACATTGCACCTGATCTCATATTGTGTCCATAGATTATCGTATTATAATCTGTAAAGTCCTTGCTGTTGGCTTTTTCCGTGTAAATACAGCCCGGACGCCCTTTCGAGCCGTCCAGATTGTGACTGAGATAATACGAGTCATCGGTCGGATGCTGCAACACCGGATAATCTATATCAGTGCCCGGCACATAAATCCAGGCATAAATATCCTCGTTGATGCTCTTTAGTTCATCCCAGTTTATATTTTTCTGAGGGATATCCGGCAATTCCTTTGTATCTGATATGTCTGTGCTGTCTGCTGTTGTTTCTTCTGTATCTTCTGCCTGTGCGGACTGTTCATCTGCTGCGCTATCTGCGCTATCCATGCCTGATGAAGTATTTACTGACTGCTGTAGCTTGTGATATTCATCAACCGCGCTTTTTTCTACAAGTGTAGAATAACCCCACACAGAAAGTACTGCGATAAGTATTATAAGCAGTATGATACACAGTATTTTATATATATTAGTCTTGTTTTCCATCGCAATCCTGTCCTGATTTCAAAGTAACTATATTTTACATTATTAATGTATCACAGTATATAACATATAACAAGAAAATGAAAGTGCACACGCAAACCTCTACACCTTTCAGTGTAAACAGTAGCATGTGCACATCTCATGCGCCGCAAAGAGCTCCTAGGCTCTCTTTGCGGCCTTTCTTGTGAATACTGCAATACCCATTAGGGAGAGTACTGCAATAACCGGTATGGCAGGAATTCCATTTCCTGTTTTTGGTGACATTTTCTGACTTGAAGAACCTGTGCTGGTTCTTACTGCAGCGGCACTGCCTGCAGAGCTGTTTCCGCTGTTTGTGTTGTATGGGTTTGTTGTGTTATTCGTTGTATTTGCTGTGTTGTTAGTCGTATTGTTTGTAGTATTTCCGCCATTGTTGGTGTTATTGGTTGTAGTGTTATTTGTAGTATCACCAGGCTTTTGGTCAGAACTTCCATTTTCAGAACCGTTATTGATCTGCTGATTTGGTGTAACACTTGTACCAGCTTTATACTTTACGATCGCAACAGTTGAGAACGAATACAGTGTAACCTTTACATACCCATCACCGACAACCGTGTTGCATACTTCCCATGTTCCGTCTGCCTTTTTGTGGAGTGCGTATACATTGTCCCCAGCAGAAACACCGGAAATACGGAATGTAACTGTAACTCCTTTTGACACATCGGAAACTGATGGATGAACATCAGCCATTGCCAGAATGCTGTCAACCGAACCTGCATTGTCTGCCTCTGTCTTTACTTCGTCCATAACAGATGTCTCAACAGTATCGTATGAAACCGTTCCGGAACTGATTTCCATTGATGTGATCTTGTTCTTGTATGCCAAAGCTTCCTGATCCTTACTTGTCACTGATGGAGATCCATCTGCATCTGCAAAAACTGTAGTTCCCATTGCAAGAACCAACAGACATGTGATAATTGCTGCAAGTTTTTTTCTCATTTGATCCATACCTCCTTTCCCTAATAATTCGTGATCATTTTGCATTGTATACATGCGCTATGCTAAATGACCACATATATATCAAACATCTTAAGATGCTTAATATCGTTATGCTTTTGTAACTATAATATAGTAACTGCAATATAGCAATTCTAATATAGTGGCTTTGTTACAATTTCACCGCTACTCAGTTACTTCGGTATAAAATATATTTATCACCATATCGTAGAACTGCTCCTGATCCACATTGTATTCCTCGTATGTGTCTCCCTTCACAGTCTCGCCCGGCACCGTATACATGCGCTCAGGCGAATACTCATATCCCATGAGTGATGTGACAAGCGATGTGAAATCCACATCCGTCACAAGGTAATCCTTTACCGAATTGTATATGTCTAAAGCCAGCACGGAATTAGCCTGTGACTGACTCTGTATCCTCTGTATAAAGCTGTTCAGATACTGCTCCTGTCTCTGCAGTCTGTCTGTTGCACTGTCAAACTGCGAAGTATCACGGCTTCTGAGATAACAGTATGCCTCATTGCCGTTTAATGTCTTTGTCTCTCCTGCAGTGAGATTTACTCCCTTTTCAGATGAGCTGATATCCTGAAGTACATTGACCTCTACACCACCGACAGCATCATTTATATCCCCGATAGCGTCCATATTTATAGACATGTATCCGCTTATCGGAAGATTGTAAAACAGCTTGGAAACTGCATTTACCGAACGCGAGCAACTGAGCTTTTTACCGTCTCCGAAGCCGTGCTGGCCGCATATCTGCGCGTTTATCTCTCCAAGACTCCTTCCTGTCTCGTCATATGCCTCAATGGTGGTCATGGTATTTCTGTTTATCGCCACAACCGAAAGCTGCTCATTTTCCTTATCTGCCACAAGTAAAAACATGGCATCCGACTGGCCTCCGCTTACGCTGTCAGGTGCAGTCTCGACCGGTCCTTCTTTGTCTATACCCATGAGCAGATAGACCTCAAGGTTCGTATTGTATACATAGTTCTTTCCATTGTATGACACAGTGCCTTCCTGCCACTTTTCTTTGCCCTGAGACATCTCATCGTCCGCTGTCTGCGTGCTGTTTTGTGCGTGCTGCAGATAATCCGGAGTCTCACTGCCTGTCGCGCTCGTCTGGAAATTTATGAAAACTACTCCGACGATTACAACTGCCAGAACTCCTGCCAGAAAAAACAGTATATTATTCAGTTTTTGTGAAAATCTGTCCTGCTTCTGCCTCTTCATACTTGATCCTCAGACTCTGATTTACCGTATCTGCCGTATTTACCGTAATAGCTGCCATAATAATTGCCATAGTATCCGCTGTCATGACCGCTCTTTTTGTTGTTTACTTTGTTGAGCACCGCACCGAGTATACGGACTCCCGATGCCTCGAGCTGCTTTTTGACACTCTGTATCATTCTCGCACTCGCCATGCCCTGTCCTATTACAAGAATAGCACCATCACAGTGTTTTGCAACTACTGCTGCATCAATTGCCGCTCCGATAGGTGCACAATCCAGTATAATATAGTTAAAATGCTCTTTTCCAAAATTAAGAAGCTCTTCAAAATACTTCTTTTCAAGTATCTCTGTCGGATTAGGAACCGAAGGTCCCGCAAATATCATGAAAAGTCTCGGGATTTCAGTGCCATACATGACCTCATCGAGACGCTTCTGTCCTGAGAGATAATGTGAAAGCCCGCATATCTCTGATCCATCTCCGGTTGTGGCACGGAGTCGTCCCACAAGAACGGATTTACGCATATCTGTATCTATAAAAAGCACACGTTTTCCTGACTCTGTGAGTGATCTTGCCAGATCAAGGGCAACCGTACTCTTTCCCTCATTCGGAACCGAACTGGTAATAAGGAGTGTGCGCACATCGTCTCCGCAGAACTGTATATTGGTCTTTAGGGCACGAAGTGACTCCTTCATTGTATAGCTTTGTTCTTTTAATTTACCAAATTTGACTAATTCCACCTGCTGTATCTCCTAGCGTATATTATGAAGCACTCTGCTTGTGATGCTCGTGCTTCTTTCGATGACTGCCCTTGCGTTTCTTGCTCTTTTTGCTGCTCTCGCCATCATCCTCGCTCTCCTCAAGCGGAAGCGAACCGAGTATGTTCATGCCAAGCTTCTTCTCCACATCTTCTGCGTCAATGATCGTATCATTGAACAGATATGATATAACGATGATCGCGATTGAAAGAAATGCTCCCGCAAAAGCTCCAAGCACCGTATTTTTTCCGATATTAGGACTGACAGCTCCACCATCCGCATATCCGCTCTGTATGATGGTAGGCGGATCCTGATTCATCTTTTCCGCGATATATGCCGAAGCCACCTTTGCTATCTCATCTGCTATCACCTTCGCGCGCTTAGGATCCTTGTCCGTCACAGTGATATTTAACACTCGTGAGTTTGAAGGATTATCCAGTGTGATCTTGCCTCCGAGAGACTTGTAGTTCTCATTGAGTCCCAGATTCTCAATAACCTGATCGAGCACCGGACGTCCCTTTACAACTACGATATAGTCATTTGTCAGGCTGGTACCTGTCTGAATATCCGCAAGACTCGTGATAGATGTACTCTTGGAAAGCACATACAGCTCTGAGGTAGACTCATACATCGGAGTAATGAGAAATCTGCTGACACAGAAAGCTATCGCTCCGGTAATTATCGTGGCTACAACTATCCACTTCCAGTATGAAATTATCTCGAGAAATAGGTCTTTTAAGTCTATCTCTATCTCGTTGTCAAAATCCTGTTCTCTCTCCATCATCTATCTCCGTTGCAGCTCGTATATTCTCACAAAATCATACGTTGATACACGATTTTATTATCTTCCGGTAAATGTTTACCGCGTATGATCATCTTCCGTTCATAATATTTTCAGGTGTTATCTGCATGATTTCCTCTGCATAGTCATCACCGAACTTCTTTGCCACGTATTCATAGCATTTTTTCATATTGCAGACACGCTCTTTTGTTCCATGGCTGTCACTTCCCACGACATCCACGAGTTCTTCCTTTAAGAGCTTTTTGGTGTATTTTTTGAAATGTCTTCCGTCTATTCCAAGGATTGAATCTGCATTGACCTGTATGAGCGCGCCCATCTCACGCAGCTCATCGATCCTGTCTATATCGCGCAGGCACTCATACCTCTCCACATGTGCTATTACCGGCACATATCCTGCAAAAACAGCCTCTCTGGTCATCTTGTATACAAACGAATACTCACTCGAATGTGAATACTCTGTCAATATGTACTGTGTATCAGCCAGTGTATGACATCTGCCATCCTTGAACGCATCTATCATATCTGTTGCCACATGATACTCCGTGCCAAGCTTTAACTCTATCCCGAGGCGGTCAGCGTAAGGCTTTAATTTCCTGTAATGTCTTTCTATTTTATCAAGTGGATGTGAAAACATCCCATGACGTAAATGCGGTGTGAGTATTATTCCGGTAATACCCTGTTTCTTTGCAATTTTGAGCATCTCAACCGACTCTTCGAGTGATTTTGAGCCGTCGTCAACTCCATATAATAAGTGACAATGTATGTCTATCAAAGCGAGTTTCCTCCATTTTTATCTTTTATGAGTACTCATTATTATACTATATCGACATTTTTCATGCAAATATAAATCCCCATTACCATAAACATATCTAAATAAAAAAATGTGGTAAATACTTTCACAAAGAAAAATATTACCACAATATTTCAAGATAAAAATAAACTTAAACAACAGCGCAAATCTCTACTTTTATATACACATCAATGTCTAAAACTTACCTTCTTTGGATAAAATACAAAATCGAAAATTTTGATTTTTTTAATAATATACTCATACAATACCCAACAGATAGCACAACTTCCTATAAATCCACATATACAATGTATAAATATATTTGTTATTCCCAAATGATCCAATATAATCCGAATACCCCCAACGAAAATTACATGCATTGCATAAAAAGGCATACTATCATGTCCAATCATTTGGACCCACTTCGGAAAATCATAGTTTCTTGCTATGAAATAACATACCGAAAATATAAAAAATGTAACTATACAAGCAGTAATTCTTGAAATAAAATTGCTAACTACACTATTACAAGACATTTCGCTTTGGAAGAATATACCATACATTTCAAAAACTAAACTTAGACAAAATAGAATTATTACTCCCAATTTATTACTCAAATTATAAATCCACTTCTTTATCACACATCCAAGATAAAAGTACATCTGAAATCCTGCAATATAATTAAATCCTACATAATGAAATCTCCCGTAACTTATTAACGCAATCACAAAAAACAGACAAAATAATAATTCCATTTTATACGCTATCTGTGGTAAATATCTGTCAAATAAATAATCCACTATATATCCCACACAATATATAAAAAATAAAGCATATAAATACCACAAAAATTCTATAGGCTCCCATGGTATATTTATCAAACCTCTTATACTAATTGGATATCTAGTAAAACTAGACATTGCATATTTAATAATCCAATAAATAATTGAAACCATCACATATGGTAATAAAATATTAAATGCCTTATGCCGAATGTGTCTAAAGACACTATTCGTATCATCATGCCCGTACTCTTTATACAAATATCCTGATACAGCAATAAAACATGGCATATGAAAACTATATATAAAATTAGAGATATTATTCATCGCTTTATTAAATGAATACATATCTACCAATCCCAATGTGGTGTGGCCTAAGATTACTAATAAAATCAGGAATCCCTTTATAAAGTCAATAGTTGTATCACGTTCTTTTTTCGTTTGCATGCCATACCCTCAAACTTATAATTTGTCTTTTTTCTCAATTGCAGATGCCTTGATATTTTTCCTTTTATATTATTTTATGTATTCAAGGCCTATACTAAAATCTGAGATATTTTTAATATATCATCATTTTAATTTTTAATGTTTATTATAGCATGCAAGAATATAATTTGCAATAGAACAAAAACATTATATAACTCCCCGTGTAACAGTTCAGCCTTCCGGCTGAACTAAATAAAAAATCATGGTAAAAACGCTGA
>CAVABC010000068.1:0-17837 GCA_963586665.1 Acutalibacteraceae bacterium
GTATAGTACAATATTACCATATACTTATAGTTGATGACATATACACGACCGGAAGCACGATAGAAGCTATCGGATGCGAGATAGCAAAGCATTGCGACAGTCGGATATATGCCATGTGCGTGTGCATAGGACAGGGAAGTTAGGAGGTTTTCTGATGCAGATATCAAATTGTAGAGGGTGTGGCAGAATTTTTAATGTTTTGGCAGATGAACAGTTTTGTCCGAATTGCCAGAAAAAAATGGACGAAAAATTCGAGGTGGTAAAGCAGTTCGTAGAGGATAATCCTAATGTGCCGGTCGAGACAGTAGCGCATGAGACGGATACTACAATGCGCCAGATACGTAAATGGATACGTGAGGAGAGATTATCTTTTTCTCCGGATTCTGCTTATGGAATAGAATGTGAGAACTGTGGAAAGATGATACATACAGGCAGATTTTGTGATGACTGCAAAAAGAAGCTATTCAATACGTTGCGTAGTGCTATTGATACACCAAAGCAGGAAGAAAAAAAGACACGGACCACAGTTCATGATAAAATGCGATTTATCCAGTAGTATTTAAGAAAACATTAATAAGTGAATATGAATGTGGAAATTCGTATAATCCGCATGAATATGTACAAAAGCCGGCATCAAGCCGGCTTTTTACAATATTTGACTGTAAATAGGCGGTATGATATAATTCAAAAGAATGTATAACTGCGTCTAAAGCGAGGAATTTTTATGATTAACGAAGACAAAGTAAGGGAACTTTTTCATGTGGCACTCTATGACAGTAAGGACAGTCAGGTGCAGAAACAGGCTGCGTCCTATTATGGATGGGATTATATATGGAAAGAGGGCTTAAAAAGCTTTTTTACCGGAACATTCGCATTTATAGGTTTTATAGTGCTATGGGTGGCAGTCAATGCAGAAAGTCTTTTAAACAAAATAAATAATCTGGATTTTAAATCAATGGGGATCACAGCAGCGATATTGTACGTGGCTTTTATGGTAGTTTACATTTTTGCCACAATTATAGTGTATGCTGCCAAGTATAAAGCAGGGAGAAAGGATGTTCGCAAGTACATGAGCCATCTGAAGGCAGTCGGCAGGATGTATGCACGCGAAGAAAAATTAAAGCGATAGGGAGGCCTTATGAATAAACTACTTGAAATAAAAGACAAGGCAATCAAATTCTACGGAGAATACGAGCATTTTATATTTCCGGTGGTCAAATTTGTAGTTGCTTTTATGGCATTTTTGACGATAAATCTTAACATCGGATATATGACAAAGATAAGTTCCATGCCGATAGCATTTTTGCTTGCACTTGTGTGCGCACTGCTTCCGGTAAATGCTATCATATGGATCAGCTCGATCATGATAATACTTGATATGTATGCACTCTCGATAGAGGTTGCGGCTATCACACTAGTTCTGTTTGCAGTGATCTATTTTATATATTTCAGATTTGCACCGAAGGATGGTATGCTTGCGATACTTACACCGATATGTTTCCAGCTTAAGATCCCATATGTGATACCGGTTGCAGCCGGACTTTTAAGACAGGCTTATTCGGTAATGGCAGTTATCTGTGGTACACTGCTTTATTATTTCCTTGATGGCATAAAGCTCAATGCATCCGCACTTGCCGAAGTGACAGACAAAAAAGGCGGCAGCACAACAAAGCTCAATGTTACAATGGGACAGCTCCTTGAGAATAAAGAGATGTTCATAGTGATGGCTGTGTTTGTTCTTACGACACTTGTTGTATACATGGTAAGACGTCTTAATATCCGCAATTCCTGGACGATCGCTACGATCGCGGGCGTGCTCATACAGCTTGTATCACTTTTAGTGTTATATCTGGCACTCGGAGTGACCGGCAAGACAATATGGCTTATCATCGGAAGCGCGATCTCGCTGCTTATCGGATTTGCGATAAGATTTATATTTATGAATCTTGACTATGCGCGCACTGAAAATGTCCAGTTTGAGGATGATGAATATTATTACTATGTCAAGGCTGTTCCTAAAAAGATGATCGCTACTGAGGAAAAGGTAGTAAAGCATTTTGGAAATACGGGAAGTCTTGGAAAGAAGATACCACGTCATAATCAAGAGAATATAAGCCGTAAATCCATAGCAAAGGATCTTGAGGTTGACGAAGATATATTTAAGGATAACAAATAATAAAAGTACTGAGCAGTTACGTATATGTTTAAAATATACAGCTAATAAAATTCATTTATATCAGGAAAGGAGAGTACGATGGACAATGTAAACGGTGTATTGATACGTTTTAAGGATCAGTTCCTGTCATTTACGAACATGCCGGACGTAAAGATCGGTGTAATAGACATAATAGAGATTCTTATCATATCTGTACTCTTCTATCATGTACTCATATGGATAAAGAACACAAGAGCCTGGAACCTGTTCAAGGGTATCATAGTCATATTGCTGTTTGTCTTTGCAGCGGCATTGTTCCAGATGGATACGATCCTGTGGCTGGCTGAAAAGACTTTCAATGTCGGACTTGTTGCTCTTGTAGTCATTTTCCAGCCTGAGCTTAGAAATGCTCTTGAAAATATCGGTGGAAAATCATATTTCGGTGGATTTATCAATACCGGAAGGAATGAAACCGAAAAATTCTCTGACAAGACGATAGATGAACTGGTGAGAGCCTGCTTTGCGATGGGCAGGGTAAAGACAGGAGCACTCATAGTTATAGAAGATGAGATAAAACTGAACGAATATATCAGAACAGGTATAGATGTGGACGCGATCCTTACGAGTCAGCTCCTTATCAATATATTTGAAAAAAATACACCTCTTCATGATGGTGCGGTAATCGTCCGCGGAAACCGTGTAGTTTCTGCGACCTGTTATCTTCCTTTGTCGGATAGTATGTCACTTTCAAAGGATCTCGGAACAAGGCACCGTGCAGCAGTCGGTGTCAGTGAGGTGAGCGATTCACTTACCATAATAGTTTCTGAGGAGACAGGTGCTGTTTCTACTGCGATAAAAGGTCAGATCGCACACAATATTGACTCTGACAAATTAAGAGAGCAGCTTAAACAGCTTCAGAACAGACACAGAGAGGCAACGAAATTAGAATTAATAAAAAGGAGGTTCAGGAATGGGAAAAAAGATTCTGGAGACCTTCACGAATAATCTTGGGTTTAAGATACTGGCGGTATTATTCGCATTTGTATTATGGCTTGTTGTATACAATCTGAACGATCCTATAAAGACAAAGACATTTACCACTACCGTGTCTATAACGGGCAAGGATGCAGTGGTAGATATGGGAAAATGGCCTACTATAAAGGACAGCGACAAGACGATATCATTTTCGGTATCGGGAAAGAGAAGCTATCTGTCCAATCTTGACGATTCTGACTTTTATGCGAGTGCAGATCTGTCAAATATAGTCATATCACAGGATGATCCGTCCAGTGCTACAGTAAAAGTAGATATCGGATGCACAAAGTACAAGAGTCTGGTGACTTTTAACGGAGGAGATCATACTATTCCGGTGGCAATCGAAGACTACATGCAGAAACAGTTTGAGGTCAAGGTAGCTGTCAGCGGAGAATTATCCGGTGCAAAAGCGATCGGTGACAATCCGGCAGCCAATCCGCGAGTTGTAAAAATTGGCGGACCTGAGTCTGTTGTTTCCACGATATCTTCTGCAAATGTAAGTATAAAGGTTGATGAAAATACGATAGTGGCTGATAATCAGATAACGGACAGAGGTGATCTGGTGCTTTTAGATGAGAACGGTGATGAGGTAGACCAGTCTGGACTCGACATAGACAGCCAGTACAATTCGATAGAAGTAACGGTCGATGTGCTAAGCACTAAGGAAGTTCCACTCAAATGTTCCTACAGCGGAACACCGGCAGGTGGAAAGGGTGTACTAGGAGTGACGCTTTCGGAGGAAGCGGTTGTATTAAAAGGTGCAGCCGAGACTTTAAACAATATAACCTCAATAGATGTAGGTCCTATAGATATCTCTGGTGCGACAGGTGATGTAAAGACGTCAGTCGATCTGTCAGGATATCTGCCGGATGGAGTATCGCTTGTCAATTCAGCAAAATCAAAGATCAATATTGAGATAGAAATAGAGACAAATGCGACCGCCACAATGACTCTCGACAGCAGCCATATATCGTATGATGGTCTTGCAGATGACGAAAAACTTTCCTTTGTCACCGACAAAACAAGCGTTATCGTGAGTGGAACACAGTCCGATATAGACAGCTTATCAGGCTCTACATTAAGAGGAAAGATAGATGTATCAGGACTTTCAGCCGGTACCCATACGGTTACTGTTACTCTCAGTCTGGATGATTCAAAGTACACCTGGGGTGAGATAAAAGTACAGATAATCATCGAAAAGGTACAGAGCAGCGACAACGGAACCGGTTCGGATACAAACGGTGGGAGTGGAAACGGCAGCTCGGAAAACGGCAATAACAGCAATAGCAACGACACAAACAGTAGTACAGGAACCGGTTCAGACAGTTCATCCGGCAGCACAAGTGGTACGACTGGCAACTAATATAAACCGAAAAGAGGTAATAGAATTGTTATCACAGAAAATAACCATTAAGAACCCTACGGGACTGCATCTGCGTCCTGCTGGAAATTTATGCAGAGAGGCCATGAAGTTTAAGTCAAAGGTTACTTTTGGATACGGTGACAAAAACGAGGCAAATGCAAAAAGCGTGCTCTCGGTACTTGGAGCATGCATCAAGTCAGGTGATGAGATCGAACTCATCTGCGATGGCGAGGACGAGGCAGAGGCTTTGTCATATCTTATAAAATACATAGAGGATGGTCTTGGAGAATAATGTTAAACTACAAAAGATATAAAAGAAACCCGGTACTTAAATTTCCAGAGAGAACATGGCCGGACAAAGAAATAGAGAAAGCACCTATCTGGTGTTCGGTTGACTTAAGAGACGGAAATCAGGCACTTATCGAGCCTATGAACGTTGATGAAAAAATGGAGATGTTCGAGCTGCTCCTTAAGCTCGGATTTAAGGAAATCGAGATCGGTTTCCCGGCTGCATCACAGATCGAGTATGATTTCTTAAGAAAACTCGTAGCAGAGAACCGCATACCTGACGATGTAAAAGTACAGGTGCTTACACAGTGCCGTGAGGATCTTATAGATCGTACATTTGAGGCTATTCAGGGAATTAAGAATGTAGTATTCCACATTTACAATTCGACATCAACTCTCCAGCGAAAAGTTGTATTTAAAAAGGACAGACCGGAGATAATACAAATAGCGGTAGACGGAACAAGAATGGTTCGTGAGAAAATGAAAAATTATGACGGAAATCTCCAGCTTGAGTATTCACCGGAAAGCTTTACAGGAACAGAGATGGATTTTGCACTTGAGATCTGCACAGCAGTACAGAAAGAGTGGAATCATGCAAATGACAATCCTATCATCTTCAATCTTCCGGCTACAGTGGAAATGAATACACCTAATGTATACGCAGACCAGATCGAGTGGATGAGCACACATTTTGAGGAGAGAGACAATGTCATTCTTTCAGTTCATCCTCACAATGATCGTGGAACAGGTGTAGCCATCACAGAGCTTGCACTTTTAGCAGGAGCTGACCGTGTGGAGGGAACACTTCTCGGAAACGGTGAGCGTACAGGAAACGTGGATGTACTTACAGTTGCTTACAATATGTTCTCACAGGGAATCAACCCTGAGCTTAACCTTGAGAATGTAAATGAGATAATAGATGTTTATGAGCGTTGCTGCAAGATGAAGGTCGATATGAGACATCCATATGCCGGAAAGCTCGTATTTACAGCATTTTCCGGATCACATCAGGACGCTATCAACAAGGGCGAGCAGGCACTTAAAGAGAGCGGATCAGAAATATGGGAAGTTCCATATCTGCCTATCGATCCTGCTGATATCGGACGAGAGTATGAGCCTGTTGTACGAATCAACAGTCAGTCAGGCAAGGGTGGAGTAGCTTTCGTTATGAATACCGTATACGGCTACAAGCTTCCAAAGGCAATGCAGAGAGAATTCGCGGATGTAGTACAGAAGATTTCTGAGGTAGAAGGCGGAGAGACAAAGCCGAGCCGTATCATGGAGGCATTCGAGGAGCAGTATCTTACAAAGAAAGCTCCGTTTGAGCTTGTATCCTTCAAAGAGGATGACGATGTCAATGATGACGAGACAAAGGTAATACTCGTATTCAGATACAATGGCGAAGAAATCACATCAACAGCAAGAGGAAACGGTCCGATCGATGCAGTTAAGCTTGCTATCAGACAGAGCGTAACAGACTTAAATGTAACAATACTTGATTATGATGAACATGCACTTGCACAGGGAAGCCATGCAAAGGCTGCCGCTTATATCCAGATGCAGGATAACGTATCCGGAAGAGTGACATTTGGTGTGGGCGTAAGCTCAAACATCACAAAGGCATCTATCAGAGGTATATTCTCTGCACTCAACCGTCTGGCTGAGTAGGGTATGCGCTGTGTAAAGCACAGTGTATATGAAAAAGTTTCATGGCAGATTGTATAAAGTGTAGTGCTTACTAAAACTTATCATATATGATACATGGAGAAACACATATGGAGAAGCTTCTTACCATAGTCGTTCCGGCTTATAATGTAGAAAAGTATATAAAGACATGTCTTGATTCCTTTACGGATATATCTGTGCTTCGAAGCATGGAGATACTCGTGGTGGATGATGGATCCACGGACAGCACGGCAGAGATTGCCAAGAGTTATGAGCGCAAATATCCTGACAGCTTCAAGGTACTTTCAAAGGAGAATGGCGGACATGGATCTACGATCAACTATGCCATACCGAGGGCAACAGGCAAGTATTTCAAGGTTGTTGATGGTGATGACTGGGTGGACAAGAAGCTTTTGCCAGAGTTTATCAATATGCTGAAGCATACTCATTCGGATGTGATCTCCAACGACTTTAATCTGATAGATGACAGGACAAAAAAGGTCACAAAGCGCAGAAAAGCCGTGTCAAACAGCTATCATTACAACAGGGAATGGGGCTTTGCCGAGGCTGTGATGGACCCGCTTGTTACGATCCATTCCATGACAGTGCGTACTGATGTATTGCAGAAAAATGAGATCAGGGTGGATGAGCACTGCTTCTACGAGGATCAGGAATTCATACTCTATCCTATACCATACTGCACGAGCATCACATTTTCTCCACTGGCACTTTACCAGTATCGACTTGGCAGAAGCGGACAGAGCGTGGACATAAAGATGATGATAAAACGTCATGACCAGCATCTTCGCGTGCTGAATGCACTTTTCGATTACAACAACGTGCATGGAAACCTTCAGACCTACAAGAAAAAGTATCTGGAACGTGGCATTGCTGAGGCGGTTGATGATGAGTATCAGATATTCCTTGCAAAAGGCAATGATAAGGAGAATGTCGAGCAGATGAAGAAGTTCGATGAGATGCTTCGGGAGAAACATCCGGGAGTGTATGATGCGTGCAGCAGAAAAAGTGTCTGGATGCTGCGAAAGACAGAATTCAAGATATTCCCTGTGGCAGCCTGGGTATACAGCAGACTGCGCGGATAACAATGCTTGCTGAAGGAATATGCATGTTAAATGCGCGAATAACAATACTGGTTGAAAGAATATATTGCTAAATGCAGATAATAAAAATAGGATAGAAATAATGAATAAGATATTATCAATTATAATACCAACCTATAATGCCGAAAAGTTTCTGGATAAAGGACTTTCTTCATTCCTGATATGTAAGGATACTGACGAAGAGACAGCGCAGAAGAACTATCTGGCTGCAAAAGACGGCAGATTTGAAGAGATAGATGCAGATATGGATATGCTCGGAAAGCTTGAGGTGATCGTGGTAAATGACGGCACACCTGATAATAGCGTTGCTGTGGCACAGAAGTTTGTTGACTGGTATCCGGACACATTCCAGATCGTAAATAAGGAAAACGGTGGACATGGCTCAGCCATAAATGCCGGAGTGGAGCATGTGACCGGTAAATATTTCAAGGTGGTCGATGCGGATGACTGGGTAGATACGGTGGCACTTAAGAATTTCATCAATTTCCTTGAGCAGACGAGAGTGGATGCGATAATACAAAGCTTCAGATATTATGATATATCAAAAGACGAGTACAGACCGGCAGACGTAAAAGTACCGGATTTTGACAAAGAGTATGACCTTAAAGATGTAGTTGATATGTGGGATGATGTCTATGACGGACTTTCGTTTCATGGAGTTGCATATAGGACAGATTTTTACAGATCATTGGATTACAAGCTTGTAGAGCATGTGTTTTATGAGGATCAGCAGTATGCCACAGTCCCTTTTTCCTTTGCAAAGAGTATAAGATTTGTAAAGGAAGAGCTTTATATATACAGGGTAGGGGATGTAAATCAAAGCGTATCGGCGGCAAGTCAGGTAAAGAGACTTCCTGATCTGGATAAAGTAATATTTGCAGTATTGCAGACAGAAAAAGAATTTAAAAATATGCCTGCTGGAGGAAAAGAACATTTCATCAGAAAGACATCAGGCATTATTACGAGCTATTATCAGATAGCACTCATAAAAAATACGGACAGAAAGACTGGACGCGCTACAGCAGAAGCATTTAATACAAGGCTTGCAGCACAGAGTGCGCTCATGTATGAGGCGGTACAGCGTAAATACAAGGTATTTGTCATGTTTAATAAGCTCCATATGAGCAATAAATTTTATGAAAACCAATTCTCAAACCTGCTGGCATTTGCCAAAAGGATAGGGGGAGCAGACAAATTATACAGAAAATAATTGTATTATAGAGGTATATCGGCAGGAACAGGAGATAAGGCACTGTTCATATATATAGCAGAGAATAAAGGTTAGGAAAAGAAGATGGATACAGAAAATAAAAAGATATTATCGATCATCATACCGACATATAATGCAGAAAAGTTTTTGAACAAAGGACTGTCAACATATGTGATAACAAAGAATCCACAAAAGGAAAACACGGATATAATCAAAGCTGCTAATGAAGGCAGACTAGGTGAAATAGAAGCAGATATGGAGATGATGGATAAGCTTGAAGTGCTTATCGTAAATGACGGAACAAAAGACAATAGTATTGAAGTGGCTCAGAAATTTGTGGACAGATTTCCAAATACTTACAAGATTGTCAATAAGCCAAATGGTGGACATGGATCTGCAATAAACAAAGGTGTTGAAAATGCCACAGGAAAGTATTTTAAGTGTGTTGATGCGGATGACTGGGTATATACAGATGCCCTTGCAAGGACTATCATACTTCTTGAAAATGAGAATTTTGATGCACTTATACAGAGCTTTATCACATACGATATATCGAAAGATCTGTGGGAACCAAGAGATATACACTGTGAAGATTCGGACAGATTATATAATCTGAAAGAGATAGTGGATATGTGGGAAGCTGTAGATTATGGAATGAGCTTTCATGGTGTTACATATAATACAGCATTTTATAAGTCTATCAATTATAAGCTTATAGAAGGGGTGTTTTATGAGGATCAGGAATATGCGACGATTCCATTAAGCTATGCAAAAACTATCAGATTACTGGATGATGAACTGTATGTATACAGACTTGGCGATGTGAATCAGAGCGTATCGACACAGAGTCAGTTATCGAGATTGCCGCATTTTGAGGCAGTGCTATTTAAGATGCTAGAACATGAGAAAAACCTTGATAAGCTGCCGGAGGGAGGCAGAGAATTGTGGACCAGAAAGATATCCATGTTCCTTGGTTCACTGTTCCATATTTTATTTATCAAGAATCCTGACAAAAAAGGACAGCGGAAATATGCAAAGGAACTTATGCACAAGATAAAGGAAAAGAGTCCATATATATATGATCAGATTAAAAACAAATACAGGGGCTTTGCTTTCCTTAACAGATTCCATATGGATGAAAAGACGTATGAGACAAAGTTCGCGGCTTTTCTTGATTTTATGCGCAGGGTGTTTAAAGTGCAGAGATTATATGGTTGATAAACAAGATTTAAGATGCCCGGCATAAGCCGGACGTCTGTTATGATATATCATAATGATGAATAAGAAGTCGTAATAAGGTAAATTTATGTTACTTTTCTCACTTGAGTGTATCGTGGCAAAGTGATACAATATGGTGCTGTGAGAAAGATAATATAATAAAAATGATAAAAGAGGTCAAAATGAAAAAGAAGTACGTAAAGCTTTTAGTTGTATTAGCCTGTGCAATTGCAGCGGTTGGAATGGCAGGTTGTGGAAAAAAGAATTATGATAAATTCCCTGAGAAGTATTCACTTGCATCTGTAGATGTAGGAGGAATGACAGCTAAGGAGGCGAAAAAGGCACTTGAGAAAGCTGTAGATAAATATCAGATATCTGTAACTCTGGATGATATTTCATTTGATATGAATGCAGAAGATTTAGGCCTTAAATATAATGATAAAGCCGATATGCAGGCTCTTATTGATGCTGCAAATAAAGATGAAAAGCCTGAAAAGGACATAAAACTTTTTAAAATGAAAAAAAATGAAGAGTTGGAAAGTGCTTTGGTAGATTCTTATATATCTTCAAAAACGGATGCGCAACTTGATGAGGCTTCATCAGATAACGCAGATACAGATACTGCAGGTACGGATGATTCAGTAGAAGAATCAGGCGATAGTAATAGTATCGAAAATACAAATGTATTTGATTATAGAAAAATGATGCCATATAGAGCAACTATTGAATATAATGCAGAGAATGGTCAGTTTGAAGGCGTTGATGGACAATCAGGTGATGCACCTGTATATGATGAGGCTGCAAAAAAGCTTTCTGGTGCGGTTGATGATCTTAAAAATAGTGTAGAACTTACATCATCGACAGGGTATGTTGAAGGAGAAAAAGCTTCAGACAGTGATTATGTCAAAGAGGCTGTTAAAGAGGCTAATGAATATCTTGGGGTTACGGTGACATGTAATTTTAATCCGGAAACAGGTGAGGCTCAGACAGAGACTATCGAAAAAAAACAGATTGCAGAATGGCTTGTTGTTGGAAATGATGGCTTGTCAGTTACTCTCAATGGAGAAGAAATGGCTACATATTGTACAGAGCTTGCGTCTAAGCATGATGTGTCAAAGACAAGAAAAGGTCAGTTCAAAACAACAAGTGGCAGTATTATTACTGTAAATGTGGCATCTTCTGGTCAGACAGTAGATGGAAATGCGTTATATGAGTCAATATATGATGCAATTAGTAAAAAAGAATCAACAACAGTAGAGGCAGTATACAGTAAAGCAAATGATACGGAAACAGGGGAATATGTGACATATGGTGGAAATTACTGTGAAGTGGATCTGACAAACCAAATGATATATGTATATAAAAATGGACAGCTGGTAGTATCAAGCCAATGCGTAACAGGGTGCATATCAAAAGGATATGGTACTCCGACAGGTGTATATTCGATATTTGCGATGGATAAGGATAGATACTTAAGAGGTGACGGATATAAGTCTTGGGTAAACTTCTTTATACCATTTAACGGTGGAATTGGCTTCCATGATGCTTCGTGGAGAAGTACATTTGGCGGTAATATTTATTTATATAGTGGAAGCCATGGGTGCATTAATATGCCGTATGCAGCAGTAAAAAAATTATATGAGAATGTATCAATGGGTGAAAAGGTTATTGTATATGGTGGCGTAGATAAGGTAGAAGGAAAAGATCAGAGCTGGGGAGGAAATAACTGGTATGAAGTAGAACAGGGAACTGGAAGTTTTAAGCTTGATGCATGGTGTATGGATGATGCACAGAAGACGTATTCGAGTGATAATGATGGGGTTGCAACGGTTGATTCCGAGGGAAATGTAACTCCTGTTGGAGTTGGAACAGCAACTATTACTGTCAAATCTGCAGCGACAACTGCATATAAAGCATCAGAGTTTACGGTTACGGTAAGTGTAAAAGAAAAACCACAGCCAAATCAGACTCCAGGAGTATGGCTTGGATATGCTCCGGGAAATGCGACAGAAGGTGATGCCGGCTTTAATGTGGGGGCTACCTCAAATAGTCCAGCACAGATTACGTATGCGTCAAGTGATCCATCTGTAGCATCTATAGACGGATCTGGAAATGTTGTAATATATAAGGCTGGAACTGTACAGATCACAGCATCTGTCGGAGAAACAGATGGCTGGAATAGTGCAAGCACTTCATTTACGCTTACGGTTAGTCCGAAGCCACAGGAGGAAACTCCTACAACTGAAAACCAACAATAAATAATGAAAAGACAGGTTTTATCCTGTCTTTTTGTATAATAATTGCCAAAATTGGTTTGATTAAATGATTTTTTTTGGTTGAAATAAAAATAGACAAAATATGGTAAGTGTTGTAAGATACTATAGGATTATTACGAAAAATATATTTATAGGGACAAAAAGGGTAGAAAAATGGAAAAAAATGAATTACTCAGAGACGAGGAAATGGAAATAGATTTAGTTGCGCTATTTCGTGAATTACTTAAGCACTGGAAATCAATAGTTGCATCTATGGTAATACTGGCGGCAGTGTTTGGTCTGTATTCGAAAATCACGTTCGTACCTGAATATGAAGCGTCATCAGAGATGTATGTACTCAGTAAATCGACTTCAATAACGAGTCTTGCTGATATACAGGTTGGTACAAGTTTAACAAATGATTATGAATATGTAATCACAGGACGTACAGTACTAACAAATGTTATTAAAAATCTGGATCTAAATGAGACATACGAGGAGTTGAAAGCTCAGGTTACGATAGAAAATCCTACAGATACACGTGTACTTAGGATAGTTGTTAATGACACAGATCTTGAACTTGCAAAGCAGATAGCAGATGAAATTGCAAATGTATCATCGGCATATATAGCAGACAATATGGATCAATCACAGCCTAAAATTATACAGACCGCATATGCGTCAAAGATACCTGTAAATAATAATATATTAAAAAATACTCTTATAGGTGCCGTGTTAGGAATTTTATTGGCGGCAGGAATAGTTGTTGTGGGATATCTTTTAGACGATTCGGTTTCAAACGCAGATGATATGGAGAACAGAACAGGTCTTAAAGTGCTTGCGTCATTACCGCTTGAAGAAGAGACTGAGTATGATGGTGAAAAACATAGAAAGAAAAAATCTAAAAAAATCAAAGAAGGAAAGAAAGCGGTATAAATTTTATGGAAACAGTTGTTATTAATAGTTTAAGAGAAAAAAGCTATGCGATGAAAGAGTCTTTACGAGCACTTAAGACAAGCATTAGCTTTAGTGGCAAGGGAATAAAATCAATTCTTTTTACAAGCAGCGTTCCAAACGAAGGTAAGAGTACTGTAGTTGTGGATCTTGCAAGATCACTTGCAGATTCAAAAAAATCAGTCCTTATAGTAGATACTGATATGCGTAAATCAGTTCTTGTTGGAAGACTTAAAGCAAAGACAGAAAGCGGAAAACGTATAAAAGGTTTATCACATTATCTGTCAGGTCAGGTGTCATTGGATCAGGTAATATATGCTACAAATATAAAGGGTGTGTTTATTATATTTGCCGGACATGAAGTACCGAATCCGACAGAGCTTTTAGAATCTGAGGAATTTTCAGAACTTATAGCTTTTGGAGAAAAGAACTTTGATTATGTTCTTGTTGATACTCCTCCTACAGGGGCTGCTATTGATGCGGCAGTTGTTGGAAAAAATGTTGACGGAGCAGTTATAGTTGCGGCACAAAATGCTACGAGCAGTCGTGCAATAGTTTCAACTAAAAAAGTCCTTGAAGAGTCAGGGGTAAAGATTCTCGGAGCGGTACTTAATAAAGTTAAGTATGAGCATTCGCGCTATGGTGGTTATGGAGCTTATTATAAAGGTTATTATGGCGGCTACTATGGCGGTTATTATGGCCGCTCAGACAGCGAAGATGAGGAAACTGCAGATGAATCTTAGAAAAAATGGAAATAAATATCTGATATTTATAGAAATAGTGGCTTTGATAATAGTACTGGTATATGGAGCTTTACATTTTGTAATACCATCAAAGTCAAAAGATGTAAAAAATAGTGATAGGCAAGTGACTGATGGGGGAGTCTCATCAGAAAATACATCAGAACAGCTTCAGCCACAGGAAGAAGAACTTGGGCAGGTTACATATTCGGATACAGTAAATGCAAAGGTACAGGAAATGACTGTTGAAGAAAAGGTCAGCCAGTTATTTATCACACGTCCGGAAGAAATAACCGGGGTTAATCAGTTTACACAGGCTGGGAATAAGACAAAAGCAGCAATTGAAACATATCCGATTGGAGGATTTGTGTTTTCTAACGACAATTTCGGTGGCGTAGCTGCAACACAGACAATGATGAATAATGTACAGCAGTATGCTAATGAGAGGATTGGAGTGCAGATGCTTCTGGCAGTAAATGAAGTTGGTGGTGATACATCACCACTTGCTTCGAAGAATGCGTACAATGTAGAAGCAAATCCGATAGACTGGCAAAGTGTGGATAATGCAACTGCTGCTTCCGGAAACATTGCATGGTATATTAAAGATAGCGCACTGAATACTGATTTTGCACCGGTTGCAAATCTCGCAGGAACTGCCAGCGATGGTGAAAATGTACAGACATTTGGAGACGATGTAGAACTTGCCGCAGATATGGTAGGGGCATCAGTATCAAAATATAGTGAAAATGGTGTATATACCGTTGCACGAACATTTCCGGGCAATAATATAGATAATCCTGACGAACAGCTTAAGCCATTTAAAAGTGCGGTAGATGCAGGAATTTCATTTATTATGATTGGAAATTATCCTTGTGAAAGTATTACAGGAGACGGTACGACGCCTTGCAGTACTTCATCCAATGCTGTGGATTATATCAGAAATAATTTGAAATACAGTGGAGCTCTTATGACGGCAGACCTCTCAACGGGAATTTCTGACGGAAGCTCTCAGGATGATGCGGCAGTTGCTGCGGTAAAAGCAGGAGTGGATATGATATATATATCTACAGGATTTGAAGGCAGCTATAATGCAGTCCTTAATGCCGTAAATAATGGCGATATATCGCAGGAACAGCTGGATGACGCGGTAAGCAGAATCTTAACATCAAAGGGAATGTAGAAATGCCAGAAGAAAATACTAATAAATCATCAAATAAAAAAGCAAACATATTTATAACAATATGTGTCATAATAGTTTTAGCTTGCATTGCATATATAATATTCTATTTTGCAGGACAGAAAAGGGAATCTGATAAATATGATAAGATATCGTCTGAAGCACATGCAGTTGAACAGACTCAGCAGGTAGAGACTGATGCTACAGAGAATAGTCTGCAGATACCAATTGATTTTGCAACATTACAACAGCAGAATCCGGATATATATGCATGGATAAATATTCCGGGAATTGATGTTGATTATCCGATTTTGCAAAGTTCAACAGATGATGCCTATTATCTAAATCATACTGTGGATGGAACGGCAGGTCTTCCGGGATCTATATATACAGAAAAAGCAAATTTGCAGGATTTTACGGATTTTAATACTGTGATTTATGGACATCATATGAAAAATGGAACGATGTTTGGTTTGTTGAATAAATTCAGGGACGAACAGTTCATGAAAGATAATTCTACTGTTTATATTTATACCCCGAACAGTATTCTCACATATGAGATCTTTGCGGCGGTTACTTATAGCGATGATCATATACTTAATACATTTGATTTTTCTCAGGAGAATGAGAGGCAAAAGTATCTTGATTCTATAAATAGTATAAGAGATATGAATAGTCCTGTCAGGGATGATGTTACAGTAGATACAAATAGCAGGATAATAACACTTAGTACTTGTATAGGAGGACAGCCGGATAACCGATTATTGGTGGAGGCTGTATTAGTGAATGAGCAAAAGTAAGCGCATTACATTAATAACCGTTGGATGCCTTACGGTGGTATGTGTAGTAGCTGTCGTAATGCTGTTATTATTAAGAGATACAAAAAAGGCGAAAGCGGATACGGGAAAGAATCAGACAGAAGAATCAGATTACACGGATGATACCCTTAGTTACAGAAATATAACGTATAATGGTAAGACATATACGTATAAGGATAACATTTCTACTTTATTATTTATGGGAATCGATCAACATGATCCGGTTACCGAAAATGGATATAAGGGAACAGGAGGAAGATCTGACTGTTTGATATTATTTATACTTGATTCGGAGAATAATACAACAAAAATGCTTGAAATCTCAAGAGATTCTATGGTAAATGTTGCTGTATATGATTTGAATGGACAGTATGCTACAGATATGCAGATGCAGATAAACATGCAGTATGCATATGGCGATGGAGCTAATAAGAGCTGTCGTTTAACAAAAGAAAAAGTATCAGAACTGTTATATGGGATCCCTATAGATACATACATGTCTATGAATATAGATGGTATAAGTACTGTTACTGATGCAATAGGTGGCGTGACAATTACTGTCCCTGAGGATTATACATATGTTGATCCGGCTTTTGAAAAGGGAAAAACAATTACGCTTGATGGCGCCATGGCAGAAACATATGTCAGAAAAAGAGATATAAATGTTACAGGAAGTAATGATCTCCGAATGGAACGTCAAATGCAGTATGTAAAGGCTCTTGTTGCACAGCTTCAGAGTTCGTCAAACAGTGTTAGTACATATCAGTCATTGTTTGATAAAGCGTCGCCATATCTGGTAACTGATATGGATGCAGATGATATGTATACCTTGGCAAAATATACGCTGGACTCAAATGAGTACAAGGTACCGGGAGAGACAGTGGCAGGAACTGCAAATGATGAGTATCATGTAGATGAAGAAGCATTAAAGAGCATGATAGTTGAATTGTTTTACGATGAAAATTAGTGATTCTATGAACACTATTTTTATAAACTAGAATAAACAAGGAGGAATAGTCCAATGAAAAAATTAGCAGGATTATTATTAGCTGCTACTTTAGTTTTCAGTATGACAACAGTTGCATTTGCTGCAGGCAGCAAGTCTACAACAGTTTCAGATGGTCAGACACCTGAGAAAGCAACAATCAGCCATACAATTGATGCTAAAGAGGCAGATGCTGCCGGAATCACATTAAAAGATGGTAAAGCCACTATTAGTGAGACAAAGGCCGCAGAAATCGCAAAAGAGATCAAGGCTGACAAAGTTCAGATCCTTGATGTATTTGATGTAGAGGCACCAGCTGGATACACAGAGGGTACAGCTATCGACATCACAATCCCTGGTGTAACATACCAGGATGGTATCACAATTCTCCATTTCCAGGATGGAAAATGGGTAGCATTACCTACAAAGAAAGGTGCTAACAACACAGTTGTAGCTACTTTCACAAAATTCTCTCCAACAGCAGTCGCTATCGTAACAACAGCAAAAGCTTCAGCAACAACAGATTCTACAGCAGCTGCTACTACAACAGCATCTGGAAAATCTCCAAAGACTGGTGAGGCAAACACAGTTGTTTACGTTGCACTTTTAGCTTTAGTAGCTGGTGTATCAGCTGTAGCTGCAAAGAGAAAATTCGCTTAATACGAATTTAAGAATTCATTATAAGTTCATAGTAACTAATTTTCATAAATTTTTCAGAGTTCTGAAAAAGAAATCATCGGACGATGCGTGAGCATGTGTCCGATGGTTTCTAATAATAAATAACCTTCACCAGACTATAGTTTATAGTGTGGTTTTTTTATTATAAAAATTAATTTTTTATTAATAATATAGT
>CAVABC010000069.1:0-17781 GCA_963586665.1 Acutalibacteraceae bacterium
ATCCAGTAGTAATTGAAATCACCGAAAGCGATGGTCTTATTGCCAGCTGCGATGGCAGGCATGTAGCGGGATACCATGTGAGGCGGGACACGGAAGATTCTGGCAATCTCATCAATCTGAAACTTTCTTGTTTCTAGGAACTGTGCTTCATTGGGGTTGATGGAAATCGGTGTGTATTTCATGCCCTCTTCCAGGACTGCAACACGATGGGAATTCGAGCTTCCACCAAACGCTGCATTCCAGCTGTCTCTTACCTTTGCCGGGTCCTTCAGGACATTTGAATGTTCCAACACACCGGAAGGCGCTGCTCCATTTGCGTAGAACTTGGAACCGTACTCTTCAGCGGCAATCGAGAGTCCAATAGCATTCTTTGCCATTGCAATAGGGCTGTATCCTACAACTCCGTCAAAGCCAAGTCCTGGGATATGCAGCACCTCGCTTGGGTCAAGCTGTACCATGGCACCTTTCATGGCAGAGCGTTCATTGACGCTTTTCCCGGCTGCTGATGTGCCCATGAAAAAGCTGTAGGCTGCACCTGATGTAGAGTTTGTAGGAGCATCCCTGGTCTGGAAAAATCTCGTCAAAAATCCCATTGTTATCATCTCTCCCTTCTAAAAATGAGCATGAAAAAAGCACCCTAGATTTCTCTAAGATGCTTTAAGATGCTCTTGTTTGTCGTTACCTGTTTACATTGCAGCTACCGCATAGGGTGTTATTTCTGCAATATCCTTTTCCATAGTCGTTTTCAGTTCACGGATATCGAGATCAATCTGCAAATCCAGAAAATAACGATCCGAAACGCCGAAAAACTTAGCCAGCCTTAATGAAGTGTCGGGAGTAATTCTCCGTCCACTATTCAGTATGGCCTGTATTCTGGACACAGGAACATGTATTCCCTGTGCAAGTTTGTATGCCGACAAATTCATCGGCTCCATGAATTCCTCCCTGAGAATTTCACTCATTGTAGGAGCTTTAATATAATCAGTCATAATGTTCCTCCGCTCTACTTCTTTCGTAAAAATGATTCTTGAATTCGTCTTCAGAAACCCATCCCTCTTCCTTGGCAGAACGAAGACCGGCATTGAGCTCATCCATTAGCTGAGTCATTGCTTCAAGTCTCTGATCATCTTCCCCATAAATCATAGTTCAATCCCATCCAGTTCAGACAAAACATCATCAAATGCTGTATCAATCTTTTCTATCCTTCCCTGTCTCACGTCATTCACAGACTGTGCCAGATGACTGTATATCCTAAGCTTCTCCAACTCAACTTCATAACAGGTCTCTTCCATAGTCACACCTCGTATTGTTTTTTGCACCGTCAACAAACGTCCGGCCATTATCCGATGTAATCTCATTATAGCCGAGTAATTATTCTTTTAAATCATCCATATCGGAACAATAAAAGTGTTTCTGTCAATTGCAGATAACTCCTCTCGCAGGCACAGTATTGCCCCTGTACCTCGTGGTACTGTCCCTTTATCCAGTATTTTAAAAGCTGAAGCTAATTCGGTTCCTGGGTTTGTGCTTTTCTTAATTTCCAGCGGATGAAGCTGCCCATCCGTTTCAATAACCATATCGATTTCGTTTGTATCCTTGTCTCGATAATAATGCAGCAGACACTCCTTTGCACTGTTGAGCCATGTTTTCCTGATTTCAGCCACAACATAATTTTCCAGAATTGCACCATTGATTGCTCCATTCATAAGAATCTCTGGGCTGGAATATTTCGCAAGATATGCCACAAGACCAGTATCAAAGAAATATAGCTTAGGCGTCTTTACTGTCCTCTTAAGCAGATTGTTGGAATATGGTCTCAGGAAAAAAACGACCTCAGACTTTTCAAGAACCTGCAGCCATCTTTTTGCTGTATCATCTGAAACTCCGACATCCATTGCAATATCGTGAACATTCAGCATCTGTCCTGCACGACATGCAGCTGCTCTGATAAAGTCAGAAAACAGTAATTTATCTACACCAGGTATCAGGTCTGTAACATCACGGTTGATATATGTCTGAATATATGAACTGTAAAACACATCTCTATCCTTGTACCTACCGCTACGGTGTCCCGGCATACCACCTTGCCATATCCTGCCAAACATCTCCGTTGAGATGCATTTGGTCAGATGCTTGCTTCTCTCATTAATTGCAGCCAAACTAACAGAAAACGGCTTCGTAGTGCCATCACCATATAACTCAGACTGAGACAATGCAGACATGTGAATGATTGCCGTTCTTCCTGCAAGGGACTCCTGTGCCAGTTCCATCAGCTGAAAAGCTTGAGAACCTGTCAGCCAAAAAGATCCAGGCTCTGCTCCCTCGTCAATTTTTATTTTAATGTATGAAAATAACTCCGGTGCATATTGAACCTCGTCAATCAAAATAGGTGCGGGATGCATTTCCAAAAAAAACGCAGGGTCATTTTTTGCAAGACGTCTATTTTCAGCGTCATCCAATGTAACTTTCTTTCGCCCAGTCCCCTCCATCAAATGTTCCAGCATAGTTGTCTTTCCCACTTGACGCGGACCAATCAGAAGCAAACAGCTGTAATCTTCATTGATTTTCTTAATACTATCTTCAAGAACTCTCTTTATATAGGCCATATAATTCACCTCGTCTAATATTCGATGTAATCTTATTATAGCCGAAACTCATTGAAAGTTCAAGTAAAAACAAGAAGCTGTGTTTCCTCTTAATGTCTTGAGTCTTTTTCAAAATCAGCATATACTACAGATAGGTGTTTCCTACTTTTAGATTAACTGGAGGTGCTAACATGTCTAAAATACAAATGAGCAACGATTCAAGCGTCGTTAATTCTGCTATTGTTGCAATGCAGAAATTCCAGGAGCAAATGTCTGGAGAAGCTGCCAAGTCCGGATTTTCCTCAGAAAATGATGTGGACGAATGGATTACTCAGTCGCGATGCCAGGAAAATGCAGAATGAGAATTATCTAAAACACAAAAATCGGTCTCTCGTCATACACACTGCCACGGTTAGCTTCGTTTCTCACACAACGGTCCAGTGCCATGATGGCAGCCACAATTCCGTCTATCTTCTCAGCTGATCTTGCCTTGGTAGGCTTAATGTTGCCCGCTGGGTCTGTATCAATCACCACATTTCCCGCCATCCATCGCATGACAGGGTTTCCGGCATGGATGATCTGCCCTTCCATCAAAAGCTTATAAAACTCTTTACTTGGAGGACTCATAGAGGAATACCCCTGTCCAAATGGCACCATGGTAAAACCATCACCCTCCAGGTTCTGAATGAGCATCGTCGCATTCCATCTATCCACCGCAATCTCTAATATGTGATACTTCTCACTCAGCTCTATGATGAACTGCTCGATAAATCCGTAGTGAACCACATTGCCCTCGGTCGCCATCAGATACCCTTGCCTCTGCCACACATCGTAAGGAACTGATGCTTTTTTCACTCTCTGGGGAATCGTATCCTCCGGCACCCAGAAAAAAGGTAGCATAATATATTTTTCTTCCTCTGTTCTAGGCGGAAACATCAAAACGAAAGCAGTGATATCTCCCGTGCTCGAAAGGTCGAGTCCTGCATAGCAATCACGCCCTTTTAGAGCCTCCATGTCGATTGGCTCATCACCCTGCATATAAATCTGATCTGGAATCCAGGCGGTTGTGCTGCTCACCCACTGATTTAAGCGAAGCCACCGAAATGTGACTTCATCGGCAGGATTTTGCTGTGCCTCACGGAAGGCATCCCGCATTCGATCAATCGTGATGGTGTATCCAAGGGAAGGATTAACCTTGTACCAGTTAGCTTATTGCAGAGGCATCATTTGCTTTTGACACAGCTTTTATGATTCTGGCGGAGTCGAAATCAGTCTCCGCTCCATTTCTTTTAATGACCTTCATTCTCTTCCACCTCCGGTCCGTCTGCCATAATTCCCAGCAGTCCTTTCTTTTCCAGCGCCCTCCCCTTATTTGCACAGGCACGGCTGCAGTATTTTCGTTTCCGCTGATACTCACGGCTTGCAATGAACTCTTTCCCACACACCGGGCAGGAAGCTGTTCTTGAGGATTTCCAGTTTTGTGGTTTTGGGTGCTTGTTCTTCCAAGCAAACCGACAGGCTTCACAGCAGAATTTTTTCTTCCTGCCTCTCGGATTCTGATACACTGCATTTCCACATTCCGGACAGAAGCCTGTCACAACGGCATTCAGATATTCGTTTTTCTCTTCTTCCGTAATCACATCTGCATCTTGTACCAATCTTCTGTCCTCCTTCCTGGAAATTCATGGGTTTCTATGGGCTCTGCAAAATATATAATCTCATGCTGCACCGTATTCATAATGCGCCGAATGCAGGGTCCTTTTTGTAAAAAATCTCAAAATACACCCCAAAAACAATGAGCTAAAAACACCTGTTTTTGCGCCCTTTTAAAAGGATTTTGAGAGAAATCATATTTTCGGTGGTAACATGGGCATTTTCATATATCACCGTTTTACTATTTTCATTTTGCGCCGTTTTTCACTAGACCCCCGCCCTATGAATTTCGCGTTTTTTAACAGAAAAGGGGGCGGCGGTCTTCCCGGGGGCCCTCGCTAGAGATTTCAACTCCCCCTGGGACCAGCCGTGCGCACTGTCTCATCGACTTCATGATGTGTTCCATCACGCTCATGTGACCGGAAGCCATACAGCTCTTTGCCAGTTTCCTCTATCCCAGAACAAGCGCTGGTCACCTCGATGCGGAATGATATGGTCAACCACCGTAGCCTTGGTATATCTTCCTTGCTTCATGCACTCGGCACACAGTGGATGGATTTGCAGGAACCGCTTTGATTCCTTCTGCCACCTGCTGCCGTAGCCTCTCTTACCAGCTGACCTTGTTACTTCCGGATGCAGCTTCAAGTGCTCCTCACAGTATTTCTTTCCCGGCTCTACCATTGCAGCGCATCCAGGCTGCTTGCAGGGAACCTTTGGTTTATATGGCATCGCTTCTCACTTCCTTTTCTCATCACTCTTTTCATTTTCCCAAAACAAGACCTCTAAATTTTTTGATCCCAGAAGAAAGTATCGACTACCCTCCCCCTGGGGTCATTAGCCTACGATCTACGGTCTACAATCTATTGAACTCTTCAGTTACACGCACACCTTGCTGTCACGCATCTTTCTAATTCGGGGAATGTATCTCTCGCACGGAAACAAATTAAAAAGCCGGGGTAAATTAACACCTCGGCTTATGCTCTACACGTATTTACTTTTTCAGAATCTCCAACATTTCTGCCGGTGTTACTATGAAATCCCTAACAGGATAATGCTTTTGATTACCAGTTACAAGATAAGCGTCATCATCTCTCTTTTCCATCGCAACCTCGTAAAACACAAGATCATCCATATCTATCAGGATTTCCCCCGTTGGCCTTGGCACTACCTCGACACCAAATTCACGAATTGCCTGCAATACAGTCTGAATTGTCTCGATCTGCAAATGGAATTTTTTTCGGCTTAATACTTCCTCGTACTCCGCAAGAATATCCGCATGATAAAGTGGAATAATATCCCCCGTCAACATTGCTCTAAATACCTGCCGTGGTGGAGAATCCGGATTCTTTGTAATCAGCGCAGACACAATCACATTTGTATCAACTACTGCATAACATCTCATCACTTAGCCGCCTTCCTGGCTGCTCTAACCTCTGCTATTTCTGTGTTGATTTCGCCAAGGGTCATCTCAGGAATGTCTGAAGCCTGCTTAAACATGTCGTCTAATGCATTCAACGCTTCTGTGCGTGTTATGACACCCTTTGGCAACGTTGTGTCAAATGGGATTCCTCTTACCATTTTGCTTCTGACAAAAAACATTCTGATAGCTGTCGGTAAATCCATCCCTAGAGCTTCATAAATTTCTGATACTTCCTGTTTCAGTGTTTTATCAATACGTGCCTGAACTAAAGTCTGCTCTGCCATATCAACACCTCCTTGTTTTTGTATTTGTTTCGCATACCATTGTATGTTTTCTGTGCCTTTATTATACTACTTATAAATACAAAATTCAAGTCAGAAGTTGAACAACGCAGTGGAATCGGAAAAGATAATATTAAATGCGAAAGGAAGCGAAAGCCTCCCGACGCATTATTTTTTTACCTGAAAAGCACAGTACTGTTGGCGCAAACGGAGAACAAATGAATACCTTCTTTTCAAATGCCATTGTTAACTACCTGTTCCTTTCTCTGTGTTTATCACAGTCGTAAATATGATTTTGATATGGACTGCTACAGGGTAACCATGAGTACCATGATCTCTACCCTCACAGCAGTCCCATCTTTGATTCCGAAGGTCTCTCAATTAAGTCCTTCTATCTATTAGGTTTTTCAGAGCTGTTTTTTATGGGGTCACAGAAAAAATTTTTCTTTGTTGTTTATCAGTTTCTTTCTGATATAGCCCAAGCGCTCCTGAACTGTCCCAATACAGATATTTTGTTCTTTGGCAATTTCCTGTATCGTGTCGCCCTGCTCGTAATACATCTCATGCCCGCGACAGATATCTGGACGAAAACTGTATTTTACTTGAGGAACCGCTGACTCCTGTAGCAGCAGGTGTCGGATGTCCATTTATCGATGCACCACCTAGCTATATTTTTGTAAAGAAAAACGGATACAACGAGGATGCCGATGCAGTCATCCGTGTATCCGGTGCGAGCATGGAGCCTAGGTTTTACGACGGTGACATGGTGTATGTAAAGTACACCCAGGCTGTTCTCGATGGAGATATAGTTATCTGCTCTACAGCAGACGGTGCTGTTATCAAGCAGATACTAAATCACAAACTTTATTCTTTAAATAAAGCACTCCCCTATGGCGAAAAATCTGAAGATGATCATGTGACTATCGTCGGCAAGGTTCTGGGAAAAATAAGTCCGCTTGAGCTGCTTGACGATGACGACGTTCATCTGTTGGAAGAAATCAAAGCAGCAGAAGTCCGTGAGTTCAGGAAAAAGCACGGTTTGATGTGAGAATATGGGAGAAATGATAGGAAGGGGTGATTATCTATGATGTCTATTTCAGATGCCGATATCCAGGATTACATAGCTTATACGGATACCGTGATTGCAGAAACCTACCCAAAGATAAAGAAAGCGGTATCCCCTCATGCCGCTACGCGCATGAAAAAGGATATGCTGCGTCTTCGCGAACACACACTGGATAGAATCGAGAAGACAATTGATAAAACTGATAAGACTGATAAACTGAGGAATCCAGATAAACAGTACGACCGGCAAGCAAAGATGAAATAGACGAACTGCTTAGACTGCGTGCAGAAGATAAGGAAAATTGTTCCAGCTGAAGCACATGTACACCCGTTCACAATATAAATCCCACCAAAGAGATCTGCTCCTCACAGATATTCTTCAGTGGGATTTATCGTTTTATACTCTAGCCTTTGAAAACTTATTCATAATCTCGGGGGTAATATCAGCTCCTTTTAATCCATTTTCCTTCATATAGGCTGCATAGCCCCTTAAATCAAACGAAATGGGCTGAGGCTTCTCATAAGGGTTTACCCTCTTAATGTACTCTTCTACGATTTGGCTTTTAGATTTCTTCATCTGTCCATTCATATGTGTACACCTCCCTTAATCTATTACTCATGTCATCAGATAACATAAAGCGATAAGGATTATTGATAGGAGGAAGCGGTGCGGCACCAAATTCTCTCATATAATAATCAAACAATTCCTTATCCATAGCTTCGGCAACTATAAATCCATCGTAACCAGCTTTGACTGAAAGCTCTGCTGCAATTGCAAAAAGGTGCCCGCCAACTCCGGCAAATCTTTTCTTTCCATATTGCCAAATATTATTCTCTGGTGAAGTGCATCCCCAAAGAACATATACTGCCTGAGAATCTTTGTCATACTGAATAGCAACCATGCCCTGAATATCCATAGTGCCTTTTAATACAAGGGCATATACCTCTGTTCCTTTAGGAAATTTCCCCCAATTCACATACCAGCCAGTCTTTTTATTAAACTTATTAAGAAAGCTATTTCTCTTAATACGGACTACTTCGGTATCATATATTTCCCCAGTAGATACCTCTTTAAGGCACGACGTAAATTCATCTATTTCAAATGTAATCATTGGAGTTTTCCTCCTTTTCTACACATGTGTATAATCACCCAATTTTCTATTCTTAGTCTACCACAAACGCGCGTTCATTGCAAGTTCTCATGTGTGAGCTTTCCTCCAATTACCCTCTGTCATCCCTGGAAGTCAGCTAGAATCAATCTCCGTACCATGTTGTCATAACCACACTGTGTCTATCTTTCCGGTTTTATCATCCCCATTCTCTTTATCACGTTAACTTGCTAAAGTGCCAAGGGTAAAATTTTTGCCACACTGACAAAATCCATTTCTCAGGATAATCAGCGTGGCAATCTTTCAATCTGGAGCACATTTCTATCAGCTGAATCGCAAGCACTCAACCATCTCTACCATCATCCACAATCGTCATCTCGCTGTGGTTAACCACAAAAGAAGTGGCTCATCTACACCACATCTTCTTGTTGGCTCTTCTCTTATCTCCAACTTTTGCCTGGAAATATTTAGAGCCTCTTAGCCTCGATACATCACCTTCCGTTCTAATAAACGAACATTCATAACAGTCTTCAGTCATTGAGACTCCGTATATAACATCAAACTTTGAAGCAATAGCAGAGAAAACCCCGCCAGATGATGATGCCATGCGAATATCATCATTCTTACGGGAACTCTAAGAGTAAGAAAAAATATTGTGGACATTGTGAAATCCATGGATCTGGATGAGGTCATGGATCATCCGAGCGAGGGCTTCCAGCAGTTTCTAGTTGACTGCCGAGAGGCGATTGAGAGCGAGGTGGATTAATCTGAGGAACATAGAAAGTTCACAAACCAGAACTTGAAATGAACTGATGTTTATGGTAGACTGAAATTAGAAAATAGGGTTTATGTACCCTGTTATTAGAAATGGAGGTGAGAGCCTTGGAGCAGCAAACAAGAATTGCCAATGTGATTGATTCTGTGGGCACTAATGCAAGCTATGATAATGCAGTTAAGTCATTGCTGGCTAACAAATCAATTCTGGCGTGGATTTTGAAATGTTGCGTAGCAGAGTTCAAACCATTCAGCTTGGCTACTATTGTAGAATGCATCAAAGGCAACCCAGAAGTTTCAACTAAGGCAGTTCATCGCAATGAAGCAGATGTAGAAGTTCTAAATGGAAATGAAGATGTTATCGGAGATAATAGCGAAGATAGCAGCGTGTCTGAAACAAAGATAACTTACGATTTGCGCTTTACAGCTGTTGTTCCTGATACTGCACAGCCAATCGAGCTGATTATCAATGTTGAGGCACAAAAGAATAAAGTATCATATGATATCGAAAAAAGAGTAATTTATTACATGAGCCGATTGATTTCAGGTCAATACGGAACTGTGTTTACTCATTCGGAATATGGAAAAATCCAGAAAGTTTATTCTATATGGTTTTGTATGCCAACGGCTGATTATATGAAAAACACGATTTCTGGAATTTCATTAAAGCCGGATGTTGTGTATGGAAATCCAAAATTGAAACCTAACTCGGTCGATCTAATGAGAGGCGTTATTGTAAACCTTGGTGACGTAAAAGAAGCTGGGGATAACGAGATTCTTAAACTCATGAATACATTGCTCTCAAGTACGATCAGTGCCGATGAAAAGAAGCGTGTTATGCAGGATGATTTCAAGATAGCTATGACGGAAGAATTGGAAAGTGAGGTGGCTGAAATGTGTAATTTGAGTCAGAGTGTTTTAGAGCAAGGCGAAATAATTCGTGCGATTGAAACAGCAAAAAAATTGATTGCACGTGGAAAGATGTCACTTGAAGAAATCGCGGAAGATACTGGGCTTCCACTTGCAAAAGTTAAAGAATTGGACGAGGCAAAGACTGCTTAGTCGCATTTGATCTTTAATTACAAATCCCATCGAAGCTGATTGTGAGCCACAAACTCTATTCATCTTCGGTGGGATTTTTTTGCATGCTATTAAAGGAACGGTTGGTCTAATATAAAAATAGTACATATAGTCACAATCTAAAACAAGCCTCTGTGTCGCGTTTTTAGAAGAGCAGTTGGGGAATTATCCCTCCGGCTCTCCTGAAATCGCAACACAGGGGCTTATTTTTTATACTCCGGCAGCAGCTAAGGTGTGTGCAGTTGGGAATTGCAATCCGTGACTTGGATTTACTGACCATTGGGATGGTAAATGACATGTTTGCAGAAAGCACAGGAACGATAAATTATATCGCATCTGTCTCTTTGATTTCTCTTGCAGTTTGCTATATGATTGGGTGCCTTTCCTATTTGGGACTTCGTAAAAGATATGACAAGGTGTGATAAGGAGCACGAGAGTGGTGTGGTACTTTTAAACAAGTAAAGAAAGACCTAATCAATGCTTTGGCCTTAAGACAGATTGATATTCAGCAGTGTTATATTTGACACCATCTTCATAACTTACATCTTTCCATTTAAGGCTTCCTTTGATAGCTTCAAATAACTCTTTTCCTTTCTCAGTTCTTATTATTAACACCCATAATGTTACAAGTCGGTATTAGATTTTTATCAACTATGGCAAACAAATTCTGAGCTTTTGTAAAGGTCTCTCTATCCACAATAGCCTCGTGATGGTCATGCTTGTAATGCTGCTGGATCTTCATTTTCTTATTTTCCAAAGATTTATGTTCCATGAAGTTTGAAACATAGGTTTTTTGCATCCTGACATCACCCACATATTTTTCATTTGTAATCACTCTGCTGACGTTATCTGTATTCCATTTCTTGGTGGATCCAGGGGTCGGGATGTTTCTTTTATTCAGTTCGTCAGCAACCTGGCGAGTGGTCTTTCCACTTATAAAAAGCTCAAAAATGAGTCGTATTACTTTCGCCTCCTCTTCATTTATTTTCCATCCTTCTTTTAGCCCATAAACCTCCGACCACATTGGTATTCCTTGTTTAAATCTTTGTCTAATACCAATCTTTGTATTTTCAGAAATACTGTGGCTTTCCTCTTGAGCAAAGGCTGCAAGGATGGTAAGCATAAACTCTGATGTAATACCCGCGGTATCTATACCTTCCTTTTCAAAGTAAACATTCACACCAATTTTTTGAAGGTCTCTTGTGTATTCCAAGGTGTCGATTGTGTTTCTGGCAAATCTGGAAATCGACTTTGCGATGATGGTATCAATCTTCCCGTCGTAGGCATCTTTCATCATCCTTTGAAATTCGATACGCTTTTTGACGTCGGTTCCGCTCAAGCCTTCATCTGCATAAATGTTTACCAGTTCCCATCCAGGGTGATTTTCAATAATTTCTTTATACGCTTCTCTTTGAAGACTAAGACTGGATTCTTGTTCTTCCAAATCTGTACTAACTCTACAATAGGCTGCCACCCTTTTTGTTTGAATGGCAAAACCACATTTTTCATCCTTTGGTTCTTCTCTTCTTATGGTCATCAAACCAGGTGTCATTGACGATTCTTCTACTATAATTTTTGCCGTATTCATTTCTTCCTTGCCTCCATTAATTTTTCTACTTTTTGCTTAACCTCTCTGCTAATAATTGCCGGGTGATGATCCTTAATGTATTGTTGCTCACGCTCGCCTTCATTCTTAGCCGCTTTTTTCTTTGTATAATCTGGCTTATAAGTTTTATTCGTTAAAATATCACCTACATAGTATTCTGAAGTAAGAATCCTGCTTACCACGTTTGGCTTCCAATCTTCTCTTGTAGTACCGTTCTTAGCCTCGAACTTTTTCATTTCTCTAGCGATAGCCGTATATCCTAATCCTTCAAGATAAAGTTCATAAATTTTTCTGACTCTGATTGCTTCATCCTCATTGATGTTCCAATGGTGAATTCCTTTTATTGCTTTCTTATCTCGTGTGTATCCATATGGAGCACCCATGATAGGATCTCCGGCCCTATTTCTTTTTCTATGCGACCAGAGCTGAGCTTGCGATAAGCTATTTACTTCTTCTTGTGCCAGGATTGCTAGAAAAGAAAGGATCATTTCAATATTGGTATCTGCGGTACTAAATGCTTCCTTTTCAAAATGTACAACAACCCCAAGCTTTTTAAGCTCGTTGATGTATTCCAAGCATTCAGATGCATTTCTTGCAAATCTAGAAACCGATCTTGTATAAATACGATCTATTCTTCCATTTCGACAATCCCCGATCATTCTCTGAAAATCTGGTCTTCCCTCAGCGTTTAGCCCGGACTTTCCATGATCTCCGTAAACGCCAACAAGATAGAAATCTGGATTACTTTCTATAAGGTTTTTGTAATAATTTTGTTGGCTTTCAAAAGAAAGGTCTTGTTCTTCTTGAATCGTTGATACCCTACAATAGGCCGCTACTCTTACCTTATTTGCCAGTGAATAATTGACAGCATGTGAGGTCTCTGTGCTTTTTTGTGGATTAACCACTTCCAGGGCTGGCCTTTCAGGACGTGTTCTATTGTGTTGAATTACTTTAATTCTTCCCATTTTTGCTCCTTTCCACCTAAGTTTCTTGTCTTTTCATAAAGCCGAGTGTAAGTAGCCTTTTCACAACCCCTTTTTTGAAAAAATAATTCTGGCTGAGCAAATCTCGTAAAAAAAGACACCCGGTTGCAAGATACCGAGTGCCATGTGAACAGATATAAGCTACTAGTACCTTCACTGTACTAAGCGCTTTTTTTCTATGAATTTTCCGCGATTTTATAATATTTTTTATCATAGCTGCATACCTCCATTCCTTTTGGTATGTCTATATATCACTCTAATGTAGATATTTATCAAGTCATTTTGCCTATTATATAAGAAGGATTTTCCTTTCAAAAAGTAGCAAAAAGCATTTTTAAGAGGGGTGATGTTGCATTTTTTCGCAGAAGTACCCCCGTTAACGTTGACAAGGGGAGGTATGCTTTGGTATATTACGATTAAGGAGGTGTAACCATGAAAATAGAATTACAAAGCGACCTATTTTTCAGAGAAAAATACCTGAATAAAATCAGAGATTTTTACCATGAGACAGAAATAATAAAAGTAATTACTGGCGTCAGAAGATGCGGTAAAAGTTCTTTACTGCACATGATCATGAAAGAATTACTTGATAGTGGTGTGAATCAGGACAACATCCTTTACTTCCACTTAGACAAGCGTCCTTATTATGATGTTACAACTGCTAAGGAATTAGACAAACTTATTGAAGAAAATGCAACGGCAGAAGGAAAAAAATACCTCTTTATCGATGAGATACAAAATATCAAAAAATTTGAACCAATGCTTAATGCTTGGCGAGAAGAAGGTGATATGTCCATATTCATTACCGGATCCAACTCCTATCTTTTAAGTGGAGACCTTGCCACAAAACTAACCGGTCGTTACATTGAGCTGGATATGTATCCTCTAACCTATGAAGAGTATCTTTCAATGAAGAAGTTCCTTAAAATACCACTTGAGGATGATTTGCACGAACTCACAAATTACATCTATGAAGGTGGATTTCCATATGCACTTAAGCTGAGAACAGATTTTGCTAAACAACAATATACAAAAAGCCTGATTGAGGAGATTTTTCAAAAGGATATTCACACCAGACTTAAAATTAGAAATAGAGTGGCATTTGATGCGATTATGGAGTATTTTATTGCTAACTTTGGAGCTGCCACTAACCTAACCAATATCGTCAAAGACTTAAATAACAAAGGTGTAAAAGTTAAGATTGAAACAGCAAACAAGTATATCGATGCTCTTGAGAAAGCAAAAATATTAATACGCTGTGATCGTTTCGACATGAAATCAAGAAAAGCATTGGTAGGTGAAAAAAAGTATTATCTATCAGATCTCTCTTTCTACTACGCAACTAGAACAGATAGAAGAATCAACTATGGACCAGTATTGGAGAATATCATTCATAACTACGCTTTGACTCATGACTACAGTGTAAGTATTGGCAGATTTAAAAAATTTGAATGTGACTTTATTTTAAGAAGTAAAGAAAACGATTATGCTTATGTTCAAGTTGCCTATCGTATTCTTGATAGTGAGGCAACAGAAGATAGAGAATACAGACCTCTTGAAATGATAACCTGGGATAACTATCCTCGATACGTTATGACCACCGATGAATTGATCCAAAAAAGGAACGGCATTAAACACGTAAATCTTATGGAATTCATGAAAGAAGAAAAAGATTTCTAAAAATAAAAAAGGCCTATGAAGCAGCTCCCAAAAAGAGTTACCTCATAGGCTTTTTATTATCCTTTGTTATCCTCACAATCGATATCGTCCGTTTTCTTATATAATTTTGCGGACATTTTTCTTTTTAAAGCCTTGAATAATTGTCCGGAATATGATATATTTTTTAGGACAAAAGGAGGTGAATGATATGCCATTTTCAAAACAAATCGAAGAAAGAATTGATCATGCAGATTTTGGAACTGTTTTTATCATTTCAGATTTCACGGATTTAACTAACTACGATACTGCAAGAAAAACCCTATCCAGGCTCGAAAAAAACAAAAAGATAGAAAAGATATGTAGAGGCATTTACTATAAGCCTAAGTTCAGCAAGCTTTTAAATGAACCTGTTGCTCCTAATATGAATAGTGTTGCTGAGGCCATTGCCAGAAATTATGGCTGGTCAATCACACCTTCTGGTGAAAACGCACTGAATTTACTTGGCATATCCACTCAAGTTCCAGGAAGATATTCCTACATATCTTCTGGTCCTTACAGAAGCTACACAATTGGAAATTCCGAGATTGAGTTTGTCCATAGAAATGATAAGGACATTAATAGCAAGTCTTATCAAACAAGGCTTGTCATCCAAGCCATCAAATCTATAGGCAAAGATAGGATCAATGATTATATTCCTGAATTTAGAAAGAAAATTTTACCGGACGATAAGGATCTTATTTTAAAGGAAGGTCAAAGATCTACAGCATGGACATATGCTGCGATTAAAGAAATCGCCAAGGAGGAATTACATTAATGTATCAGATAGCTAAAACCAATGAACGTGAAGAACTGTTCATAAACACCGCTGCCAAAATGGGTATCGACCCAGCCATTGTTGAAAAGGATTTCTGGGTTTGCTTAACACTCGATTATCTTTTTCACCATTCCAAGTGGAAATCGTCGTTTGCATTCAAAGGCGGCACAAGTCTTAGTAAGGTGTATAACCTAATTGAACGTTTTTCTGAAGACATTGATTTAATCCTAGACTGGCGAGTTATAGGATACTCAAAAAACGAGCCTTGGGAAGAACGATCAAATACCAAACAACAAAAATTCATAGCTTATTCAAGAGATAGACTTTTTAAATATCTCGCCGAGGAATTCCTTCCCGATTTCAAAGCTGACATGGAGGCACTTCTTGGCCAAAAATTACATATTTTCATTACAGAAGAGGATTCTGGAACAGTTAATTTTGAGTATCCAAGTCTTTTTAAGGATGACTCTATACTTCGGGTGATTCGTCTGGAAATTGGCGCACTTGCAGCATGGTCTCCAACACAAAAAGCAACTGTAGCGCCATATGTCGCCGACTACTACCCACAGGTATTTAAACAAAAGAATACAGAAATCATTACAACTACTGCTGCCAGAACTTTTTGGGAAAAAGCTACTATTTTACATCAGGAGGCACTTAGACCAGAAGGTTCACTTATTCCAGCTAGATATTCTCGCCATTATTATGATATTTACTGTATGGCAAATTCAAAAGTGAAAGAAGAAGCATTGGCTCTTCCTGAATTGCTTACTCAAGTCGCAGAATTTAAACAGAAATTCTATCCTCGTGGATGGGCAAAATACGAACTTGCACGTGTAGGAACATTAAGATTGTATCCAGCCGAACACAGCATCCCTGAAATCAGAAATGATTATGTAAAAATGCGCAACATGATTTATGGAAAATATCCTGACTTTGATGAAATTTTAGATTCAATAAAGAAACTTGAAAATGAAATAAACTCAAAATAAAAAAGGCCTATGAAGCATCTCCAAAAAAGAGTTACCTCATAGCCTTTTTACTATCCTAACAATTGATTGACACGTTGCTGTACAGCGGAGTAATCATACCCAGCTGCCGTTAATCGATTCTTTCTGTCTTGACCATTTCCCCACTTGCCTTGGATCACTTCATTTGCAAGTTCATCAATGGACTTTGTTTGTGCTGTTGTAGCAGAACTTGTTCCCGTGATAAAGCAATCAAATCCTGCGGATTTTACTTTGCTAGCCATAGACTCTGCATTTGCTTTTTCTTTATACGCACCTACTTGGATCTTGTATAATCCATCCACCTGTACCATGTAAGTGCTAAAGCCAGCAGCCTTTACTTTTTCAAGCATTGCATCCGCATTTGCCTTATTCTTATATGCACCTACTTGTACACGATATAAAGAACCTGTTCACCCATTTGGCTTTGGATCCATCTTTATCATATTGAGGATCATCCGCTGGAACAAGGAAAGATGCAGGTAATCTTCCATAGGTTACATTGGAAATTGCACCCGAGATTGCCACCACATCAAAGGCTTCTTCTCCAGCTTTGGTGACCTTTTGAAGCATCTTTGCAATCTTAGTGCCTTCCGCCGCAAGAATGGTAAACCAGAAAAGACTTCCATCTGGTGCTTTATAAATTTCGCAATCATCATCCATGTACTCAGTATCACTGTAAGAATAAAGACGCACCTTAAACTCCGTAAAATACGGATAGGCGTTCCCACCTTCTTCATCGGCTACTTCATCTGATCCAACATAAACAAGCCGTTCTGCTTTTTCATATTGAGCACCAGGTTGCGAGACATCTTCCCAATAACTGGTCACCGTCTTGCAATAGCGAAACATCTTGATGCCTTCCTGGACTTCAATGGGAATGGTGTAACTCACAACTTCCTCATGAGTTCCTATCTGCTCTCCGGTTTCCGGATCATAGTCTGGAATAAGATAAGTCTCTCGATAAGTGGCTTCTGAAATCCATCTGCCATTTTCTACCGGACAGGTTGCAACCAGATACCCTTTATCACGGTAAACATAGATATTCACGCCACCTGTTCCAGAGCAGCTTCCCTCTACCTGCCCCTTGTAGCTGTAATCATAATATTTATCAACCGATACATACTTTGGCTCTACCTTTTCTTCACCATCAGATAGTCCAGAAGCATTTCCCCATAAGACATCCCCGGTAAAATAGCTACTGTATTCCTCGGCAAAACTTAAAACGTATTTAAAGTCATTTACATTCAACTGTCTTTTTATAAAAGCAACACATTTATCTGCAGCTTCCTTATATTTTTCATCATCAAAAATACCGTTCATATCTGCCTCCTTAGTTATCATCCTTATCATCTGGCACAGTCAGGTAAAAGACCACAAGGGATACGGTGGCACTTTCCACACCGCTAAGCTCTGCTCCGATATATTCTCCAAAAGCACTCGCTTCTCTTCGCATCAGTGTAATCGTTGGTGTGGAGTCATCATTAACATCCACCTGAAAATAAGGACGGTCTCGATACGCTCTGGTAAAGTAAAACTTCCCATTGCCAATGATCTCACCAAACTCAATGGTGTATTTAGCAGAAGCTTTGGTGACATCTGCCACATCACTTTGGATCTCATATAAGGAGTCATCTCAACTGTGATACCTTTGATTCTACTTGCAGCCATTTTCTCCCTCCTTTCTTATTTTTTGATTGCATTTGCTAGCATTTGATGTTATAATTCTCTAAAAGGAGATGATA
>CAVABC010000070.1:0-17750 GCA_963586665.1 Acutalibacteraceae bacterium
AAATACCTTTTGTTTCTTTCTGTATTCATGTCTATTTTTTCTCCTTTGAATTAAAATACTCAAACTCACTAAACATATAATTCCTGAGGCATTGCTACCCCTATGATATCAAATAGCTGTTGTGCATCCATCCTGCTTAAATTACATTGTATCGCATTATTAATGCACTCTATATAATCAGGATTGGTTCTAAAACTTTTTCTATAATAATAGTCATACTTTATGTACGCCCAAAAATAATAGTAAACACCCTTATCTTCAATCGAAATTGCATCATTTATATATGTTTCAATCTGATTTATTATTGGCCGGCTGGATAAAAAAGCCTTTTTTCCTTCCAAGAGGCATACCGCAGCATAAAAATAATTTTCTGAATCATCAAAATTATCTTCCATTGCCTTTTGAAAATACTGCCCTGCCATTTTATACTGTTTTAGCTTAAGGTAGCACATTGCTATTGATTTATTTATCGCATCAACATCGCCATTGCTATCAATTTCCTTTTTATATGATCTGACATATTTATTTAATTCTGGCATTGGCATTGTTGCAACACTATTAAAATTTTTTATAATTACCGGTTTACCACAGTATTCACAAAATTCATCATTTGTTGATACCGAAGCACCACAACCCGGACATTTTATTTGAATAAACTCTGATGCCATGTTTCCCTCCTGTGTAACTTTTTTCCTAATACTTTATTCATTCTAGGACTTTATTTATAATCATTCAATAAACACTTTATATTTTTTTATGTTATTTTATTTTTTATTTATTGATTTATGCTATATATGCATTATATCTGTTAATTGTATAAGTTTTTCACCCAAAGTTGCACATCACACTTAAATCTGTTTATTCATCATTCTCCGGTAACTCGTCCAGAAAAAACTCCACACCCTCAAAATCCAATGAGACTAGCACCTTTTTCACATAAAGGCATAGTTCATCTGTTCCATCACAATATATCTTATCCTCTAACTTTGCATTTTCCAACGCATATATTATTGCACTCTCAAATGGTGTTTTAGCACACAAGTGCTCCATCTGTGCCAGTTCGAGCATATGATTTATCTGATCTACATCCATATTGAGATGAATTCCCAATGATATAATTTTATTTCTCTGGGGATACCATTTTTTCTGCGATACAGCTGAAACGCACTGCCTTAATGATGAGCTCCACTGTTGGGAATTTGCTAACAAGAAAACATTGTCATCTTCCCCATCTACCAGATTTTTCTGTATAAATTCTTCTACATAATCATACAACTTATAATATTTCTGTTTATATACCTGACTATTATTGGCAACGAACATGAGCATTTCCCTCAATGATCTCAGATTTGTAATATCGACTTCAAGCGCAGACGTCGTATATTCTCCTGCCTCCGCATTACTCATTATCTCAGAAATGTCGTTTTTTAACATATTTATGATTGCTTCGCAGGATCTGTATGTATGTTCAATACTATCTGACGATAATACAAATATATATACAGAGTCCTCTAAGCATTTCGGATAAAGCTTGTTACAACATCCATATCGCTGTAAAAAGTGATTCATCTGCTCCAAATCATAATTTGCAGCAAATCCTATTTTTATAAATGTCTCACGGCTCTTAGGAACCGAACCTTTAAGCCACTTTTGCACTGACTGTCTACTCACTCCGCATAGTTGTGCCATTACCTTTGCAGAATAAGAATTGTGCTCCATTATGCTGCTAATAATAGCCATCCAGTTTTGCTTTTGATCTGCAAGCTTTTCAAGAATATTCCTGTACTCATCAATACTTTCACTCCGTGCTACAAAATCATATAATGCCACAGTGGAATAGTCATCCTGCATTTTTTCCATAATTTTTCTCCATTGTTGTCAATTATCTATGCTCATCTACGCTTCAAGCACTCCATCCAGCACTTTTTCTATCTCTTTCCTTGCGGCTTTCACCGATCCCTGCACCATAACAGGCTTTCCACCGCCTCTGGCTTCGAGCTTATTTCTGAGTGCTGCTGCGATATTGTTGCAATCCACGTTCTTACTTCCGATGATGAAGCTGTAGCCGTTATCATCATTTCCTGTAAATACGGCACTCACACCGCTATATTTCTCAACCAGCTTATTCACACAGCCTCTTGCGGCATTTGAATCGAGATCAGCTTCGAAAAGTATGGCATTGTCTATATCTGTCGGAAGGCTGGCTATCTTGTAATCCATCAGCTCTGCCTTTGCTGTTCCAAGCTCTGATTTAAGTGACTGGTTAGCAGCCTTGAGCTTGGTAACGTTATCCACAATAGCTTCCTGATTTGTGGTAAATATCCCCATCAGTTCGGAAATTATCTCCGATTTCTGTCTGAATGCCTCAAGTGCCCTGAATCCGCAGAGGATGCTTATTCTCACACCGCCCTTATAATTCTGATAATTCATGACTTTGAGCATACCGATCTCGCCCGTGCGCTTTACATGCGGTGCGCAGCATGCGCAGACATCATATCCCGGCACAGTAACTATTCTGACCTGACCTTCAATCTCGATTTTACTTCTGTACTCAAGGCTCTCCAGCTCTGCCTTTGACGGATATGTAATCTCGATTGGGATATTCTTTGTGATAGCTACGTTTACCTCGCGCTCCACATCCGCTATATCCTCCGGTGAGATCACACCACTAAAGTCCATAGTTACAACAGCGTCACTCAGATGAAATCCTACATTTTCAAATCCGAAGCGGCTATGAACTATTCCAGAAAAAATGTGCTCTCCACTGTGCTGCTGCATATTATAAAAGCGATGCTGCCAGTCAATTTTTCCGGCTACGTGTGAGCCTGCTGATATTGTATCAAGCTTTGTTTTATCCAGCTTTATCTTGTCATTCTCGATTTTATCAGCCTCACCATCTGCCTCATTTTCAGCAGCTTCAATATCAACCGTATGTGTTATCACACCATTTTTTATCTGCACATCAACCACATTTATTCCGTTTATTACTCCCTTGTCCGGGCTTTGTCCACCCTCCTCAGGGAAAAATAATGTCTGATCCAGCACTACCTCATACAGATTGTCAGTATCAGCCTTTGGCTCACATGATAAAACTGTGGCTTCAAATTCTTTTGCGTATGCATCATTGTCGTATAATCTTTTTGTTTCCTGTGTATTCATACTTTTTCCTCACTTGACTTAATAAGTAAATAATACTCCTCTTTATATATAATGTACACTATTTTTCCGAGTACCCTCAGTAAGTGAGCTGGCATATAAGCTGTGCACTGAGTTTTGCGAAGGGATGTCAAAGATCGGTTTCACACCAGAAGAATCCCTACTGGCTCAATATACAATATGACAAAAAAACTTAATCTGGAGTAAAAAAAGAGGATTGGCACTATTGTGCTGATCCTCTTTTATAATTAATCAGATTATGATATGACTTATCTACAGATTTTTAATTACCTCAACTCTCGTAACCACGCCCTCTTTCATGCTATCCACCCTGAGTGCGCAGTCTTTATAATACACGCAGGCACCTATCGCTACATTTTTACCTTCTTCCTGCAATTTATCGCTTACAACGTTACGCAAAAGTCTGGTCTTTTCCTCTGGTATTCGTGCGCCAGTGAGCAGATTTGCATGCGCTACGGTCTGACTTCCGCGGCATATCATATGGTCTGCCTCATCAAAACTGCAGAAAAGGAATTTTCTGACTGCAAAAAGAGCTGCTATCGCACCTATTCCGACAAGTGTCTCATATACATTGAGATGTTCCACTATCATCTGTCTTGCTGTCGCAAACAAAAGCACCTCTATTATAGTTCCCGGCTGGTGTGTGCAGAGCATCTTCACAAACTCGACACCGATCGCGAGGGACATCGCATATTCCATATAATATTCAAGCTCGAGCTTGTCATGCCATATATCGAAAAAGCACTGTCCTATGAGCTTTATGATAAGCACACCTATCACGAATATAAGGAATGCTGACATCACAAGTTCCACATAGGTTGCTATATTTTTCATTGTTTTTCTAAGGAATTGTTTCATCATCTTTTGTTCCTCTCGTTTTTTAATTACCGGCCATAATCCTATTTTTATTGCAGTAATTTACTTTTTTATTATACATGGCATACACTATATGCCGCAACAGTTCTTTTCAATTATTAGATTTCCATTTTTATGTAATACACTGATTATTTACTTTATATTTCATTTTATCTAAGTAAATATAGTAAAAACTCCCACATAACTTTTAATTTCAAATTATGTGGGAGCTTCCGAGCGAAAATTATATTTTTTTATGTTTTCTCCCGCCTCAGCGGGGTGCATATTTTTACTGCCAGAATACGTTCATGGCAATTTGGGTTCTAAGTATATTGATATCCATTTACAACAATTATTTGATGAAGCCGACCTGCTTGCAGATTTCCTCTGTTGCAGCATCTTTTCTCTTGTTGAACTCAACCTTCTGCTGCTCAAACCAGTTGTTACCCTCTGTATCGATAGATACGATGAGTGGTCCGAACTCTTTTACGCGGCAGTTCCAGAGTGTCTCAGGCATTCCGAGATCTCTCCATTCTGCGCGGACGATCTCCTCAACCTCTGTTGCGGCTACTACTGCATTTCCGGCTGGGAATACACAGTGGATAGCACCAAACTCTTTGCAGGCGCGCTCTGTGTTCTCTTTCATACCACCTTTTCCGATGATGACACGAACACCTGTCTCTTTTACGAATTCATACTCGAATTTCTCCATACGCATACTTGTTGTAGGTCCGACAGATACCATCTCGAATTTGTCATTCTCGAGTGGACGAATGATCGGTCCTGCGTGGAAAATTGCATTGTTTCTTACATCTACAGGAAGCTCTCTGCCTTCCTCAACGAGACGACGGTGTGCCACGTCACGGCAGGTTGTCATGCTTCCGTTTAAGTATACGATATCTCCGATCTTTATTCCTTTAAGATCCTCTGCTGAGATTGGTGTTGTTAAGATTGTTTTTCCATTAATTCTCTCTACCATTATAATTCCACCCCCGAATGTGTTGTGATTGTGTAGTTAAGGTCCTTATCAAAAACAATGTGTCCGCGTCTGTGGCTCCAGCAGCCTACGTTTACGGCTACACCGATTGTAGATGGATGACGGGCTGTATTCTCGATATTTACACCCATTACTGAGTATTTTCCACCCATTCCCTGAGGTCCAAGGCCGATAGCGTTAATTCCGTCCTCAAGAAGTGTTTCCATCTTTGCAGCTCTCTCGTTCTCATTGTGCGATCCGATCGGACGCATGAGAGCTTTCTTTGATAAAAGTGCTGCTGTCTCAACTGATGTTGCTACACCTACACCTACGAGGAGAGGTGGGCATGCATTTAAACCATAAGTAGTCATAACATCCATTACGAATTTTGTAACTCCTTCATAGCCCTCTCCCGGCATAAGTACCATGGCTTTTCCCGGAAGTGTACATCCGCCTCCTGCCATGTATGTGTAGATCTCGCATTTGTCGCTGTTTGGCACGATATCCCAGAATACTGTAGGTGTTCCTTTTCCAACGTTCTTGCCAGTGTTGTACTCATCGAAAGTCTCAACACTGTTGTGACGGAGAGGAGCTTCAAATGTAGCCTTTACGACTGCCTCTTTTAAAAGTCCCTCAAGCTCATCGATAAGTGGGAATTTTGTTCCGCATTTAACCCAGAACTGAAGCACTCCTGTGTCCTGGCAGCTTGGACGGTTGAGTTTTACCGCAAGCTCCTGATTTCTGAACATTGTATCATAGATTGTTTTTGAAAGAGGACTATCCTCTTTGTCACGGAGCTCTGTCAGTTTTGCAATGACATCATCCGGTAATTTTTTTGCTATATGGGCGATGAAATTTGCCATATAGGTGGTAAGCTGTTCTACCTGTTTCTCGTTTGACATAGTTTTTCCTCCTAATATAAATCTCATAAATAATTAAATATTGTTTTGTAGTGAAGCTTGTAACTTTTTATGTGGCAGGCACTATCAGCAAATGCCGATATATATGTGCCTGTCTGAATTATACGACCTCTTCTCCTCTTCACTATGGGAAGAATGGATAAAAGATCGGCAGTAAGACCATGCTGACAACGGTCGCTACAATTATGAGTGGTATACCTGCTTTCGCGTAATCCTTGAAGGTATATCCTCCGGCTGTGATGACCATTGTGTTGGCTGGCATACCGATCGGTGTTGCATATGCACACGAACCACCGATAACGCAAGCCATAAGTACTGCACTCGGATCAGCTCCGATCTCATTGGCAATTGATACACAGATCGGAACCAGAAGTGCTGTGGTGGCGGTATTTGACATAAAGTTCGTAAGTACACAGCAAAGCATGAATACTACGAATGTGAGAACGTATGGTGACGGGTTATTGCCAAGTATACCGATGACCGCTGTTGCGATCTCCTCACCTGCGCCTGTCTCCTGAAGAGCTGATGCAAGTGAAAGTGTTCCACCAAATAAGAAAATGGTTTTCAAATCTATTGATTTAAGTGCGTTTTTCTCACTGATAACGCCTGTAATTATAAGGGCAAGTGCTCCGACACAGCCTATAACACAAAGCTTTATGCCTATCTTGTCCTCGAAGATCATTCCCAAAAGTGTCAGGATCAGGATGATAAGTGATAATGCCTGTTTCCATTTTGGCACATTTGAAAAATCCTTCTGCTCATCATATGAGCTTTCTGTACTACCCTGCTTTTCAGGAAGGAATTTGTATCCTATAAATGCAAAGTACAGGATACCTGCTATAAGTATCGGAAGTCCGACCTTTGCATACTCGAAAAATCCAAAACTGAGTCCCATCTCTTCCATGGCTGATTCAGCTATGAGGTTTCCCGGTGCTCCGATGAGCGAGAGGTTTCCACCCATGGCTGCCGCAAAAACTAGTGGCATAAGAAGTCTCGATCTCGAGTATCCTGATTTTGCTGCAATTCCGATAACTACCGGAATGAGAACTGCTGCGGTTCCCGTGTTTGAAAGCACTCCACTCATCAGTCCCACGATCACCATGATCGCTATGATAAGCTGTCTCTCTGTCTTGGCGAAGTGTGTAACCACGCCTCCGATCTTGTTTGCCATACCAGTCTCAAACAATGCTCCTCCGACGATAAACATCGCTACGAAAAGAATTACGTTGCTGTCGATAAACCCCGAAAAGGCTGTTTTCCAATCAAGTACTCCTGTGACGACTAATCCGACACATACTATCATGGACGTAACCCCCAGTGGAATTTTTTCCCACACGAACATTACAACGGCAAACAATAAGAATAAAAGTGTTATTGTTGCTGGACTCATATCATTTCCTCCTCCGCTTAGTATTTGATATGTGATATTGTATCCAATTTCTGAGTTTAAGATATAACAAAAAACCGAAATCGTCAATACCTTTTTGACAATTTCGGCAATTTATATATATTTGCTATATTCAGTTTGTGCACTTATGACAAGTATTGTGTTAAATTCGTAACTATTATCTATACCTTATGCCCCTTTAATCATAATATGTCAGCATGTCGTCACGGCTTCTCATGATATGCTCATACATCTTCTGCTGTGCAAGCTGCACATCATGAGCTTTTATCGCCTCATAGATGACCTCATGCTCTTTTATGGAAATGTTTGCATATTCTTCTTCCGTAACCATGCTCCCCATTGAAAGACCGTTCCACAGCTCTGCGATCATGTTTTCCATCTTTTTGTTGCCGGATGCCGCCCATATCTCACTGTGAAACGCCCGGTTAAGGTTGGCATACTGGCTATAGTCCCCGGACTCTATCATCTCTTTTGCATCATGATATGACTGCTCTATCTTGCTGATATCCGCATCCGGTGATGCTGCAAGCCCTGCGCATGCGCTCTCCAATATACCTCTTAGCTGATAATGCTCCCTGATATATGTCTCTGTGATGCCAAGAACTATCGCCCCCTTATTTGGTCTTAGCTTAATAAGTCCGTCACGCGCCAATATCTGAAAAGCCTCACGCACCGGTGTTATCGATACGTTAAGCTGCTGCGCCACACTCTCAAGAGAGAGATTTTCTCCCTCTTCTATCTGTTTTGACAAGATCGCCTTGCGAAGCTCCGATGCTACACGCTCCTTCGCTGATGGGATTTTTATCGGTTTAAGTCCTATCATAATTACTATTTTCCTCTTGTTATATTTTTATACTCTTTTGAATTGCCTGCTGCTGTCTGCCCTCTCTATTGTGACAGCCTTACATAAACAGTCAAAATACTCTGTCAGAAATTTTCTGACTGTCTTTATATCCTTATCCGCATATGCCGCTGCTATTTTCGACAGCAGCTCAAGCCTGTGTGCGTTCTCCCTGCCTTCTGCCGTCTCATCAACCGCAAACCTTATGTAACACCAGAGCCCGTTTTCAAGGATATGCGTAAAATACTCATTGTGGCTGTTTGCTATAAGCTCCTCGTGGAACTGCGTCTCTCCTGATATATTGATATCCGTAAGTAAAGTTGTTTTCTCCTGCGATGTTCCGCTCTCCGGTTTTGCTGCCGCAAACAGCGGTACTTCTGACATCATCATGGCTTTTAAAAGCTTTATCTCCACATCCGAAAGAAGGTCATAGATTTCCTCTATCACCTCATCCGAAAAATCAGCCACCACAACATGTCTCGTGGCAAGTCTTTTTACAAGTCCCTGCGACTCAAGGATCTGCAATGCCTCCCTTATCGGTATCCTCGAATACCCGAGACTGTCTGCCAGTTCTTCCTGACGCAGTGGATCACCGGACTGCATACGTCCTGATAAAATTTCATTCTGAATAGCTTCCGCTATATAATCACATACTCTTTTATTTCTCATAATAAGCTATTATATCTGATTTTGGATACAATTTCCAGTCTAACCTATCAATACCTTTTTTCCTTTAAATGCAAAGCCATAATGTCTTATCATTTCCTTAGATATGCCTCTTTCTATAAGCTGCGCATCATAATTTTTATCATTTATCTGCTTAAGTGCTTCCTTAACCGTATCATTCAGAGTCTTTTCCTCGCTCTCATCATAGACTTTAAACTCTATGACAAATGCTGTTTTTCCCTGCTCTCTCGGTATCAAAACTATATCATAACGCCCGAAACCACTTTCTCTGTTTGACCGAACCTCATATGAATCCCGGATATCTACCAATAATCCAAGAACAAAGCCATGATAAAATCTCTCCGGCTGGCTCCTCTCTGACGGATGATTTCCGGTGTCAAAGCTGCTAAATGTATAAAGTGCTACGTCATTCATATATGTGTTCATAGCTTTCAGATCACCTGCAAATAGTGCTTTCACAAACTCATTATAGTTCGATGAAACATCTGAAAACCAGCCCTTAAACATATTAGAAAACATGCTTATAGTCTCCAAATTGGTGATTGAAAGATGATACCATGGCTCGAGTGTGATACCACGCTGCTCGATATCTTCAACTTTCAGATACCCACTCGCCAAAAGCAGACTCCATATAGCATTTTCGTCACTATCCAGTCTGTTAAACACTATCTGCTCGTCAAAATTGACTACTATTGACTGACCATTTATAAGCCTCTCCATTAATGTCTTTACTTCAGCCGAGGCTCCCTGCAGCAATTTATTTATCAATCCATTCGAGCTTGTTGCAGCCCAATACGGCTTCAACTTCTTTTCCTTTAAGAAATTGGTTATCGACCAGGGATTATAGATATCCCTTATAGCTCCAAAAGTAAAGCCATCATACCACTGTTTGACAGCCTCCTTTTTTTCATCCATTCCATAATTTTCCAATGCTTCAAAAACTTCCTGCTCCGTAAATCCGAAACAGTCTGCGTATTGTTCTGATGTTGTCGTGACCACTACAAGATTGTTTAAGTCCGAAAATACAGACTCCTTCGATACCCTCGTGATGCCTGTCATTATAGCTCTCTCACAGTACGGATTAGTCTTAAAAGTGGCATTTAAAAAGCCCCTCATAAAACTCGTAAACTCATCCCAATATCCGTGGATATATGCCTCCTGCATAGGCGTATCATACTCATCAAGCAGGATGATAACATTTTTTCCATAATATTCGCTGAGAAAATATGCCAGATCCTTAAGCGCATCCTGTGCTGTCACATCATCCATCTGGTCAGTCATACCTGTAATCTTATTCTTATCACTGTCCGTAAATAAAGAATAGTCTGCCAGATAGCGATATTGTCTGTATAAATCCGAGATGATCTTTTTTATCTTCTGAACAGCATCTTTATAATTTCCCTGCTTCACATCTGCAAAGCTGATAAAAATTACCGGATATGAACCCTGAAGCATATGATATTCTTCTCTGTCCCATATATAAAGCCCTGAAAAAATATCCTCCTCATCCTTATACTGATTAGAGAAAAAGTAATTAAGCATACTCATATTCAGTGTTTTTCCAAAACGCCGCGGTCTGGTTATAAGTGTAATATCGTCTGCACTTTCCCACCATTCCTCGATAAATTTTGTCTTATCTATATAAAAATAATTATTTTTTCTAAGGTATAAAAAGTCCTGTTTGCCTATGCTTATGGTCTTCTTCATATCCGCTGTTCTCCTAAAATACTGCTTCAAATCAATATATGTTACATTATATATTTCTTTTAAATTTATTACAAGAAAAAGACTGCCGTATCAATTCCTCAATACGACAGCCTCACTTACTCTTTTACTTATTCTACCGAATAATCACTGATATAGTCTTTGATAGGCTCTATTTCCTCTTCATTGTCCGTGTGTACCATGATGGCGATCGGATCTAAAAGGCTTAAGCTGAACATTCCCATAATGGATTTTCCGTCGATAACATAACGTCCCTGCTGCAGATCAACGTCACATTCCAGCTCATTCATAGCCCTATTAAAACGTTTTATAGCCGTCATATCATTACACAGTTTAACTTGTCCTGTAATCATGTGCTTTCTCCTCGTATAATTAATTTTTATTGTAGCTGCTCAGTATTTACATCTCAATTTATTTTTCATTAAGTACTTCCACAGCTTCCCTTAATGTGGTTGCCTCGCCTACATTTCCCGGGAAAATGACATATGGAGTCTGTGGAAATCTGCTCTCACTGCCTGTCTGCCATACCGGAATTCCCGGTTTGATCTGTCCCATAACGTTTGCACACTTTACTTTGAGTGCCTTTGTTCCGACATCACTTGAAGTGATACCGCCCTTTGCGATGACAAATGCCGGTGTAATGCTAAGATCTCCAACCAGTCTCTGGACTCCGTCACTGATCTTTACACTTCTTATAAGAGCACTTTCCTTTGTATCATTTTCTACTGTGAGCAGCTTTCTCTCGGTAAAACATACTGCGGTCTTTCCGCTTGCGATGATCTTTTCTTCCTCTGCAACACATCTTTTTACCTCATTGTAAAATGCTTCATCTCCATCGAGCACGAGACTTGACTTGAACTCAACAGGAACAACATTCTCAAGCTTTAATAATTCCTCAAGCTGTGCTGTTGTCTTTGCTGTATGGCTTCCTACCACAACAATTCCACCATTATCGGTCTCTTTTACTACCATTTCCTTTCTGGTAAGAAGTGGAATATCCGTAACACCACCTACGACCTTTACAAAGCCTGCTGCTGTTCTGAACATAAAGCTCTTGCCAGCTGCCATTGCTCTGTAGAGAGCTATACAGAATGCCTTGACATCACAGTAATCTATAGCGTTTACGCATACCTTGTTAAAGTCCTTCACATTTGTAAGCTGCTCTGTGATCCTGTCAATGTTTAATGCACGAAGATCTTCAAGTGCTATGCAGGTTACGTTTTCTGCCTTGTATGCTCCCTTTGTCTTTTCCTCAACATACTCAGGAATAGATGAATGTGTATATCCAAAGGTCTTATCCTTTGCAAACTCTGTCTGGGCTGCCGGAACAAGCTCATCACCGTATTTTACATAATGAGTGTTGTCGATGGTAAATCTGCCACCTTCTTTGAAAAACGGGAATAATACCTCGCCATCCACAGTCTTACCGTTCTTCTCTACTCCCTCTTTTAAAAGCTCTGTCTCAAGAGGGTAGTGACCTCTCAGTGTAGAATCACTTCTTGAGATAAACTGATAATTTTTGCCTGTCTCTGCGGCTGCCTGAGCTACAGCATCAATTATCTCATGGTGGATCTTTGTTGTCTCAGCCTCTGTCATACCACGGCTGTTTGTGAGGATGTAGAACACCTTATTGTCATCCATGAATCCTTTTTTCATGGACTCTACAGTCCAGTCTGTGTATACACTTATGTCATGTACTGTCTGAACTCCTGTAGGATCATCATCGAGTACAACAAACTTTGTATCATTATTCTCTATCTCTTTTTTAAGAAGCTCATCGAGCTTTGCCTCATCTGGTTTACCATATTTTTCAAATACATCTATAGAAATTGTCTTCTCAGCCATAATTGTTCTCCTTTATCTATTCGCAAAATATCCGGTTATTTATATGACACATATTTTAAAGGAATGGCAGTGGTACCACACCATTTATTACTGAAATAAGCATAACTACCGCAAATACCACGCAGCTTGCTATTGTTCCGCCTATTGTCCAGCTTTTTATCGTGTCTGATACAGAAATTCCTGCAAATCTTGAGATTACCCAGAAACCTGAATCATTTGGAAGTGAAAATCCTATTCCACCTGCGCAGATTGCAAGCCCTACAAGGATAGGTGATGCTCCTGATGCTGCTATCGCACTTCCAAGAATTGATGATGTAGTAACTAATGCTACTGTTGTAGATCCCTGTGATACACGAAGCAATGCGCTCAGTACAAATCCAAGTACGATAGGTGAAATGTTCATGCTTCCCATAGCATTTACGAGATAATCACCAATTCCGCTCGTGCTGAGTACATTACCGAATGCTCCACCGGCTCCTGTGATGAGGAGTATAAGTCCTGCTGAATCAGCGGCCTCTGTAACTACAGTATTGAAATCTTTTTCAATGTAATTGTGTAAAAATGCATATGCAAATACACATCCGAGGAATAATGCGATATCTTTTTCACCGATAAATGAAACAATATTGTATGCTGCTGTTCCCTCTGCTACTATTGATGTTACTACGTTTGCCAGTAAGATCAGCACGATTGGAAAGAGAAGTACGAGCATTGAACGTCCGAATGTAGGGATTTTCTTTACTGCACTGATGTTTTCAAGGTCTTCCTCTGTTGCCTGATATACAGGGTAGTTGTTAAATCTCTTTCCATAGAGCCATCCACCGACAATAATCGCTGCAAGTCCTGCAATGATTGAATAGAACAGGAAACCTGCTATGTCAGCATCCACATTTGCTGCTACTGCGAGTGGTCCCGGTGTAGGAATTACAATGGCATGTCCTACTATAGTGCCTACTCCAAGAGCACAAACGAAGATCATAAGACTCTTTTTTGTTGCTCTTGCAACATATTTTACTATTGGCATCATTATGATAAATGCCGCATCTAAGAATACCGGAATAGAGATCAGGAAGCCTGCTGTTGTGACTGCAAGTGCTGCATTTTTGTTTCCGGTTTTCTTTAATAATCCTTTTGCTATAGCCTCTGTCGCTCCGGCTTCAGAAAGGATATTTCCAAAGATGATACCAAGTCCTATAACGATACCTATACTCTTTAGTGTATTACCAAATCCTGCACAGATCGTATTGGCAATATCACCTATCGGCATCTTAACGAGAAATCCTGTTACAATACTTGTAAAAAGCATTGCTATAAATGGATTTACTTTAAATTTGATAATAGATACCAGTAATATACCTACACTTATTATAAATGCTATTAATAATGGATAACCTGTCAGCATATCTGCACCTCTCTTATTCTGTAATGTCCGATTTTACCTCAACTCCTGCAAGCTGTTCAAAGTACTGGACAATTCCTGCGTGATCGTCGTTCATATGGCCGCTTACCTTGAGTGCCTGCATGATCTCAAAAAGCTCCGCTGTAAGTGGAAGAGGTACATCAAGGTCATGTGCTGTATTTACTACGTTTTTGATATCTTTATGGTTTATACTGATCTTTCCGCCCGGTACAAAATTTCTAGCGCACATCATAGGCGCTTTTGCATCAAGAACCGCACTTCCTGCCAGACCACCACGGATTGCCTTATATACCTTCATTGGATCAGCTCCTGCCTTTGTAGCCAGAACAAGTGCCTCTGATACAGTAGCGATACCGAGATTTACAATAATCTGATTTGCAAGCTTTGTAACACTTCCGCTTCCGCTTGGTCCGATAAGTAAGCTGCTGTTTCCAAGGATTCCAAAGATCTCCTGTAAAGCATCAAAGTCTTTTTCATCACCACCGCACATGATCGCAAGGCTTCCTGCTATAGCTCCAGGCTCTCCACCGCTTACAGGTGCATCAATAAATCCGACTCCCTGCTCTTTTAATTTACTATAACATGTCTTGCTCTCTGTAGGTGTAACACTTGACATATCACATACAAGCTTGCCTGCTGTAAGTGTCTTGCTGACTCCGTTCTTACCGAAAAGTACATCCTGTACGATCTTTCCGTTTGGGAGAATTGTAAGAATGATATCGCACATTTCTCCTATCTGCTCATAAGTTCCTGCCTCAGCACCAAGAGATACAAGCTCATCTACTGCCTCTTTATTCAGATCTGAAACAACTAGCTCTACTCCTGCGTTAAGTAAATTCTTTGCCATTGGGCGTCCCATAATTCCTAAACCTATAAATCCTACTTTCATTTTGAAACCATCCTTTCTTACTGCCTGTCATACCGGTCTGACATATGTTTGATATTTGTATTTGTTATTTGTGTAATGCAGCTCATTAGCCATGTGAACTGCTCTCGTTCTGTGTAACTACATTGTACGGCATACCGGTATACCAGTCAACATACTATTTTATTTTTGTATAGAAAATATATTTTTATGCTCTTATTTTTGTGAATAAATGCTAATTGATTTTTCTGGAACCATTGACATACCGGTATACCCGTGTTAAAATTTTATCAAACTTAAAGACTCAAATCCGCTAAAATATGCGGTTTTATGGATAAATTTTTTAGAGGAAAATGATATGATCGCTTCAAATAATCTTAAAGAAACAGCTTATGAACATGTTAAAAAAATGATACTGAATAATGAGCTCGAGGAAGGCTGTGTTTATTCCGAAAGAAAAATATGCACCGATGTAGGTGTATCACGTACACCTTTCCACTCCGCCCTTCAGCAACTCGAGTCGGAAGGATATGTAGATATTCTGCCAAGCAGAGGCTTTGCCCTGCACCAGATGAGCGAGCAGGATATCGAGGAAACCTTCGAGATACGTTCCGCAATAGAATTTTTCTGCATATACACACTGACAGAGGATTATAAAAATAAGTCCCCTAAGAGTCAGGAGACTATTGATAAACTTGAGTTTTTACTGGAAAAGCAGAAAAAGATTTTTGAGACCACGGCAGACATAAAGGAATTTGTTAAATATGATTTCAAATTTCACGAGACTATCGTAGGTTACAATAAAAATACCACTTTCAATGGAATATATAAGGCTCACACTTACAAAATTCAAAACCTCGCATGCAAATCCCTGGCACACGAAGGGCGAATGAAAAATACTATCGAAGAGCATCAGGCGATATTATCTGCTGTCATACGAAGCGACAGTGCCGATCTGTGTGAGATAACAATGCGCCATTTCAACACACCTAAATACATTAATCTACAGGATATATAATCCAAAAGGCTTCCCACATCTGCTGTGAGAAGCCTTTTTTATCTATGCCTTATTTACTTCAACCTTATAAATGATCAGCGAAACAACCGCTGTGATAAATTCTGTAACCGGGAATGCGATCCACACGCCCATAGGCGAATTCATGGCACGGCTTAATACAAATGCCAGCGGAATGATCAGAATAATATATCTCATCAGTGAGATCACAAGCGATGGCATTCCTTTTCCAAGTCCCTCGAGAGCACCACTGCAAGTAACGGATACTGCCGATACTATAAATCCCAGACATATGATACGGAGTGCTTTCTCTCCGATGGCTATGGTAGCCGCATTTTCTGTGAAAAGTCCCATCAGCCAGCCCGGAACTGCAAGGCAGAGCACCGTTCCCACCACCATGATAGACACCGTCATCACAAGCGCAGTGATAAAGATTGCTCTTACACGCTTTTTCTCTCCTGCACCGTGATTGTAGCCGATTATCGGTCTGATACCCTGTATAACTCCGCCACCCGGCAGATAGATGAACGACTGTAGCTTGTAATATGCTCCAAATACGAGCACACAGGCATCACCGAATATCGAGAGGATACCGTTTATGATCGCAAGCAGTACCGATGAAAGTGCCAGATTAAGCGTTGCAGGAATACCTACGGAATAAATTCTTCCAACCAGTGATTTTTCCCATACAAGGTTTGATTTTGCGATGCATACAGGAAATGGTTTTGCAAAATAAAATACGATATAGCTTATCAATGTAAGCGTCTGTCCTATTCCAGTTGCCAGAGCAGCACCCTCCATTCCCATTTTCGGACAAGGTCCGAGTCCGAAGATCATAACCGGATCAAGTATGATATTTGCTATAAATCCTACAAGCATGCATACCATAGTTTCCTTCATGCGGCCAAGTGCCTGAAAAATCTTCTCTGCAGCGATACCAACCGTTACGATCGCCGAAAAGAGAAATGCGATATTTGAATATCTAAGTCCGAGATCTATGACATTCTCATTTTTAGTGAAAAGGTCAAGAAATGCCCTCATTCCGATCCTTGTCACAACAATAATGATAATTCCGTGTACAAAGCTCAGCACCATTCCTGTTGTCGCAGTATAATTTGCCTTGTCATCCTGCTTTGCACCGAGCAGATACGCAATGAGTACGTTTATTCCTACTCCAAATCCTACAGAAACCGCTGTCAGTACAAGCTGCACCGGATAAACCAGTGATAATGCAGTCATGGCATCTTCGCTCATCTTTGCAACGAAAAAGCTGTCTACGATATTGAATAATGAGTTTACAAGCATCGAAAGCACCATCGGCAATGACATGGACATTACCAGAGGTAAAATCTTCTTTTCTTTCATAAATGTCTGATCCATAAAATATTAAGTCTCCTTTCGTATCTGTTTTTATCTCAAGCTTTAAACACACAAAAAAGGACTATACACTCACTGTTTTATTCTCAGAAACAGTCAAATGTATAGTCCCTTTAAAGCCCGGACGGGCTGTTTAATGCGCTTATTTATTTAATCCTATGGTATTATAACGGCAGATGACGGAATTTGCAAGAGTAAAATTTCCACTCAAACGCTTTCTCCAATTTGCCTGAGCTTCAAAATCATATCGGTTAAGCTCTCTTTTTACGGTTCGCTTTATATTGCATTTATTATTGTCACATTCATACATGCACTTTTCTATTTTTTCGTCACCATCAGTTAATACAACATTTTCTATTCTCTTTGTGCTTTCATTACACTGTTCACACTTTTCGCAGTATATTCCCAATACATATTCATCTCCATTCTGCCTTATTGAGCCTTTTTGAGATTGCGGATATTACGTATTATCTTCCTGCACACTCCGTAGTTTTCCTTCTCGCTGCTCTCAAGGATATGTAATCTGTACTCGTTTAATCTGATTTTCTGTTCTTTTGTCATTTTGTATTCCTCCATTTCAAATTAGGTAGTGTCAAAACCCACCCATTTTTTATTGTTTAAATTCCTTTTAAACCTTGA
>CAVABC010000071.1:0-17545 GCA_963586665.1 Acutalibacteraceae bacterium
AGATAGGACGAGGAATCGACAGTTCATATGTGGCAGATGTTGTAAATACACCTAGAAAACATCTTCTTGTAAAAAAGAGCGATGCCGAATCCAGTTTTTATTATATGGGACAATTTGATATAGTAAATGTGCAGGCAGCTCGAAAGCATGATAACAATGGAAAAGAACGTGACATAACCAAATTTGAGATGAGGATGCAGCATCCGGTCAGGGAGGATTTGCTAAGGTATCTGCAAAGTAATATACAAAAAGAGGAACTTAAAGAAATATGAAAACAATACGAGTTGTTGCTGCGGTAATAAAAGCAGTAAATGATAAAAACAAGCCTATAATTTTTGCAACACAGCGTGGATACGGAGATTTGAAAGGTGGCTGGGAATTTCCGGGCGGTAAAATAGAGAACGAAGAAACACCACAGGAAGCATTAAAGCGCGAAATTATGGAAGAATTGGATACTGAAATTGCAGTAGGTGATATGATAGATACGATAGAGTATGATTATCCTACGTTTCATTTATCAATGGACTGTTTCTGGTGTGAGGTGGTAAATGGAGATCTGGTTCTCAAGGAGCATGAGGCTGCAAAATGGCTTACAAAGGAGCACTTAAATGATGTAGACTGGCTGCCAGCAGATATCACATTGATAGATAAAATCAGAGAGGCGATATAAATGAAACTACTAATCAAACAGCGCGTTTTCTCATGGACCGATACCTACGATGTCTATGACGAAAACGGCAACCCGAAATATTTTGTGAAAAATGAGATCTTCTCCCTGCTCCACAGGATTCATGTCAGTGATATGCAGGGCAATGAGATTGGTATGATAAAGCAGAACTTTACCTTTTTAGTGCCTAAATTTGAGGTAGAGATAGGTGGCAGACCATATGGTACTATAGAAAAGAGATTTACGCTTTTCTATCCAAAGTATGATCTGAACTATAACGGCTGGCGTTGTGAGGGCAATTTCATGGCATGGGATTATGATGTGTATTCAGGCTGTAGCGCAGTGGTGCATATTTCGAAGGAACTGTTTCACTGGGGCGATACATATGTGATTGATATTGTCAATCAGCAGGACGAAGTTATGGCACTTATGCTTGCGATAGCGATTGATGCGGCAAACTGTTCAAACGGTAATTAAAATGAAACGCGAATATTATATCAGAAGGGCAACGATAATATCCTGTGTTCTGCTTATCATAGGGATAATACTTGTGGTGGCAAATGCAATAGAGCTGTGGAGGTTTACACATCCATTTGAGCAGGCTGCCGTTACGGAGTCAGAGCTGAAAGTGGGGACTTATATCAGATGTGAGGTAGACGAATATCTTGTGCAAAAGCTCGATACTGGCGGGACTGATACATATACAAAATAGAATATCCAATACGTGATACTACAAAGCAAAAAACGCCCCGCTCATCGGTACAAACCGAATTGAGCGGGGCATTTTGGAGTTTATAAAAAAGAGATTATTAACAACATTCTGGTAACATTTTTAGTACAGATAGCAAACTGAGTAAACAGTGATGCTTCCTGATTTTGCACTTACATGAACCTGATCGAGCTTATTGGCAAAATCGCTTGTGCCGAAGGCCGATACACAGTTATCGTAAGAGCATTTGATGTAGCGGTGCCCGTTTGCTGAGCCTGATTCGCTGATGGAAACCTTTGCCCATGATGCTCCGCCTGACCAGCTTTGGAGGATAAGCTCGAGGTCGTTCTCATTTCCGTCATATTCTACATAGAAACAGCCGCCCTTTGTTACATCACTTCCGTTGAAGCTGCCACCGTTCTTTGAGGTCATCACTGAAACAGCCTGATTCCAGTTGCTTGATGAGTTTGAACCCCAAAAGAGTGACTTATAGTTATCTGTAGTTCCTGAGCTTGATGAACCAGAAGAGCCGCTTCCTGATGTACTTCCGCTTGAAGAACCACTACCAGAAGAGCTGTTTCCTGTATTACTGTCGGAAACTTTCTCAAGGTACCAGAGCTGGTTTGCTCCGTTTAAGAATTCCCACTGAGCTATATTTCCGCGGTTGCCTTTTTCCCATGCGTAGAGGTCAAGGCATGAGTAGCAGTTTGAAACTTTTGTCTTGATGATGTATTTATCACCTGTTTTTACAAACTGGAATTTCTGGCTGTCACCGCCATAGTAGCTCCACTGCTGGATATTTGTGCCGTTGTCTGAGCTTCCTTTGTATACATCCACACAGCTCTTGTATCCTGAGCAGCCTGTGAGAATTGAATAATAGCCGTTTCCGTCATTTACGAGTTTGAACTGCTGTGCTGTAGAACCGTTGAATTCATACTGTTGTACATTGGTTCCGTTTGCTGAATATCCGTTTACAATGTCGAGGTATTTTCCACTGTAAGCGTTTTTGATATAGTAGACACCGTCTAATCCGTTTGTGTTGTAGTCAGTGTCTGAACTACTTGAGCCTGAACTTCCAGAACCACCAGTGCTGCCTGAACTGCCGGAGCCAGATCCGCCTGAACTCCCTGAACCCGTGAAAACAGTACAGGTTGAGGCTGTTTTGCTTATTCCGTTATCTCCGTAGAAAAGTGTATTTCCCCAGTCTGAGAGGCTTGAACCGTCCCAGTTGTTTGCGAGATCAAGGTAAGCCCATGTGTCACCGTTACCTTTCCATGACCATCCCATGTAGCCTGCGCCCTTCTGCTGGCAGTACTGCATGATCGTGTATTCGTCAACATCACCGTTGGTGTGCTTGAAACCGAATTCTCCGATAGTAAGAGGCACATCTGTGGCAAGGGCATTATCAATGTTTGTCTTTACAGTGTTTGCATCGCTTCCTGCGTACTCATACATATGGATGGAAAACATGATATTGTTGTCAGAATCAGCCTGGATAACTGATGCACCATTGTATTTGATAGAGTCAGGGTACTGTCCCCAGCCTGCGCAGTCTACCATGAGAAGGTTGTGGATACCGGCATTACGTATATTTTTGATAGCTGTCTGATAGCCTGATGCCCATGCACCACCGTCCCATGTGCCATACCACTCATTTGCGATATTTACTATAACGTATTTTCTGTTATCGTTGATGATGGATTTCATCTCTTTCCAGTAATCAACGGCTGCATTCAGATCTGATGTGCTGTCAGAGCCTGTTGCATCATGTACTTCCACGATGGCAACGACTTTGTTCTGTTTGCAGATGTCGATGATCTTTTGTAATTCAGATGCAGTAGTTTTTGTGTACTGCTTTCCATCGGAGCAGACAATACGAACACAGTTGGCACCTTTGCCGGCTGCCGCCTTGATGGAAGTTTCTGTTTCGTTTGGATACCATGCATGAGCGATATTTACGCCTCGCATGATAAATTTGTTGCCATTTGCGTCATAAACGCTTGTTCCGCTTGTGTAAAAACCGTCAGATGCTGCTTTAACCTGCTGTGGCATCAGCGGGATCAGTGAGCAGATCATGACCAGGGTGAGTAGAAACCCGAAGAGTTTCTTTGTGAGTAATAGTTTTTGCCTTTTCATTCTTAAATCATTTCCTTTCTTTTTAGTTAAATACCCCGTTTGACAACTTAATTATATGTTTCAAAATATGCGTGTACAAGTAATTAAATGCTTAAAACAGTAAGTTTGGCAATAAGTTACGAAAACAGTTTCGTAAAATTGTAAAAAATGAAATAGAATATTACACTTAAATGATAATTAAAAAAATATTAAGTATCATATACAAAATAAAGTTAAGTAAACTAATTTAAGTTAATCATAAATGGCCCTTTCCTCTACGGAGTGTGGGGAACAAATATGTCTCAGTCGTAGGCCTATTGATTTGCATAAAAAAAGTGCAGTTCGTATGAATGAACTGCACTTTTTGCGTGTTAAAATTATCCCAACAGTGCTTTATCAGATGCAAATTCCTCACCTGATACTTCCTCGAATTTAAGGAGCAGATCCTCTACAGTGAGGTTTTTCTTTTCCTCTCCTGATATATTGAGGATGACCTGTCCGTTGTTCATCATGATAAGACGGTTTCCGTGAGCAATGGCATCACGCATATTGTGTGTGACCATCATGGCTGTAAGTCCGTTCTCCTTGATGATCTTGTCGGTCAGGGTAAGTACTTTTGAGGCTGTTTTTGGATCGAGAGCGGCTGTATGCTCATCGAGCAGTAGTACCTTTGGCTTCTGGAGAGATGCCATAAGAAGGGTAACAGCCTGACGCTGTCCTCCAGAGAGCAGCCCTACCTTTGAAGTCATGCGATCTTCAAGTCCGAGATCAAGTTCTTTGAGAAGCTCATGGAAAGACTCTTTCTCTTTCTTTGTGATACCCCATCCGAGACCACGTCTTTTTCCACGACGTGCGGCAAGTGCGAGATTTTCATCAATCTGCATGGTTGCAGTAGTTCCTGTCATCGGATCCTGAAAAACTCTGCCGAGGAACGATGCACGCTTGAACTCAGGAAGCCCTGTCACATCTACTCCGTCAATGATGATCGAGCCATCGTCAACAGGCCAGGTTCCTGCCACAGCGTTCAACATGGTAGATTTTCCAGCTCCGTTTCCACCGATAACAGTTACAAAATCGCCCTCATTGAGCTTTAAGTTTACCCCGTTTAATGCATGCTTCTCATTTATTGTTCCGAGGTTAAAGGTTTTATGTACATTGCGAATCTCTAACATTTATTTCCCCTCCTTGGCATTTAATGAGGCAGCAGAGCGCTTGCCGGCTTTTTTGAAGGAAGCCTTGCTCTTGCCCTTTAAGTATGGAACTGCAAGGAAGATTGCCACGATGATAGCTGTGAAAAGCTTGAGATCATCACTAGGCATCTGCAGCCAGAGCACGATTCCGATAACTATGTAGTAAACAATTCCACCAAAGATTACGAAGATAAGTCTTCCCATGAAATTCATGCGCTTTCCAAGGATCGCATCTCCGAGTACTTCGCCGATGATAACAGCTGCAAGTCCGATAACGATGCCACCACGTCCCATATTTACATCAGCAAATCCTGAGTACTGGGATAAAAGTCCGCCTGAGAGAGCTACGATCGCATTTGAAAGTGCAAGACCGATAAGCTTCATATTGTCGATATTGATACCCTGAGCTTTACTCATTGCAGGGTTGCAGCCTGTTGCACGGATTGCAGACCCCTGCTCTGTTCCGAAATACCAGTATAGCAGTGCAATAATTACAACCGAGAAGATCACACCAACAATTATCGCATGAGTCAGGTTACGTGACGAAAGAACCAGATTGTATTTGTCTGCACTGAGTGCCTGATTTGCATGACGCTGCATGATATTTAAGTTGATAGAATAAAGCGCGATCTGTGTAAGGATTCCTGCAAGGATAGGTGGAATACCAAGCTTTGTATGTAACAGACCCGTGCAAAGACCGGTGAGCAGACCTGCGATACATGCACAAAGCAGGGAAATCCAGATATTGTAGCCGTTTATCGTCATCATAACGGTTACTGCGCCACCTGTGGCAAACGAGCCATCAACAGTCAGATCAGCGAAGTCCAGCAGTCTGAAAGTGATGTAAACACCAAGTGCCATGATACCCCATATCAGACCCTGAGCAATGTTGCCCGGAAGGGCATTTGTGAATGCAACCGGATTTAAGGATGCAAAATAATTCATTAGGATCATTTTCTTTTAATACCTCCATAGTGGCAGTGAGTTATTCTGCTGAGATCTCCTCGTAGCCGTCAGGAACTGTGATTCCAAGCTCTTTTGCACGGTCAGGAAGATACTCTTTTGTGAACTTAGGAGCTGTCTTAACTTCCATAGTTTTGATATCTGCACCGTTTACGAGAATATCGTAAGCCATCTCACCTGTTGTGTATCCAAGGTCATAGTAGCTGATAGAAAGTGTTGCAACACCACATCCTTTTGCGATTCCTTCTTCGCCTGCGAATATAGGAGTCTTAGCCTGTGATGCTACGTTGTTGATTGCCTCTGTACATGAAGCAGCTGTGTTGTCAGTAGGGATGTAGATTGCATCAGATGCATCACATGCGCTCTGTGTTACTGCAGCGACATCATTTGAATCAGAGAATGTATACTCTTTTACAGTGTATCCTTCATCCTCAAGGTATTCTGTAATAGTTGTTGACTGGTAGATACTGTTTGGCTCAGATGAGCAGTAGATGATACCGATATTCTTTGCATCAGGGAAAAGCTCTTTGATACATTTAGCCTGCTCATCAAGTGGAGCAAGGTCTGTTGTACCTGAGATATTCTTTCCTGTTGTACCTGTCCAGTCTGACATATCAAGAGCTGTAGCGTAGTCTGTGATAGATGTTCCGAGGATCGGAATAGTATCTGTGGCAGCGCTGGCAGCCTGAAGCGCAGCTGTAGCATTTCCAAGGATAAGGTCATAGTCATTTGTTGCGAACTTTGTACATATTGTAGAACATGTAGATGCATCTCCGGCTGCGTTCTGCTCGTCGAATGATACATCGTCTCCGAGCTTATCCTTGAGGGCATCCTCAAATCCCTTTGTAGCAGCATCGAGAGCCTCGTGTTGTACTAGCTGACAGATACCTATTTTGTATTTTGCATCTGCATTACTGCCTGATTGTGTGCTGCCGTTTGATGAGCTTGAATCGCCGCATGCAGCAAGTCCAAGAGCCATTGTTCCTGCAAGAACAAGTGAAGCTAAAACTTTAGATCTCTTTTTCATGATAATTCCTCCTTTTGTCAGCGCTTTAAAGCATTGACGTATCAATTAGATAAATTATATTAACTTATTTAAAAGAAGTCAAGGGAAGATGGGGAAAAACTGAACAGTGACTATATGTGGGAAGCTTTTAAATTAAAGAGAATAACAATCATGTGATATAATGTAATAATTTGTAAAAGATTGGTGTAAAATAATGTGAAATTATATCTGATTTTAGCACTAATTTGCACGAATGTGTGGTATACTATATTTATCATTTTATATGGAGGGCATTTTATGTATAGGAAAATAATGGATTTTTTGAAAGAATGGAAAATAAGTGAACATCGAAAACCTCTTATCTTACAAGGCGCACGACAAGTTGGAAAGACGTATGCCCTTCTTGAATTTGGACGAATCAATTATGAAAATGTAGTATACTTTAATTTTGAGACAACTCCAAAACTGAATGAAACATTTGAAGAAAATATCAGTCCGGACTATCTGATACCGATTTTATCTCATATTGCAGGGCAGACTATAGTAAGTGAAAAAACACTTATAGTATTCGATGAGGTACAGCTCTGTGAAAGAGCATTAACTTCTCTCAAATATTTTTATGAACAGGCTCCTGATTATCACATAATTGTTGCGGGCAGTCTGCTTGGCGTTGCAGTCAACAGGTCTCAGTTTTCTTTCCCTGTAGGAAAAGTTGATATAAAAACTCTTTATCCTATGGATATGGAAGAATTCATGCTGGCTCTTGGAGAAGAGGACTTAGTAAAACAGATAAAGTCAAGTTTCAGTACAAATACGTCTCTGCCATCTGCCTTACATGACGCAGCAATGCAGCTCTATCGTCAATATCTTGTTGTCGGAGGCATGCCGGAGTGTGTCATGCAGTTTTCTCAGACAAAAGATTATATCCTTGTACGTCATATACAGGATACAATTCTTGCAAGTTATTTAAATGATATGAGCAAGTATAACAATTTGAACGAAATCAAAAAGACACGCCTGACATATGATAATATCACTGTACAGCTTTCAAAGAAAAATACACGTTTTCAATATAAGCTAATAAAAAAAGGGGGGCGCGCTTCCGAATTTGAAAATGCAATTGAATGGCTTTGTTTGTCCGGTATTGTATCACAGGTATACAAAGTTGAGCAGATTAAAAAGCCATTAGAAAACTATCGTGATATCGATGCATTCAAGATATATGTATCCGATCTGGGGCTGCTTTGTGCCAAGAAAGATCTGGCTGCAAATGATATTCTTTATATGGTAGATGAACTGAATGATTTCAAGGGTGGTATGGCTGAAAATTACGTCAATGTACAGCTCTCGATTAATGGATATCGCACATATTATTGGGAATCGGAACGAGGTGCTGAAATTGACTTTGTAATTCAGCGTGAAGGACAACTTATTCCAATCGAAGTTAAATCTGCTGATAACACTAGAGCCAAGAGTTTAAAAGTCTATATGGACACTTATAACCCTGCCTATGCGATCAAGCTTTCCTCTAAAAATTTTGGCTTTGAAGACAATAAAAAGATTGTTCCTCTCTATGCTGCGTTTTGTATATAATATCAGAGAGTTATCGGATCTTATGCTACATCCAGTTGTATTAAAAAGGTTTAGTTCTATGGAGCTGCATCTTTTTTGTTGTTCGCCCAGCATGGGCGTAATCTAATCGGTGTAAGTCCGTAAAGCACTCTGATAGTGGGAAATTTACAGCAAATGACAAGGGTGTCCATTGTGAGGTGAAATCTGAAGGAAGTCGGATGGTAAAACTCTGGTCTGACGGACAGAAATCACATATGAGGCATGGGGTTCTACATATGAGGAAATGACATTTGAGGATTATGCGGTGACATTTATAAAAGAACCTGAAAAAATCCTTGATAATGCTGTTTTGGTAACAGGTGGTACATTCCATGCGGCACTATTAAATGACGGAACTGTATGGACTTGGGGATATAATCCGGCTGACAACTGTGGAATAGCGGATAGTCTTGTTGTAAAGACCCCGACGAAGATCGCATCTGATGTGATAATGGTGTGGACAGGGAGATTACAGTAAAATTAGAAAAAACTTCGCATTGAAAGAGCAATCTCCTCAAATGCGAAGTTTTTAGTATATAATTATTCAGCTATAACCTTGGCAAATTTCTTCTTACCACGTCTGATAATGAGTCCCTCGCCCTTGAAATCGTTGAGAGTGTATTTTGTAGAGATATCAGTTACTTTTTCGTCAGCAACGGAAACACCGCCCTGCTGGATATTTCTGCGGCCGTCTCCTCTTGACTCGCAAAGTCCTGCTTTTACGAGAACAGATATGATATCAAGCTCTCCGTCAGGGAAGTCCTCTGTTGTAAGAGTAACTGTAGGCATATTTGCATTATTGCTTCCGCCTGCGAAAAGTGCATGGCTTGCCTCTTTAGCCTTTGTGGCTTCCTCTTCACCGTGAACAAGTTTTGTAAGCTCGAATGCAAGGATCTCCTTAGCTTCATTAAGCTGTGCGCCCTCCCAGCTTTCCATCTTGTCGATCTCCTCAAGTGGAAGGAAAGTCAACATCCTGATACACTTAAGGACATCGGCATCAGAAACGTTTCTCCAGTACTGGAAGAACTCGAATGGTGTAGTCTTGTTAGGATCGAGCCATACTGCGCCTGACTGTGTTTTACCCATTTTTTTGCCCTCAGAGTTTAAGAGCAGATTGATCGTCATAGCGTATGCGTCTTTTCCAAGCTTACGTCTGATAAGCTCTGTTCCACCGAGCATGTTGCTCCACTGGTCATCTCCACCGAACTCCATGTTGCAGCCGTATTTCTGGAAAAGTGTGTAGAAATCGTAACTCTGCATGATCATGTAGTTAAACTCGAGGAAAGAAAGACCTTTTTCCATACGCTGCTTGTAGCACTCAGCAGTAAGCATACGGTTTACTGAGAAATGAGCACCAACCTCGCGGAGCACGTCCACGTAGTTGAGATCCATCAGCCAGTCAGCGTTGTTTACCATGATAGCTTTTCCCTCGCCAAAGTCGATGAAACGGCTCATCTGTTTCTTGAAGCACTCTACGTTGTGGTTGATAGTCTCTGTTGTCATCATCTGGCGCATATCTGTACGTCCTGATGGATCACCGATCTGTGCTGTACCTCCACCGATAAGTACGATAGGCTTGTTTCCGGCCATCTGAAGTCTCTTCATAAGGCAAAGTGCCATGAAGTGTCCTACGTGAAGGCTGTCTGCTGTAGGATCAAAACCGATGTAGAAAGTGGCTTTTCCATTGTTTATAAGTTCTTTGATTTCTTTTTCGTCTGTTACCTGTGCGATAAGACCGCGGGCAACTAATTCGTCATAAATTGTCATGATTTTCCTCCTGATAAACTAAAATATCCCCCTCATCCTTTTAAGGACGAGGGGGATTTCTCGCGTTACCACCTTAATTTGCATCCTGCTCACACAAGTATGCCTCCGTGAGTTGTCGCACAGCATATCCTAAAGGACTACTGCTAACACTCCAGCACTATAACGTGTGCCAATACGTTGCAGCTTATTAACCGGGATGGCGTTCGGTGCAAAGCTCCGGGATGTATTCCAAATCTGTTTTCCTTGCGCCTCTCACCGACCGGCAGCTCTCTGTAAGTATTGCAAAAATGTACTTGTTCCCATCAAAGCCGTTTGAAATGTAATTGTGCTTCAATTGACGATATTATAGCTGTTGGGAAAGGGATTTGTCAAGGGTGCAAAATTCAGTACTTACTTTAACAGTATTTATGATGTGTAGGGATATTGCAAAAAAGTATAAAAAAGTATAAAATATTAGAAAAAGTATAAAAAGGTATAAAAAACTATAAAGAGTTTTAAAAAGTATAAAAAAGTATAAATAGTTATAAATTTTATATAATAAATCGAGGTGAATTTATGCAGAATCCATTTACTACAACATTCAGTAAGACTCCGGAATACACATATATTCATACAGAGAAGACAGAGGAGATACTGGAAAACTTTATTTACGATAATCCGTCTGAGTCGGTATATAAGATAACCGGAGTCAGAGGCTCTGGTAAAACCGTTATACTTGCAAAGGTGGAGGAAGAATTAAGAACTAATGAAAGCAGATATATTAACTGGCTTGTTTTTGATGTAAATCCTGCAAGAGATATATTAGGACAGATAGCGGCAATGCTGGTAAAGGCTGGTTTTGGTTCGCAGGATAAGAAAACAACAGGGATAAATATCTCTGCAACCGTGCTGGGATCAGGTGGTGGAATAGGCTATACGGCAGAAAACAATAATAATTTCTTTGATATTGGTGTAGAAGTTGAGACAATGATACAGGCTGCACAGAAAAAGGGAAAGAAGATACTTATAGGAATAGACGAAGTTTCAAAGTCAGAAGAAATGGTAAAATTTGCATCTGAATATGGCAGATGGCTCAGAGCGGGGTATCCGGTATATTTTGTATGTACAGGTCTGTATGAAAATATACAGGAATTAAGCAATGTCAAGAATCTAACATTTTTCAGAAGAGCTACAACAGTTAAAACAGAGCCTCTTAATATGATACGAATGACGGAAATGTATAAGAGCAAGCTGGATATCGATAGTGATGAGGCCCGTGAAATGGCGAAGATCACGAAAGGATACGCATATGCTTTTCAGGAATTGGGCGTGTTGTGTTTTAAGAAGAAGGCGGGGGAGTCACTGAAAGATATTTTGCCTAAACTTAAAGCAGAATTGTTTGCGTATTCCTACGAAAAAATATGGGAAGAGATGACTGAAATGGACAGATTTCTTGCAGGACTTTTAACAGATAAGGAAGAATATAAGCGCGAAGAAGTGCTTAAGCTCATGGGAGAAAAGTCAGGAAGTTATTCAATGTACAGGGATCGTCTCATAAAAAGAGGTATATTAAATACAAGACAGGGATATATTTCGCTTGCGCTTCCATACTTTGATGAATATATAAAGGAATATTGTTGATTTTTCGCTTGGACTAAAATATGTGGAGATAAGATTATGAACCAGATAACACCATTCCTACTCATCGGACTTACGCTCATCTGCATCGCAATGGCAGTAGAGCTATGGCATACAAGAAGTCAAATCTTAAAGAGAGTGTAGCACAGGCAATTTTTCAGGTGTGCAAAAAGGCTCAGGAGAAAGATATCTATATAGATTTACAGGAGAATGAAAATGATGAGTGGATGGTGTCACACGATAAAAACTGGATATGTGAGTGTGTATACAATCTGCTTGATAACAGTATAAAATACTCAAAAGCCGGACAGCAGATTACGGTTTCCATGAAAAATAATGAGGTATTTGTCTGATATTATGTATACAAGCAGGCAGGATAAATGCAGTAAAAGCATATATTAAGATAAATCAGGGAAAGATTGTAACAAAAGAAGTTATTTTGGAGCAGGTATGGTATATTGATGAGAATTTTGTGGATGCACATGCGGTTACAGTTGTGATAAACAGGTTAAGAAAAAAGATCGAGAAGGACATGGCAGATCCGGTATACATAAGGAATGTGTTCGGAGTTGGATATACATTTGGGGAGTAGATAAGGCACATAAACTGACATTGCTTGTGCATCTGGGATATCTGAGTTACCGCTGGCAGGACAAAACGGTGTCTATTCCTAATAAGGAAGTATTGCTTAAATTTGATGAGTGCCGTGATCAATTACGATAAGGAAAATTAAAAACGCACTTGTCGGAAGAAGAATTTGTCATTAAATTAATCTATTATTGATTTTTTGAGTTTTTTTGCATATAATAATTAATAACAGAACCCAACACGCCTCTCAATGATGCGGACCACGTTGGGTCTTTTAATTTGTATTTGAGGTTAGCTGACACTTACAAAGATTAGCGCAGAAAGCCATTGACAAGACAAGTGCAAGTTTGTTATAGTCTATAAATCAATGGTGATCAATTAAATACAAGTAAAAATAAATACTGCCTCTGAGGGAGTAGTTCGCGTATCTTATATATACGTGGTTTGTCAACAAACCCGGTCGCAAGACCTGGCAAACATTAAAGAATGAGACTCATGTATGCAGCACACAATAGCACTATAGCTATAGGTGTTTGCATGCACGAGTCTTTTTTGATGTATATATAAGATGGTATATATAAAGATGCTAACTATTCAGTACAGAAATATGTAATGGCGATCACCAGACACTAGGGAATGGAGAATAAAATATGGCACTTTTTATTGAAATCCTGCTCATCGGAGTAGGTTTGTCGATGGACGCATTTGCAGTATCAATATGTAAAGGTCTTGGAATGACAAAACTCAACAAGAAACAGGCAGTAACTATCGGATTGTACTTCGGAGGCTTTCAGGCACTCATGCCGTTTATCGGCTATATGCTCGGCATACAGTTTGAAAAGTACATCACAAGCATTGATCACTGGATCGCATTTATCCTGCTTGCATTTATCGGTGGAAAAATGGTAGTCGAGGCAGTAAAGGACAACGAAGATGATACAGTTGTAGAGAAAGATCTTGCACTAAACCACGGAGAAATGTTCCTGCTTGCAATCGCTACAAGTATAGACGCGCTGGCAGTCGGAATCATGTTCGCGCTCGCATATGATAACTTAAATATCTACGAGGCGATCACAATAATCGGTCTGACAACATTTGTACTGTCCATAATAGGTGTTGTTGTCGGCAATTTCTTCGGAAGCAAATACAAAAAGAAAGCCGAGATCGTTGGTGGAATCATCCTTATCCTTATCGGATTAAAGATATTGCTCGAGCATCTGGGAATACTGGCATTTTAAGTCTAAATATGACTACTGACAGATGAAATTAATAATGCATATGTAGAAATCATTTATTCATAATCAGAATATTTAAGTTTGTTCATTTATAGCATAATAATTAAAAAGTTAATAAAACATATAGTAAAAAACGGAGGATACACAATGGAAAAATTTATTAATGAAGCACCATTTATCATAGTGTTGCTTTGCCTCGTGGTCGGATTTGTATTTTTGGTAAAGGGTGCGGACCTGTTCGTAGAGGGAAGTTCAAGTGTGGCAAAACGATTCAGAGTGCCGTCACTTATCATCGGACTTACGATAGTGGCGATGGGAACATCACTTCCGGAAACCGCGGTCAGCGTAGCTGCATCGATCGCACACAACAATACACTTGCGGTCAGCAATGTAACCGGTTCAAATATCTTTAACCTCATGGTGGTTATCGGAGTATGTGCGGTAATGACACCGGTAGCGGTGGACGGAGCATCCTTAAAAAGAGACTTTCCATTTTCAATGATATGTGCGATCCTGTTGCTCGTCATGGGTGTAATAGGAATGACACTTGGCAGAGTAGACGGAATCATCCTGCTTGCATGTTTTGCAGGATACATTTTCTATCTGATCAGACACACCTTAAAGAACAATAAAAGCGAATCAGATTCGGAAGTAGATGATATACCGCTCATTTCAATGCCGAAAGCACTGCTTTTCATCGTCATCGGAGCGGCAGGAATAGCAGTTGGCGGAGATGTGGTAGTAGACAGCGCAAGCCGTATCGCGATTGATCTCGGAATGTCGCAGACACTTGTCGGACTTACGATCGTATCCATCGGAACTTCACTTCCTGAGCTTGTGACATCGATAGTCGCAGCCAGAAAAAACGAAGTGGATATGGCACTCGGAAATGCGATCGGATCATGTGTATTTAACATACTTATGGTACTCGGAATCGCATCAGCGATCAGTCCGATCGCATTCATACAGGAAAATATCATAGATATAATCGTACTCGTGGTATTTTCACTTGTAGTATGGATCATGGCATGGACAAAACGCGAGATAAAAAGAGGCGAGGGCATTGTAATGCTGCTCATGTATGCAATGTATACAGCGTATATTATCATGCGATAGTTCATTAAAAATAAATTAAAACAGGTGCACAGATGTTTAATGTCTGTGCGCTTTGTATTATAATCAAGTTATATAAACATTAACGGTATTTTAGGAGGAAATGTACTATGGCATTTGATTTTGACAAAATTAAGAGCGGCATCATATCCGCAGGAAAAGAAGTAGGAGATGCAGTAACAGATGCATCCAACACAGCGAAGATCAAGTTCGATATAAAATCAAAAGAGGATTTCATCGAAAAGCAGTTCACAGAGCTTGGAAGACTCTACTACAATAATCACAAGGATGATGAAGAGCCGACAGAACTGGGCGATTTCGCATCTATCAAAGAAGCATATGCAGAGATAGACCGATTAAACGATGAACTGCTCACCATGAAGGGCGCAGTGGTTTGTCCGCAGTGCGGAGTAAAGCAGTCAGCAGATGCAGCATTCTGTGCAAACTGTGGTGCGGCACTTAAATAAATTTATGAATTTTGTCAGGACTCAGAACAGGTATTATAACGGTGGCGGAATATATATCATTTTCGTGATTGATCACGCAGAAACCACCGCATGCCTCGGCTGAGTCCTTTACATTTTTCAGACCATATCCGTGAATAAAATCTATTTTTTCAAAATCATCAGGTGCCTTATCAGGATCTGCAATCACATATGTGTTTGCAACGTGTATGGTAAAGGTGCCGTCTACAGTTCTTACCGCAACCTTGATATTTGCTCCGATTTGTCCACGGCAGGCATTAAGCGCATTATCCAGCAGATTTCCGAGAATGATAGTCAGGTGATAATCATTGACAGGAATAGTGGATTTGTCAAATTTCAGATTAGTGTGCAGAGTGATACCTTGGGCTTTTGTCTGAAGCAGCAGGTTGCTCACAAAGGCATCTACAACGAGGTTTCCTGTATTAATAGTGCAATAGCGTGATTCGAGGTCGTGCATGATCTCTTTAGAATAAGGGATTATATCGTCATATTTTTTCTCAGTAACACAATTTTCAATATAAAACAGATGCTTTTTGGTGTCGTGCATAAAGCTGCGGATATTTTTGTAGGCAGCACCCAGTTGCTCGTATTTGCTGCGCTGGAAATCAATCTGTTCCTTTTGAACGGCAATCTGAAAGCGGAGATCTTCGTTTTCGAGGACATTGTAAAACAATATATAGTTCATAATATTAATAAACAATACAAAGGCTGCTAAAATGAAATAGGCAGACGGAATGTTTATATTTAGGTATAAAATTGGTTTCGAGAGCAACAGAAATGTAGAAAGTACAGGAATAACCAATAAAACTATTGTATAACTTAAAGAATGGACAAAAGCCTCCTTTTTCCAGACTAAATGGATCAGTATTGAAAAAATGAGGAAAAGCATATTCGCCATAAGCGATATATTGGAGAATACTAAAGAATCCATAGTATCTGTTTTGACCTGATAAGAGTAAATGTTAGTAATAATGTAATACGAAAATGATTCAAAAATAGAGCATAACATAGTAGTACTGATGGATATAAGTATTTTAGTTCGCAAATTGGCTGAATAAAGAAAACTTAGGCAGAAACAAAGTAAAGATGATAAGGTTAAACGTAAATAAACTGCCAGTGTCGATGTATTGCCAATTAAAATAGATGTAATGGCTGCATAAATAGTAAAGCTGCATACAAATATGAGAAGTATTATATAATATGGCAGTTTGGATTTCTTCTTTCCCAAAATTGCCTGAAAAAATATAAAGGTTGATGCACCGGACATCATGCTGTCCAATAAATTCAACAATACTATTTTCATAAACTTGTCTCCTTAAATTCATAATATATCAATAATGTGCTGAGAGTAGATATTTTGTAATTCCTTGGATCTTCTCCGGCTGATCGGAAGTTCAAAGCCGTTATTAAGTAAAAGCCGCGTGGAATTAATTGATCTGATCTGGTGTAAATTTACCAGAAAGCCTCTTGAAGGTGAAACAAATCCGTGAGAAGAAAGCCGTTTTTCTGCTTCGGATAAAGTGCCTTTGGATATCAATGTTCTGTCAGTAAGTTCATATCTGAGATGTGATTTATTTTCTTTCATTGATGAAATATAAAGCAGATCGCTTAATGGTACAAAATTTTTTTCACCATCAGTATCAATTATAACGATACTTTTTGAGTTTCGATTTATTTTTTTGATAATATCGTTAAAAAGCTTGGATATAGCTGTATAGTCGATCGGTTTTGTTATGAATTGAAATGGCTGGACTTCAAAGCTTTCGTGCATATATTCCGGATAGGATGTTGTAAATACAATGAGCAGATCATCATCCATATCCCGGAGTTGTCTGGCAAGTTCCATACCATTTATGTCTGGCATTTCTATATCCAGAAGCACTATCTGATAGAGATGATTCTTGTAGTCTGAAAGTAGATCACTTGCTGAAAAATAAGATGATACGACAATGTTGTTATCAGTTTCTATTGTGTATTGTAAAATATTCTTTTTCATTATTGCTATATCGTTTATATCATCATCGCATATTGCTATATTAAGATTCATGATGCCTCCTTATATTTGAAATATATCCGGTATAAAGACCTGTTGCACATATTATGAGACTTAAATCAATAAAAATTAAACCTTTATTCCAGTGTAACAAAAGTGACAGAATTGTAAATATGGAATTAAACATGTAGTCAAAAATATAAGCATATGCATCACTAAAACGAGATTCAATAATTCCATTTAAAACATATTTTTCGGATAGGCATTTTCCAATAGATTTCATAGTTGGTCTCCTTACATAAAATCATGAATAAATCTATTATATCTTTTTTTATAAAGAAATTATAATTTATGGCTAAGTGGATGAAAATGAGGAGTGAGTGGTTGATAAGACCGCTCACTCCTCATTTTTGACCATTGAGAAGAAATATAGTTACATGAGAAAAAATCAAGTAAAATGAAAGTGTCAATTGACAAGCATAATAC
>CAVABC010000072.1:0-17544 GCA_963586665.1 Acutalibacteraceae bacterium
CAGGCGAACACCACGACGCAAGTGTACAGCTGTCGAATGAACATAAACAATCAAAGGAGCCGAAAACGACACCGACAAATTAGCAATTTGAAACGAGTTCTGCTGCAGTACCCTCATGAGTGCGCAAACCATGATGGGCGGGCGGCAATTCACAAAGAAAAAGAAAGAGGAATCCAAATGGCATTTTGTCATCTTCACACCCATACCGAGTACAGTCTGCTCGATGGGTCAAACAAGATAAAAGAATATGTAAAGCGTGTAAAAGAGCTTGGCATGAACAGTGCCGCCATCACCGACCACGGAAATATGTACGGTGTGGTAGAATTCTACAAGACCGCCAAGGCAAATGACATAAACCCGATCATAGGATGTGAGGTCTATGTGGCTCCAAACTCCCGTTTTGACAGGGAATTAAGCCACGGAGAGGACAGATATTACCATCTGATACTGTTGGCAGAGAACAATCAGGGCTATTCCAACCTCATGAAGATAGTATCGATAGGATTTACCGAGGGATATTATTACAGACCGCGAGTGGATTTTGAGACGCTTGAAAAGTACCATGAGGGGCTTATATGCCTGTCTGCGTGTCTGGCAGGTGAGATACCGAGATATATTGTAAGAGGCTTTTATGATGAGGCAAAAAAGGTCGCAGAAAAATATCTTGCATGCTTTGGAAAAGACAATTTCTTTCTCGAGCTGCAGGATCATGGAATTGATGATCAGAAGCTTGTAAACCAGCAGCTTCTCCGCATGAGTCAGGAGCTTGGGATAGGTCTTGTGTGTACGAATGACGTACACTACACCTACGAGACTGATGTGGAGGCACACGATGTGCTGCTTTGTATACAGACCGGCAAAAAGGTGTCTGACGAGGATCGTATGCGATATGAGGGTGGTCAGTTTTTCGTAAAGAGTGAGGAGCAGATGAGGGCACTTTTCCCATATGCCACGGAGGCTGTGGACAATACGCAAAAGATCGCAGACAGATGCAATGTCACACTTGAGTTTGGTAATTACAAGATCCCAAAATACGAGGTGCCTGATGGCTATAGGAGTGCGGAAGATTTTCTCACACAGCTCTGTGAGCAGGGTTTTAAGGAGAAATATATCGGCTGCGGTGAATATGACGAGGCGCAGCTTAAGCAGATACATGCCGATGTGGAGTATGAGCTTGGCATCATAAAGACGATGGGATTTATAGAGTATATCCTTATCGTGTGGGATTACATCAACTGGTGCCGTACACATGACTGCTGGGTAGGACCGGGGCGAGGCTCTGCTGCGGGAAGCCGTGTATGTTACTGTACAGGTATCACGGATATCGATCCGGTCAAGTACAATCTGCTCTTTGAGCGTTTCCTTAATCCGGAGCGAGTTTCCATGCCTGATATCGACGTGGATTTTGAGTATGCGGAGAGATACCGTGCTATCGAATATGTTCAGGAAAAATACGGTCACGATTCCGTGACACAGATTGTCACATTCGGAACGATGGCTGCGCGAGGTGTCATAAAATCCGTTGGAAAAGCACTGGATTTTCCATACGCTGAGACGGACAGGCTGGCGAAGATGGTGCCGCAGGAGCTTAATATCACAATAGATAAGGCTTTGCAGATGAATCCGGAATTTAAGGGCATTTACGAGAGCGACAAGCGTGTTCATGATATGATAGACATGGCGAAAAAGCTCGAGGGACTGCCAAACCACACTTCTGTGCATGCAGCCGGAGTGGTCATATATCCGGGCGTGGCGAGCGATTATGTGCCCCTTGGCAGGGCAAATGACGGAAGTCCGACAGCCGAGTACAATATGGTACAGCTCGAGGAACTTGGTCTTTTAAAGATGGATTTCCTTGGACTTCGTACACTCACGGTGTTAAAGGATTCTGTGAAAAACATCAAGGCTTCAAAGGGCATAGATGTAGACATCGACCACATAGATTTCAATGATAAAGGCACACTTGATTTTATCGGAACAGGAAAGACGGAAGGTGTGTTCCAGCTCGAGTCTGCGGGTATGCAGAACTTCATGAAGGAGCTCCATCCGCAAAGCTTTGAGGATATAGTAGCCGGTATCTCACTGTACCGTCCGGGACCTATGGACTTTATCCCAAACTATATCAAGGGAAAAAACAATCCGCAGGAGATATCATATGTCACACCTGAGCTTGTTAGCATACTTGAGCCGACCTACGGCTGTATCGTTTATCAGGAGCAGGTAATGCAGATCGTGCAGAAACTTGCCGGATACACTATGGGACAGGCTGATAATATCAGACGAGCCATGAGTAAGAAAAAGCAGTACGTCATCGATGCTGAGAGAAAGAGCTTCGTCTATGGTGACGCGGAGCGCGGCATAAAGGGCTGCGTGGCAAACGGCATATCGGAAAAAGCTGCAAACAGCATATACGATTCAATGGTCGATTTCGCGAAGTATGCGTTTAACAAGTCACACGCTGCGGCATATGCCAAGATCAGTGTGCAGACGGCATGGCTTAAGCATTATTATCCGGTAGAGTTCATGGCTGCGCTCATGACATCGGTTATCGACAATTCTGCAAAGGCGGCTGAGTATCTATATAGCTGCCGTGACATGGGAATAACGGTGCTTCCACCGGACATAAACTGTGGACTCGGTGAGTTTACGGCAGAGGGAGAACATGTCAGATATGGTCTTTACGCCATAAAATCTCTCGGCAGACCTGTCATAGACCAGATCATCGAGGAGCGAAATATAGGCGGCAAATTCCGCACATTATCTGATTTTATCGAGAGAACCTGCCAGAAGGATATGATAAACAAGCGCGCCATTGAGAACCTGATAAAGGCAGGCGCATGCGATTCTTTAGACGGCACAAGAAAACAGATGACGCTGGTATATGCTTCGATAGTGGACAGTGTGCAGCATGATAAAAAGGCCACATTGACAGGTCAGATGAGTCTTTTTGATTTTGTATCGGAGGACGATAAGAAGGACTTTGAGATACAGTATCCTGATGTGGGAGAGTTTGATCCTGAGGTCTCGCTGGCATTTGAAAAAGAAGTGCTTGGCATTTATCTAAGCGGTCATCCGCTTGAGAAATATAAGGATAAACTAAAGAAAAACATCACCGCAAGCGCGATTGATTTCGTGCTCAATGAGGAGACAAATGCTGTAAAGATAGCAGACAACGAAAAGGTTATCGTGGGCGGCATGATAGCCGCAAAGACAGTCAAATTTACGCGCAATAATCAGGCAATGGCGTTTATCACTATAGAGGATCTTACGGGAACTGTGGAGGTAATAGTTTTCCCAAGGGATTACGAACGCTATCAGAGATATATACAGACTGATGCCAAGATATTTGTCGTGGGACATGCCACAGTCGAGGATGAGCAGAACGGCAAGATAATCTGCGAAAAGATAATTGACTTTGACGAGACACCAAGACAGCTATGGCTCAAATTTGACACAATGGATGATTACACACAAAAAGAGCATGTGGTCATGGATATGCTGCGTCAGTCGGATGGTGGAAATGAGGTAATAATTTACATTTCCGATACAAAGCAGATGAAAAAGCTCGGTAGAAACTATTCTGTGAATGCCGGGGCAGAACTTGTTGAGGCACTTGGAAACTATTTAGGCATAGAAAATGTGAAAATAGTTGAAAAGAATATTGAAAAAAGTCGCTGAAACAAGTACAATATATTGGGATTAGATTAAATGATAATTTTTTAACATATGGAGGTTATACCAATGGCAAAAGAGATTAATACAATAGGTGTACTTACAAGTGGTGGAGATGCACCGGGAATGAATGCAGCAATCCGTGCGGTAGTTCGTCAGGCACTTTCAAAAGGAAAGAAAGTTAAAGGAATCAAGAGAGGATACGCTGGACTTTTAAATGAGGAAATCGTTGATATGGACTCAAAGAGCGTTTCAGATACAATCTCACGCGGTGGTACAATCTTACAGACAGCAAGATGTAAAGAGTTCGTTACAGCAGAGGGACAGCAGAAAGGTGCTGAGATCTGCAAGAAGCACGGAATCGATGCTATCGTAGTAATCGGTGGAGACGGATCTTTCCAGGGAGCACAGAAGCTTGCAGCACTCGGAATCAATACAATCGGTCTTCCGGGAACAATCGATCTTGATATCGCTTGTACAGATTATACAATCGGATTCGATACAGCCTGCAATACAGCTATGGAGGCAATCGACAAGGTTCGTGATACATCTACATCACATGAGAGATGCTCTATTATCGAAGTTATGGGACGTGGAGCAGGATATATAGCATTATGGTGCGGTCTTGCAAATGGATCTGAGGAGATATTACTTCCGGAGAAATATGACTACAATGAGGAAGCTCTTATCGAGAGAGTTGCTCATGCAAGAGAGATGGGAAAACAGCATTACATCATCATCAACGCTGAGGGTGTAGGACATTCACAGAGCATGGCCAAGAGGATCGAGGAGGCCACAGGTATCGAGACTCGTGCAACAATCCTCGGACATATGCAAAGAGGTGGAAGCCCATCATGTAAAGACCGTGTATATGCAACGATCATGGGGGCTATGGCAGTAGATCTTCTCTGCGAGGGCAAATCAAACAGAGTTGTAGCTCACAAGAATGGTGATTTCGTAGATTTCGATATCGATGAGGCACTTGCTATGAAGAAGAACGTAGACGAGTACATGTACGAGATTTCTAAATCACTCGTTTAATATAATAACAGACAGTGAAATGTAACTTTTGCCCCTGCATGTTATGCAGGGGCATTTCTACTATTGCAGAGTTCATATCATATAATTTATAGTAGGATTGTTAGAATATGCGTTATTGCGTATTGGAAACGTGAGTGTATATGCAGTTTGCAGAATATAGGATAAATAGAGGAATGAGATATGATCACAAGCGCAGCAAATAAAAATGTGAAAACTGTGCAGGCATTGCTTGGAAAATCAAAGGAACGTAAAAAAAAGGGACTTTTCGTAGCAGAGGGACCGAAGATGAGCTTTGAAGCACCATACGAGTGGGTAGAAGCTGTATACATGTCAGAGACATTTTCAAAAGAGGACAGGTATTTACAAGAAAAAAAGCAATTTGCGGATAAAACCGAGATAGTCGCAGACAATGTATTTAAGGCAATGTCGGATACACAGACGCCACAGGGAGTGATAGCTGTGGTAAAAATGCCGCATTACGATATAGATGAACTGCTTGACGCAGAGCACACCCATCTGCTCATACTTGAGAGCATTCAGGACCCGGGAAACTTGGGAACCATGATCCGTACAGGTGAGGGAGCCGGAGCGACAGGGATAATCATGAACCGCACAACGGTTGATATATTTAATCCAAAGACTGTCAGATCAACGATGGGATCACTTTACCGTGTGCCATTTTATATTGCTGATGATCTGACAAAGACAATAGACTATGTAAAGACAAAAGGAGTTTTGCTTTATGCGGCTCACTTAAAAGGAAAGTGTTCATACGACAGACCGGACTATACACCGGCATGTGGTTTTATGATAGGAAATGAAGGAAACGGACTATCTGATGAGATAGCAGATATGGCAGATACATATATCAGGATACCTATGGAGGGACAGGTGGAGTCCTTAAATGCTGCGATATCGGCAACGCTTCTGATGTATGAATGTAACCGCCAGAGAAGGATTAGTGGAGAAAAAGGATAATGCGTATTTGGTTTAAGATTTTTACGGACACGCACCTGATGCGTGATATTACTATAGAAAATTATGAGGATGATACCCGCACACACAAGGTATTTAAGTCACTCGAGGATGCATGTATAGAGCTGGATCTTGGAAAACCAATCTGGCTGGACAGCAATGTGAAAGAATTTAAGAAACATGGAAAAACACGCTTTACGAAGGATAATTTTGTGGAGGAGATAGATTTTGATTTTCTCGAGATGCACGTCATCGAAGAAGATTAGGGCTTCTTATTGTTTTTGGGCTTCGCACGGTATAGGCTGTGAACACCGGGAAGCACACAGTATATTCCTCTGAAAAAATATGAAGTAGGCCACGGTGTTGTATCGCGGATAGAGGCTGGTAGATTTATGAATGCAGCCGTTTCGGGAATAATGGAACTCCGTGGCAGTTCATATTGTTTTCTTCGGAACACACTATGTACTCTCCGGTGAGGCAGGATAACGAGTGCGAAGCATTTATAAAATAAAGAAATATAGAAGATTAAAATTGTATTAAATATAGTCATAATTGCCCATGAAATGGCATAAATATGTTATACTGAAAGTATCAATGAGTTGGATCAATAGTGATCTGACATTGTGGTATATGAATATCAGGGAGGATTACATGGAGAAAGAGCTTGCAGAGGGCATCGATAGCTGGGAGACTATGATGTTTCTATACAATTCGGCACTTAAAGAGGTAGGGACGAAGCTGGAGATTTTAAATGATGAGTTCGTCCACATTCACAATTACAATCCGATCGAGTACATAAAGTCAAGGATAAAGACACCGGAGAGTATCGTTAAAAAGCTTAAAAAAGGCGGATATGAGAGCACCATTGCAAATATGGTCACTTATGTCAAGGATATCGCGGGCATCAGGATAGTGTGCTCTTTTACATCGGATATATACAAGCTGGCGGAGATGATCGGAAAGCAGAATGATCTGACGGTCATTTCGGTAAAGGATTATATGAAGCACCCGAAGGAGAGTGGTTACAAGAGCTATCACATGATAGTTTCGGTGCCTATTTTCCTTTCAAACAAAGTGGTGGACACAAAGGTTGAGATACAGATCCGTACTATAGCAATGGATTTCTGGGCGAGTCTCGAGCACAAGATATACTACAAATTCGAGGGTAATGCACCGGAGTATATAAGCCGCGATCTGCGCGAGTGTGCAGGCATTGTAGGACAGCTTGACGCAAAGATGCTTTCGCTCAATGAGGCGATCCTTGAAGCCAAGGCGAAGCAGGAGCAAGAGGAGAAAACACGGGAAGATGAACATAATTAACGTAGAAAATATAACAAAGTCATATACAGGAAGGAAGCTTTTTTCTAAAGCTTCCTTTTATGTGCAGGAATATGAGAAAATAGGAATAATCGGTATCAACGGTACTGGAAAATCCACACTGCTTAAGATCGTGGCAGGTGAGGAAGTGCCGGACGAGGGTACTGTCACAACGGCAAATCATATAGTGATAAACTATCTGCCGCAAAATCCGGATTTTGATCCGGATGAGACAGTACTCGATCATGTGATGAAAAGGGTTATCACATCACAGCTCGATGAGGATATGCGCTGGAGTATAGAAAGTGATGCAAAGTCACTTCTTATGAAGCTTGATATTACAGATATGGAGCAAAAGACAGGTGAGCTGTCCGGTGGTCAGAGAAAGAGACTTGCGCTTGCCACTGTCATATTAAAGCCATGCGATGTGCTGATATTAGACGAGCCGACTAACCACTTAGACTATGAGATGGTGGAATGGCTCGAGGATTTCCTGCGCAAATTTAAGGGCGCGGTCATCATGATCACTCATGACAGATATTTCCTCGACAGCGTATGCAACAGGATCGTTGAGATAGATAAGGGCGCATCATACAGTTATGAGACAAACTATTCAGGTTTTCTCGCGCTTAAGGCTGCCAGAGAGGAAAGTGAAAGAGCAAGCGAGCGCAAACGTCAGTCCATCCTGAGAAAAGAAATAGAGTGGATGCAGCGTGGGGCAAGAGCACGTTCCACAAAGCAGAAAGCACACATACAAAGATATGAGGCTCTACGTGACCAGAAAGGACCACAGACAGATGGAAAAGTCGAGCTTTCATCGGTTTCATCGCGTATGGGAAGGACAACCATAGAGCTGCATGATATTTCAAAGGCATACGGGGATATCGTCTGTGTAAAGGATTTTACGTATATTTTCCTAAAAAATGACCGTATCGGTTTTGTGGGGAAAAACGGTTGTGGAAAATCCACCCTCATGAAGATAATTGCCGGATTTATCGAGCCGGATTCGGGTGAGGTGGAGATCGGACAGACTATAAAGATCGGATATTTCGGGCAGGAAGTGGATATCGATCCTGCTCTTCGCGTGATAGATTACGTGAAAGAGGCGGCTGAATTTGTGCGCACGGCAGACGGACTTGTGTCAGCATCTGCCATGCTCGAGCGGTTTTTATTCCCACCGGAGCAGCAGTACAGCCCGGTAGGCAAGCTTTCAGGTGGAGAAAAGAGAAGACTTTATCTGCTTCGTGTACTGATGACTGCACCGAATGTACTGATACTTGACGAGCCGACCAATGACCTCGATGTCGAGACACTGGCTATACTTGAGGATTATCTGGATGGCTATGACGGAATAGTCATCACTGTATCCCATGACAGGTATTTCCTTGACAGGATCGCCAGAAGGATATTTGCATTTGAGGGAGCAGGAAAGATCGTACAGTATGAGGGCGGATACACAGACTACATGAATAAACGCCCACAGCCTGTGTCAGGAAAAGCCGAATCGGAAAATGCATCATCCACCGGAGCATCCGCTGCAGGTGCACAGAGAAATACTGCATCAGATGATATAGACGCAAAAGTAGCCCAGAAGAAGAAATCCATGGAAACCTGGGGACATGAGAAAAAGCTCAAATTTACCTATAAAGAGCAAAAAGAGTACGAGACGATAGAGGCTGACATAGAAAAGCTCGAAAACAGGCTTTCCGAGATAGATGATGAGATGGTAAAGAATGCCACTAACTTTGGTAAGTTAAACGAACTTACCAAGGAAAAGGAAGAACTAGAGGAACAACTGATGGAGAAAATGGATCGTTGGGAGTATCTTGAGGATCTGGCGCAGAAAATTGAAGAAACAAAATAGGGACAACAAAAGGACCGGCATAAGCTGGTCCTTCATTTTTATTGGTGCTTAGGCTTCAACAGATTAAACAAACTCTGCGGTATGCCAAAACCAAATATTATACCGAGCACGATAGCACCCGCCACTTCAAAGGTTTCAATACCCTTTGAGGAAGAAAGTGCTCTGTCATTCGTAAAAAGATAATATGCCGTGTAAAATATTCCTGCTCCCGGCACAAGCGGAAAGATACCGGAAAGCAGATAAACCGTCACAGGCATAGAGCGTACCGCAGCAAAAATACGCGCCATTATCGTAAGGCACAGTGTCGCGACAAGTGACGGAAATACAACACCCATATCAAACTGAACCATTATATAGTAGATGATCCAGCCGAGTGCTCCTGTAAAGCCGCAGTAAAACAGCTCCTTCTTTGGAGCAGAAAAAATAACCGCAAACGATAATGTGGCAAAGAGAGCCACAAGAAACTGTACTATAAACTCCATATCTTAAAGCCCTCCCATATATTTCATCACGACAAACGGCAGACATGCTCCCACAGCGACACACACGGCTGTGATCAGGGCATCAAGCAGATGTATCGTACCCGACAGGTAATCTCCGTTGTAGATATCTCTGATAGAGGTAGTAAATGCTATTCCGGGCACAAGCGGCATGATAGCTCCGATGATGATCTTATCGGGTAGCAGTGCAAGCCCTGTCAGTGTACTTAATGTGGCAAGCAGTGTCACAAAAAGACTGGCAAGGATATTGGTAATAATTCTTGAAAATTTATATTTCTTAAAAACGACGAGCAGTATCTGCTCCAAAAGCCCTATGAAAAACGCAAAAATAAAATCAAGCCAGCTTCCTCCGAACAGATAGCAGAAGCCTGCACTTCCGAGTCCACAGAAGAAAGTCTGCACGCTCAGCTGGTAGTCGGGAATTTTTTTGCATCGTTCAAGCTCGTCCCACGAATCTATAAGCGATATTTTGTGGTCGCATATATCACGTGCAAGCTGGTTAAGTGCTGATATCTTGCCCAAATTTACAGAGCCAAGCGGTACATGCCGCACGATGCTGCACGCATCATCACGGTTTTCGTTGGCACTGGCAAATATTCCGTTGGACAGCACATATACATCGAATTCCTCCACCTCATATGAATCTAAAATGTGGACAACTGTGTCCTCCACTCTGTATATTTCTGCACCGTTTCTTAGCATACTGTCGCCAATCTCTACGGCAAGAGTCAGTATTTCATTAGTGTATGCCATTTTTTACCTCTCATAATACATAATCAGATTTTAATTTATTATGTTTTTTTACAACTGTCAAGAAGAAGCGCGAAACTTATGTGAATAGGATATGGAAAATATGGGAATGATATACATATCAAGAAAATGGAGGCAGGTGCGAAAATGGAAAAAGAAAAGCCGGAAAAGATCCTGATATATATAAGGGCAGAACAGCAGAAGACCGTATACCGCAGGCAGGTGTGCATCAACGATATATGTAGTGTATACTGCCGGTGCTCACGTTATGAGGGCGAGGTAAAGGGAATAATAGTAAATACGATAAGGGGCAAAAAAAGCGTTATCCCGGCGCTTGATGTGATCCAAAAGATAACAGAGCAGATTCCGTGCGCACAGGTGGTAAGCATAGGAGCACCTGAGGTGCTGGTGGAGTATAACGATAACAAAAAGAATAAGATATTAGAGGCAATAAAAGTGGCAGCGGTGTGCGTGCTTATATTTTTTGGATCGGCATTTACCATTATGGCATTTAACAACGATATATCGATAAATGATATGTTTGATCATTTTTACACGCAGATCATGGGAAAAGAAAAGCATCCTGTGTCGGTGCTGGAGGTGTTTTACTGCATAGGACTGGCACTCGGAATAGTGCTGTTTTTCAATCATGTGGGGAAGAAAAAGCTGTCGGATGATGTGACACCTATACAGGTAGAGATGAATAAGCATAACAAGGATACGTGGGATACTATAATTGACAAGGTAAAGGAAAAGCAGGATGTGTAGAGAGATATTTATGTCGGTGATAGCACTGCTCGCGGGAGCGGGAGTATCAGCCGGAGTGTTTGCGTTTGTACTGGTGATAGGAATAGTGCCAAGAATACTCGAGTACAGCAGGAGAGAAAACATCATACTTGTGGAAAATGTCATGATATGCGGTGTGGTGGCAGGAAACATATCGTCCGTGGCAGCGGGGCAGCTTGTGCTTCCGGCAGGAGAGATAATAATAGCGGTATATGGGCTGTGCGTAGGCATTTTTGTGGGATGTATAGCGGTTGCACTGGCAGAGATACTTCATACTTTCCCGATCATATTTAAGAGGATGAAGCTGCGCGCGGGACTGGGTATCATCGTGATATCAATGGCACTGGGAAAGCTTGCAGGAGCATTGTATTATTTTATTACAGGATATATATCTACAGCATAAATAAGTTGTTTTATTGTCGCAAATGTATTATTATGCTTAAAGGGTCAAAAGATATCATTAAATGAAACGAAGGCAGAAATCATGATAACATCAATAGCAAGACAAAGTATAATACTTAAGTGCCTGAGGCGGAAATCTGTACTTGTGAGCAATTATGAGCTATATTATGCAGTAGGAATAGCCAAAAAGTCTTTTGGAATATCGGTAGACGCTGATATGGAGCCAATGCAGCTTTTGGAGGAAACACAAAAACAGATAGAAAACGCTGAACCAACAAATGATCAGGAAAAATATCTGATACATCTGCTCGGAAATTACGAGCCGGATGAGACGCATGATGATCAGACAAAGGAAATGTTCCACTGGGGTGAGACAGAGGAACATATGTGGCAGGTTAGTATTAGCTAATATAATTAAGCCAACAAGTGAGAAAATGCCCCTGCACGGATGCAGGGGCAAGGATTTTCCGCATCATGGACGGTGCGTAAAATCCGTTTGTGTCACTAATAAAAAGACTAAAAATATAATTCTTACAGAGTCTTGGTGACGAAGTACTTGATTTCCCATGTAGTAGGGGCTGGGGGGCAGAGCCGCGGCATTTTCGGATTATAAGCCATAGCCATAAATCTGCAAAAAGCGATTATCCCATCACAACCTCAACCGTGATATCGCATCCAACCTCATCAGTGGCAGCGATAATATTACCGGCAACCTCATTGCCATCCACGATCATCTTTGCAACACCCTTTTGTACGTGTGCAGGATTTTTTACCGTGATGTGGTAAGTATTGCCACGGAACTGACGCTTAGCCGTAAAGCCGTCCATAGTATCGGGAATACAAGGATCGATAACGAGTCCGTCATACTCAGGACGGATACCGAGGATGTACTGTGATACATCCAGGAAAGTCCATGCAGCAGTACCGGTAAGCCAGCTGTTTTTAGCCTCACCGAAGTTAGGCGCATCTTTTCCGGCGATCATCTGACTGTAAACATATGGCTCTGTGCGGTGAATCTCACTGATATCCTCGATGTAGGCAGGACAGGTTCTGGTGTATACCTGCCAAGCCCTGTTTCCACGTCCGATAACAGTTTCTGCTATAGAAATCCAAGGATTGTTGTGGCAGAAGATACCTGCATTCTCTTTATATCCTGGTGGATAAGAAGAAATCTCACCAAGTTCGACATGATATCTGTGGTATGGCGGCTGTAAGAGCACGATACCGTATTTGGTGTCGAGATATTTTTCTACAGACTGCATTGCCTTAAGGCAGTAGCCGTCATCTTTTCCAATCTCAGCGATAACACAGAATCCCTGTGGCTCGATAAATATCTTTCCATCTTCACATTCTTTAGAACCGATCTTGTGTTTATAGTGATCGTATGCACGAAGATACCATTCTCCGTCCCATCCGGCATCAAGAACTGTTTTCTCCATCTGATGTATAGCCTTTTGGGCTTCGTCAGCTTCAGCATCAAGTCCGCGGTGTCTGCAGATCTCTACATAATCTTTACCGTATTTGACGAACATTCCGGCGATAAATACAGACTCAGCATTTGGTCCCTCTGATGGTCCGAATGTCTGGAAAGACTCACCAGGCTCTTCTGAGAAGCAGTTTAAGTTCAGACAGTCATTCCAGTCTGCACGGCCGATCTGTGGCAGACCGTGAGGTCCGAGATGATCAACTGTATAGTTGAAGGAACGACGCAGATGCTCCATAAAGTCGGTAGCCTTTGAAGGATCACTGTCGTATGGTGTTGACTCGTCAAGGATAGAGTAGTCACCTGTTTCCTTGATATATGCAGCGGCAGCAGCGATAAGCCACAGAGGATCGTCATTGAAGCCTGAACCGATGTCGGCATTTCCCTTTTTGGTGAGTGGCTGATACTGATGGTATGCAGAGCCATCCTCAAACTGTGTAGCCGCGATATCAAGTATTCTCTCCCTTGCACGGTCAGGAATGAGATGTACGAAACCAAGCAGATCCTGACAGGAATCACGAAATCCCATTCCACGTCCGATTCCTGATTCGAAATAAGATGCTGAACGGCTCATGTTGAATGTGACCATACACTGATACTGATGCCATATATTTACCATGCGGTCGAGCTTCTCCTCTGATGAAGAGATTGTAAAGTGGTCAAGAAGCTGATCCCAGTATGCTTTTAAATCTGCAAGTGCTGCATCCACTTTTTCTACTGTATCGAATTTTGCAAGAAGAGCATCGGCAGGAGCGCGATTTATGATGCCATCCTCAGCGCGGCCGATCCATTTCTCGGAAACAGGATTTTCTACATAACCCAGCACGAATATATATGTCTTTTCCTCGCCCGGAGCAAGTGAAACCTTAAGATGATGAGATCCGACAGGTGACCAGCCGCTGGCTACGGAGTTTTTTGATTTGTCATTTACGACTACCTCAGGGGCACTGTTTTCACCATAAGCACCGAGGAAAGATTCTCTGTCTGTGTCGAAACCGGCTACTTTTGCATTTACAGCATAGACTGCGTAGTGATTACGACGCTCTCTGTATTCTGTTTTGTGGAAAAGCTGTGATCCGTCTGCGTGGATCTCGACTTCGCCTGTAGAGAAGTTACGCTGGAAGTTTGTCATGTCGTCCATGGCATTCCAGAGACAGAACTCTACATATGAGAATACTGAGAAATCCTTTTGTGTATCAGAGGTGTTTTTAAGAGTGAGTTTATTTACCTCACATGTGGATTTCATAGGAACGAAATCGGTAAGCTGTGCAGTGATGCCGTTTTTGCTTCCAGTAAATACCGAATATCCCATTCCGTGACGGCACTCGTATGAGTCAAGCTCGGTCTTTGAAGGCATCCAGCCCGGATTCCAGATTATATCGCCATCCTTTATATAGTAATAATGTCCGTTACTGTCATATGGAACATTGTTGTAGCGGTATCTGGTAAGACGCAGAAGCTTTGCATCCTTATAGAAGCTGTAGCCTCCGCAGGTGTTTGATACTAAAGAGAAGAAATCCTCACATCCGAGATAATTGATCCATGGCAATGGAGTCTTTGGCGATGTGATGACGTACTCTTTGTGTTGATCATCGAAATGTCCAAACTTCATATATGTATACTCCTTTTTATATAATACGTAATCGTTTAAGTTCACTTACAAGATTGAGTATATATGCAAAAATGGGAAAAATCAAGTGTAAAATAGACGAATAATACTCTTTTATTACATATATACAAATAAAGGCACATACAATAGTGGAGAATTACTTATAAAACGAAATACGAAACCCGGTTCTAAAACAACAGAATACGTAAACGATTGAAAGAAAACATAAGCGTTGTGAATGTGCACAAAAAATACGCGAAAATAATGTGAAAATATACGAAATGACAAAATAGGGGTTGCATTTTGGCAGGAGCGGGGATATAGTAAAGATACGAAAACGATTAAGCAACACGATTTCGAAAAGAGGAAACGATATGGTATCTTTAAAAGACATAGCAAGCAGATGCGGAGTTTCTACAGCGACCGTAAGCAAAGCGCTACATGATCAGAAAGACATCAGTGGTGAGACTAAAAAAAGAATAAAAGAGATTGCAAAGGAAATGGGATACTTTCCGAATGCGGCCGCAAGAGCACTTAAGACCAACCGGTCAAACAACATTGGAGTGCTGTATGTGGACGAAGCAGCCATGGGACTTACACATGAGTATTTCGCAGGAGTGCTCAACGGATTTAAGACTCAGGCAGAGATGCTGGGATATGATATTACTTTTATTAATACCAGCCTCGTAGGAAAGAAGATGTCGTACTTAGAGCATTGCAGGTACAGAAACTTTGACGGAGTCGTTATTGTATGTGCAGATTTTCAGGACAAAGAGGTGCAGGAGCTGATGAGCAGCGATCTGCCGGTAGTCACGATAGACTACATACATTACAGTTGTTCGGCAGTATGTTCCAACAATGTAAAGTGCATGAGTGATCTCGTAAACTATATTATAGATATGGGACACAAAAAAATAGCCTACATACACGGACAGGAACATGCGAGTGTCACAAGAGACAGACTTGCAGCATATTACAGAGCACTTGAGAGTCACGACATTGAGATCCCAGAGGAGTACGTCAGACAGGCGAGATACCTCGAGGCAGATGAGGTGGCAGCCCAGACGGAGGAGCTTTTAGATTTAGAAGAGCCACCGACATGTATCATATATCCGGATGATACGGCTATCATCGGAGGCATCAACGTCATCAGACAGAGAGGCCTTAAGATCCCACAGGATATTTCCATTGCAGGATATGACGGCACAAGGATCTCACAGATGCAAAGCCCTAAGCTTACCACTATCAGACAGGACGCTGACAAGATAGGAAAAGAGGCTGCCAAGAGGCTTATAGACATCATTAAAAAGCCTAAAACGGCTCTTGTGGAGAGAGTTGTTGTTGAAGGAATTTTGCTCGAAGGTGAATCCGTAGGCAGAATTTAAATTAATTTTTCATTTTTTAACTAACAGGTTTAAAAAGCCCAAGAGGCAGGAGAAGGAGGATTTTCTATGAAAAAGAAACTTGTAAGCGCATTATTATGTGCAACAATGGCAGCAACACTTTTAGCAGGATGTGGATCAAGTGGGGGTGGAACATCTGACACATCCAAAAATGATGGCGGGGATGCCAAGACAGAAGTTTCCAGTGATGGTAAAGTATTAAACATCTACTGCTGGAATGAGGAATTTAAGAGCCGTATCACAGATCACTATCCTGATTATGAGAAGGTTGATGCTACTCACGGCAAGATCGGAGATGTCGATGTAGTATGGAACATCACTCCAAATGAGGACAATGCATACCAGAACAATCTGGACTCAACACTGTTAAATCAGGACAGCGCAGCAGCAGATGACAAGATCGACCTTTTCCTTGTAGAGGCTGATTACGCACTCAAGTATGTGGATTCTGATTACACAATGGCAGTTAAGGATCTTGGAATCACAGACAGTGATATCTCAAAACAGTATCAGTACACAAAGGATGTTGTTACAGATTCTGACGGAGTATTAAAAGGACTTTCATGGCAGGGCTGTCCGGGAGTACTTTTCTACAACAGAGAGGCTGCAAAAGAGGTTCTTGGAACGGATGATCCTGATGAGGTTCAGAAGTCAGTATCTGACTGGGATACATTCAATGCTACTGCAGAGAAGATGAAAGCAGCAGGCTACAAGATGACATCTACAGTCAATGATACATACCGTGTATACTCTAACAACGTATCACAGAAATGGGTAAGCGATGATAACAAGATCCAGATCGATGACAATATCATGAAATGGGTTGATGATTCTAAAAAATTAGTAGACGCAGGAGAGACAGGAACAGGCGAGCTTTGGTCAGATGACTGGAAGAAGGGTTTCTATCCTGAAGGAAAAGTATTTTGCTACTTTGGACCTGCATGGCTAGTAAACTTCTCAATGGCAGCAGATGAGGAAGGTTCTATCGGAAACCAGGGCGGCTGGGGAGCAGCTCAGGGACCTCAGGGATTCTTCTGGGGCGGTACATGGATCTGTGCAGCAAAAGGAACAGACAATGCTGACCTTATCAAAGATATTATGCTCAAGATGACAACAGATGACGATATCATGAAAGACATTGTTATCGCAGATGATGATTTCGTAAACAACAGCACAGTAATGGATGGCATGGCAGACGGAACTATCCTTGGTAAGGATGACCAGCCTTACACAAGTACAGTACTTGGCGGACAGAATCCATTACCAATGTATACAGCAGGTGTTAAGACACTCGACTTAAGCAACCTTTCATCTTACGATCAGGGCTGTAACGAGGAGTTCCAGGGTGCTATGAAGAACTACTTCGAAGGCAACGCAACAAAAGATGAGGCAATCGAGCAGTTCAAGAAAGCAGTTGTTGAGAAATATCCTGAGCTTTCAGCAGACTAAGTAACAATTAATACAAATGCAACCATTTGACATTTAATACAACCCTGTCTGCCTCGCAAAAGCAGGCAGACAGGGTATATTTTTAGCAACTATACCGTAAACTACAAATACCAGTTGGGAGGTAAGGTATTATGAAAAAGAGTGGAGGTAAAGCGGTTAGATATAACAAATGGGGCTATATCTTTCTGATACCGTTTATCGTTGTATACGTAGTATTTCAGCTGGTACCTTTGGTAAATACCATTTATAACAGCTTTTTTGAAAATTACATGTCAGGTCTTAAGCAGATAGGA
>CAVABC010000073.1:0-17495 GCA_963586665.1 Acutalibacteraceae bacterium
TTGATTCTCAAAATCTTTCAAGGTTTCTCACTGTTCAGTTATCAATGTTCTCTGTTTTGTCGCTGTAGTCAGCTCGACTAGTTTATCATAATCAGTTCATCTTGTCAAGAACTTTTTTGATTTATTTTTTCAGAGCTTTTTAAACTCTTTTGTCTCGCGACAGCTTGTTCATTCTATCAAAGCGTTTTGCTTTTGTCAAGAACTTTTTTATTTTTCTTTCAAATCTCTGTTTAAGAGCGAAAGAAAACGCAGAGGGTGGGATTCGAACCCACGCGCCCTTGCGGACAAACGGTTTTCAAGACCGCCTCGTTATGACCACTTCGATACCTCTGCATGTACCAACTAACAAATAATTGTTCAATTGTTTGCGTCTTGCTCAACGCAGGATTTATATTATCATCAATATTACAATATGTCAACACTAATTTCTAACTTTTTTTACTTTTCTTTAGAAATACCTCTGCAATGCCCATATCTTCAGGGGTTGTTACTTTTATATTAGTGTATGATCCTTCAACGAGCCTGACCTTTGTGTCCGATGCATACTCTATTATCATGGCGTCATCCGTTATCGAAGGGACATTTTTGCCGGATTCCATATCGTTAAATAATCTGTCATATGCATCTGCCAGCAGCTTATATGAGAATGACTGCGGTGTCTGTATCTGCCACAGGTATCTTCTGTCCGGAGTTTCTGCCGAAAATCCGTTTTCATCCGCTACTTTTATTGTATCTTTTACAGGCATGCCTACAACACACGCTTTGTTTTCACGTACAGCCTGCATTGATCTTTCTATAATATCAGCATCTACCATCGGGCGCGCTCCGTCATGGATCAGGACATAGTCTGCCCCTTCTGCTGCTTTCATTCCCTCAAACACAGAATTATAGCGTTCTTTTCCGCCCGCTACTATCGCTTTTATCTTTTTAAAGCCGTATTTGTCCACTATAGCTGACTTGAAATATTCTATATCCGATGCGCCACAGACTATCACAATATCATCTACCGGACTTTCCTCGAAGGCTTTTATGCTGTAATAGATCACCGGTGCTCCCGATAATTCCATATATTGCTTTGGTATGTCACTTTTCATGCGGCTTCCTGAACCTGCCGACAATATTATGGCTGTATATTTCTCTATGCTCATAGTTTCTCTCCATTCTGTAGGATTAATGTCATACACAATAAATAACAGTATATACACAAACAGCATGTATCATTGCGATACATGCCTTATAATATGAGTTAACTATATCATTATCACACGTTGTTTTATAATTATCAACATCAATATATTATTCACCTAACTTGAGATTTGGAACTGCGTTAAGATCCAGTCCAGATCTCTTTCCTGCCAGAAAATCATAGTATGCCGCAGCACCGATCATAGCCGCATTGTCTGTACATAGTATAGGTGACGGATGATAAAACTGTACCCCTTTTCTGGTGCACATTTCTTCCATAGCTTTCCGGATAACACCGTTTGATGCCACTCCGCCTGCTATGGCAAATTTGTCCATCTTAAACTCATCTATGGCGTTCTCCGCATGTCCTACAAGCACGTCTGTTACTGCCTGTTGGAAAGATGCGGCTACGTTCGCCTGATTGATCTCGATGCCTTTCATCCTGCATCCGTTCAGATAGTTGAGTACTGCTGATTTTAGTCCACTGAAGCTGAAATCATAGACTCCGTCCCCTATCTTTGCTCTAGGGAACTCTATGCTGTGCGGATCGCCCTCATGCGATACTTTCTCGATCTTTGGTCCCCCCGGATAACCTAATCCTATTGCGCGCGCTACTTTATCAAATGCTTCACCTGCCGCATCATCGCGCGTACGGCCGAGTATCTCGTATTTGCCATAATCCACCACTCTTACAAGGTGTGTATGGCCTCCTGATACCACCAGACACAGAAATGGTGGCTTTAACTCTTTATTTTCTATATAATTGGCACTGATATGCCCCTCGATATGGTGTACTCCGACAAGAGGGATATTTCTGGCATAACTTATAGCCTTTGCCTCCGCCACACCTACGAGTAAAGCTCCTACGAGTCCCGGACCATAGGTAACACCTATGGCATCTATATCATCAAGTGTCACATCTGCATCCGATAAAGCCTGTTCTATTACCTGATTTATTTTCTCAATATGCTTTCTGGATGCGATTTCCGGAACTACGCCTCCGTATAATGTATGCAATGCTATCTGTGATGATATTACATTGCTTCGCAGATCGCGTCCGTTTACCACAACTGCTGCTGCAGTCTCATCACATGAACTTTCTATGGCGAGTATCTTTATTTCTTTGTTTTCTGTTATATTTGTATCCATTTTCTGCTGCCTCTAATATTATGGTATCCTATTCATTTTCGGTGTCTGAGTCAGATGCAATCTTATAAAACGTCAGTATCTTCCATCTGCCTTCCGAATCTTTTCTTAATACGTATTCCTGATATGTCTTCGAATATGAATTGTCCTGTTTTATGAAATATGATGCTGTCACATACGCAATGCTGTCTCCGTTGTCGGTGACATATTTTACATCATTGCTGTCGCATACATCAGTCTGCGCGATCGTCTTGCCCTGATCCTTGTAATTCTTGACATCAGCAACTATTGATGCCTTATAGGTATCCTTTGGATTGTTCTGCACGAGTTCGTCATCAAACAGCTTAAGTGCCTGATCCACAAGTGCATCCAATTCATCATCCGTATACTGATCTTTGTAGTAGCAGTCTACTATTTTGTTGTAGAATTTTACGACCTCACGAGGAGTCTGCGGATAGCTTGCATCCAGATCCTTCGTAGTTATCTTCTGTATCTCTGTCAGAGAAGCCTCTTTCTGACTTTCTTTTTTGGAATTTTCATTTACGGCATAAAATGCTCCACAAATGCCTATTATTACAACGAGTGCAATGATAACAATGCCTGTCTTCTTCATACACTAGTCCTCCTGAAACATGAGTTCTACACTCTTACCATCTTTGCCCAGATATGCTTCTGGGAAAATCTCCCTTACCTGCGGCATATAATCCTCCGCCCTTACCAGTGACGGTGAAAAATGAGTCAGCCAAAGCTGCGATACGTTGGCACGTTTTGCCATATCAGCCGCCTCATAAAATGTCATGTGCTTGTACTGTTTTGCTTTTGCTATTTTTTCTTTTTCCGCATACATGCCCTCACATATAAAAAGATCCGAATCCTGCGCAGCCTCTACTATATGATCGAGTGGTCTGCTGTCTGTACAATAAGTCACTTTAATGCCTATTCTTGCAGGTCCGAGCACCATATCAGGTGTATACACTGTACCATCGAGTTCCACCGTGTTGCCCTTTTGCAGCGGATTCCACAGTTTCATTGGTATGCCCTGCTTCTTTGCCCTGTCCACGGAAAATTTGCCGCTTCGCTTTATCTCGATCGAGTATCCATAGCAGATCACCGCATGTTTTACCCTAAATGCGTGGATATGGTATCCGTTCATCTCAAAGTATTCATCCTGCTCATTAAGCTCTATGCATTTGATCTCAAACGGAAGCTCCGGTGCTATAGTCCTAAGTGCCGATACAACACGCGTCAGGCCTTTTGGACCTATGATAGTAAGCGGTTCTGTGCGTTCTGCATTGCCCATCGTAAGTAAAAGTCCCGGCAATCCGCTTATGTGGTCTGCATGAAAATGTGTGATACACAGTATATCTATAGGCTTGAAATTGATCCCGGCCTCTTTCATTGCTATCTGTGTACCCTCACCGCAATCTATAAGTATATTGCTGCCGTTATATTTAAGCGAAAGTGCCGTAAGCCATCTGTTCGGCAGCGGCATCATGCCTGCTGTTCCAAGTAAACATACATCTAACATTTATTTTCCTCCGCAGTATAGGACATGATCACTCCGTCCTCTACCGGATGTTCATACAAATTTTTTCTGATTCCAAGGTTGATAAACCCCATTTTCTCATACAGAGCGATCGCGGTATCATTGGTCACTCTCGCCTCTAAAACTATGCGTTCCACACCGGACTCCACCGCTGCTTCCTGCAGGCTTTTTATCAGGTGCTTTCCAACGCCCTGTCCTCTGGCTGATCTTTTTACCGCTATATTGGTCAGCTCTCCCTCATCAAAGGATACGTAGGTACACTGATACCCGAGTATCTCACCGTCCTCCTCTGCCACAAGTATGATATTGTGCGGCAGATCCATCGCATCCAAAAATCCCTGTCTGCTCCAGGGCTGCGAAAAGCTGTCTTTTTCTATCTGCACCACCGAGTCTGTATCCTCCGGCTCCATGGGTCTTATTATCATATTCTGAAATCTCTCTCCTTTTCCTGTCTCTCACGCTCTGCCTGCGATAGTCTAAGATAATCCGGCTTGTGATCTGCCGCATTCTCTGCCTTTCCCTGCTCATAAAGTATCCTGCCAAGACATGCAACTGCGGAAGCCCGCTGCTTATTGCACATAGCTGGTGCAAAATCATATGGCACCATCACATGCTCTGCTATATAGTCTTTGAATACGGATACTCCGTCTCCGAGGAATATCACTTTTCTGCCGAGCGCATTGATCTGCGATACTATCTCCTCTATCATTACCACGCACTGTGGTGTGATAGTCTCCATTTTGCCATCCTTAAACTCATAGAGTCCTGTGTAGGTCTGCTGTCTTCTGGCATCCATAAGAGGACATATGACATCTGCACTGCCCCACATATTGTATGCAAGCGCATCAACTGTCGGAACTGATACTATCTGCTTATCAAGTGCAAGTCCGAGTCCCTTTGCGGTAGCTGAGCCTATACGAAGCCCGGTAAACGAACCCGGTCCTGCTGAAACCGCAATAAAATCTATGGTTTTTAGATCTAGTTCTGTCATCTTTGCCACTTCATCAAGCATGGGAAGAAGTGTCTGTGAATGAGTTTTTTTATAGTTAATGGTGTATTCTCCTATCAGATCGTCATCTGATACGACAGCCACGCTCGCTACGAGTCCTGAGCTGTCAAGTGCAAGTATCTTCATTATGAAACCTCTTTTATTGTTATTTTTCTATAGTCAAAGCCTTTTTCAAGTTCCTTTTCGATCGTTATCTCTTTTCTCTTTTCAGGTAATATCTCCTCGATGAGATTCGCCCACTCTATCATGGTAAGTCCTTCACCGTAAAAATAATCCTCGTAACCGATCTCATCCATCTCCTCGATGTCACCGATCCTGTATACATCAAAATGATAGAACGGCATCCTGCCCTCCTCGTATACCTGAACTATTGTAAATGTAGGACTGCATATGGCTTCAGCTATACCGAGTCCCTCTGCTATGCCCTGTGTGAGCACGGTCTTTCCCACACCAAGATCCCCGACTAATGTATACACATCACCCGGCTTTGCCTCCTGCCCCATCTTCATTCCGAGGGCATGAGTCTCTTCTGCGGAAAAACTTTCGATTACTGTTATATTGTTATCACTGTTCATATTGTTTCTTTCCAATTATATACCTTTAATTTATTTGATCTTTAATCTGTAGCTCTCAAGCGACTTTGAAGCTATATCCTTTAGAGCATCAAAGCTGTCACTGAGCTGCTCTTTCGGCAGGATGTAGGCATTTTTCCTGTTGCTGAATATAAGTATGCGCTTATCGTTTGCAACAAAACGGTACACCTGATCCCATGGAAGTGCTGCTGTCTCCTCCCCCTGACTGACACCGATCTCTTTCTCATCAATGGTAAAATGCAGAGGCTTTGCAAAAACATCATTGGTCTTCATGACCATCTTTACCCTGCCTTTTAATGAAAACGGTACATAGAGAAGCACCACTATGCCAACTATGATATAAAGTATGACATATTCTATATTGCCTTTTTGTCCGCTTAAGACTGCTGCCGCGATAAGAAGTACCGCAAACAACAGGGATATAAAGCCCTGACTGCCCTTGTATGCCTGCTCTAAATTAAATGAGTACAGATCTTTTTCAGTTACTTTTACGTCAAATTCAAGTTTCATGTCCCGCTCCCAATTACTTTTCTTTTGCCCATTATAACATTTAGCTCATAAAAAGAAAAGGGGCGCAATCATTTGCGTCCCTCGTATTGATCTTTGTACTAGTTTTTGCCTTTAAGGACAGGTGAAATCCTCTTGTAGATAAGCACCGTTATAAGTGTTGATACAAGTCCCTTTACAATGGTAAATGGCACGTTGAATATAAGAAGTGCCTGCCATAATTTGCCTACTGATGGAAGGATCTCGCTGTACATACCGATGATCGCATCCATTGGCATGAACTTGTTGTATGCAGGATATACGACAAAAAGGTTTGATGGGAAGCTTACTATTCCCATTGCAAGTGAACCAACAATGGCACCGATGACTGCGCCTTTTTTGGTCTTGTTTTTCTTGTAGATAAGTCCTGCTGTTCCTGTAAATATAGCTCCAAGGATGAAGTTTGAAAGCTCTCCTACAGTAAAGCTCTGTGTTACAGTGCAGTGAAGCAGGTTCTTTATGAACTCTACTAATATTCCTGCTACAGGTCCATATGCAAACGCTCCTATGAGTGCCGGAAGATCTGAAAAATCAAACTTGATAAATCCCGGCATGATAGGAATAGGAAACTCAAGATACTGCAATACGAATGCCAATGCACTCAGCATTCCTGTTCCAACGATAAGTCTTACATTTACTTTTGTGTTCTGTGTTGTCTTTGTTACGTCCATTTTTGTTCTCCTTTTTTGATAGATTTAAGGAATCCTAAGGATAAATGAAATGACAAAAAAAACCCGGAAGAAAATCTCCCGGGACTAAACATCATCACGTAACCAGTGCCTTACGGTAATAAACCCTAATAACACTAATTGCTCTTCTCTCATCCAGACTATACTGTCGGTTCCGGACTTACACCGGATCGGCTGCGCTCGCAGTTCACGGACTTCTCTATACAGAGTCACCGTCGGTCGGGAATATACGCTTCACATATTCATGAATCGTAGCACCCTGCCCCGAAGAATTCCTATTTATTTTACAAACTTATGATATGCATTTTGAATCGTCTTGTCAAGTCGTTTTTCCTTTATTTGATACGGCAGTAATCGCATTATTTCACCAACAAGCCCTCTTGCTTTGCTAATTTCTCTATGACATCCGTAGAGAGATCAAGATATTCTGCAATATCATTCTCTGATAACTTACCAGCTCTCAACATACGAATAGCTGAATTTTCCTTATCTTCCATAACAAAATCAATTATCATATCTTCCATTGCTTTACACATAGCCCGAATCTCCTCATTATTATTGCCTTCAAAGCACTTTGTCATGAGATCATCTAGTTATCAAGAATGATTCCATCAAAGAAATTATTCTTCTTTCCCTTGATGTAATGAGGCTTCTTACCACCATTTTTATTGTTGCTTCTATTGTTATTTTTGTTATTTATATTATTCCTGTTCTGCTGCTTTGGTGCCTTGTCGGCTTTGCCATCCTTTTTATCAGAGCCGTTCTGTCCGATCTTCATGGTAAGCTGTATTCTTTGCTTTTTAAGGTCTACGCTCATGACCTGAACATCTACTATGTCACCTACGCTGACAGCCTCAAGCGGATGCTTGATATAGCGGTCGCAGATCTCTGATATATGCACAAGTCCGTCCTGATGCACTCCTATATCCACGAAGCAGCCGAAATCTATTACGTTTCTGACTGTTCCTTTTAATACCATGCCCGGAGTCAGATCCTTCATCTCAAGGACATCACTTCTAAGGATAGGCTTCGGCATATCCTCACGAGGATCCCTGCCCGGTTTTTCAAGCTCTTTTACGATATCGCGCAGTGTGATCTCGCCTACTCCGACCTCATCTGCAAGAGCCTTGTAATCTGACACTTTCTTTGAAATGCCGACAACATTTCCTGTCTTTACGTCATCCATAGTGTATCCGAGTTTCTCAAGGAGTGCCTTTGTGGCGTCATAAGACTCAGGATGTACCCCTGTAGCATCAAGAGGATTTTTGCCATCACTTATGCGCATGAAACCTGCACACTGCTCAAAGGCTTTCGGTCCGAGTTTTGACACCTTAAGAAGCTGTGATCGTGATGTGAATTTTCCGTTTTCCTCACGATAATCAACGATATTTTTGGCAATAGTCTTTGAAATACCTGAGATATACTCAAGCAATGACACTGATGCTGTATTGAGATCGACACCTACTTTATTAACGCAGTTCTCAACTACTCCACCAAGAGCCTCGCTGAGCTTTTTCTGGTTCATATCATGCTGATACTGACCTACTCCGATGGATTTCGGATCTATCTTTACAAGCTCTGCAAGCGGATCCTGAAGTCTACGTGCCATGGATGTAGCACTTCTTTGTCCCACGTCAAAATTAGGAAACTCCTCTGTGGCAAGCTTGCTCGCGGAGTATACAGATGCGCCTGCCTCATTTACTATGATGTACTGTACTTTTACAGGGATCTCCTTTAACAGCTCAACGATCACCTGCTCAGACTCGCGGGATGCTGTTCCGTTTCCGAGTGAAATGAGTGTGACATTGTATTTTGAAATAAGCTTCTTTATGACTGCTTTTGCTTCCTCAACCTTGTTCTGTGGTGCTGTAGGATAAATAACCGTTGTATCAAGTACTTTTCCTGTAGGATCAACTACTGCGATCTTGCAGCCTGTCCTGAATGCCGGGTCCCAGCCGAGCACTACCTGTCCTGCGATAGGCGGCTGCATGAGAAGCTGCTCTAAGTTCTTTCCGAATACCTTTATAGCTCCGTCCTCTGCAGTCTCTGTCAGATCATTTCTGATCTCACGCTCGATGGCAGGTGCGATAAGTCTGTCGTATGCATCCTCCACTACCTCTGCAAGAATTGCTGCTGTTGGAGCGGCATCATTTGTGATAACTTTCTTTTTGAGATATTTGATGATGTCCTCTGTAGGAGCTTCGATCTTTACTGTGAGGATCTTTTCTTTTTCTCCACGGTTTATGGCAAGTGTTCTGTGCCCTGCTACCTTTGAGAGAGCCTCGTCAAAATCATAGTACATCTCATACACAGATTCAGCCTCAGGATCTTTTGCTGCTGATACAAGCCTGCCCATTGATATGGTAAGCTCTCTTATCTTTGTTCTGTAATCAGCATCATCCGATACGCTCTCTGCGATGATATCCTTTGCGCCTGCAAGTGCGGCTGCGGCATCAGCTACTTCTTTTTCCGCATCTATATATTTTGCTGCCTCTGCCATGATATCAACAGAAGCATCCTGTTTCAGAATAGTCTGTGCCAGTGGCTCTAAGCCCTTTTCCTTTGCAATAGTGGCACGGGTTCTTCTCTTTGGTCGGTATGGTCTGTAAAGATCATCGACCGCTACCTGTGTCTCGGCCTCAAGGATTGCCTTTTTAAGCTCCTCTGTGAGTTTGCCCTGCTCCTCAATACTTGAAAGTACGGTCTGCTTTTTATCATCGAGATTGCGCAGATATGTAAGTCTGTCATAGAGATTACGGAGTATCTCATCATTTAATGAGCCTGTAGCCTCCTTACGGTATCGCGCGATAAAAGGAATGGTGTTTCCCTCATCAATAAGCTTGACGGCTGCCTCAGCCTGTCCCTTTTTTATCTGCAGTTCCTCTGCAATTGCTGCAATTATATCCATTTTTTTACCTCTTTAAAAAACTTATTCTTTTCGTATTATAAATGAAGTGTTACAATAAAATCAACTTTGTAGAAGGGAAAAATTACTATGGATCCACAAAATTTTAATTATAATCAGGATTACAACTATGATTTCGGTCATAATTACAATCCAAATAACAATTCTTTCAATAAAAGATCGCACAATATGGAGGTGGCTGCCTTAGTGCTAGCCATCATAGCTATAGCATCGTGCAGTTGTATCTATACCTCTATCATATGCGGTTCTTTGGCTATGCTTATGGCACAGCTTTCAAAGGGCGGTGCCACATCCATGAGCAGTATGGCTATGACCAGCTTCTGGATCGGATTTGCCGCAGTCGTACTCACGCTAGTGATTTCTGTTGGTTCGTTACTTTTCATGCTGCATGAATACGGCAGTATCCAGGGAATACTCGATGAATATAAAAACCTCACAGGCTATGACTACAGTGAATTAATCGAGCAGATGAATTCCATAAATTAGTATAAATGCATTTTTTACCAGACAGTTTACCAGAATAAGTGCAATGGCGATCCACATATATACCGCACGAAAATGCATTCCTATATGCAGTCTGCCCCGCGTAATGCGCTGCAATGTCTGAGATATCATAAACCAGCCGCCTGCCAGTGCTGTGTACGGTACGAACGGATGAAACTTAAATGACCTTATTATATTGCCACGGAAAAGTGCAAATACGGCTCTCGTTCCACCGCAGCCCGGACAGTAATATCCTGTCACTGCATGAAGTGTACATTTTGGTACTTTTTCCAAAATGGCTATACCGAATATTTTGAAATAGACTGCAACTGCTGCCACTATGGCAAGGATTATCCAGCCTGTGATATAAAAATATTTATCTATTGTTTCATCTGTCTGCATAGCTGCTCCTATATGTGTGATCACTGAATATTTATGTTTTCATCCAGTATATATAATGCTATGTTTTTTGTCAAAAATAATAAATCGGAGAATTATAATGAATCAGAAAAAGAAATGTAAAGAACTTAAAAGAATATCAAGAGAAAATCTAAACGGCAGGTACAAGCTTGCAATGGCAGCTTTTCTTACAATCCTGCTTATCAACCTGCTGACAGATCTGCCATTTACTTATCTGCTCGGAAGTGTATATGCGACAACAGCTCAAACCGTGATCTACTACATCGCTGAAATGCTTTTGTCCATAGTGGTCGGAGTACTCAATATGGGACTTATCCGTTTCCATCTTTCCATGGCAAGAAAACAGCAGATACACCTTACAGATGTGTTCTACTGTTTCAGAAATCACTCCAACCGATATTTCGGGGCATATATCATCTATTATGTTATCTCGATGATCGCAAAAGCTCCTTATCTGGCTGCTAGAGTTTTCTTCAAGTTCAAAGGTGATACGCTTTATACCGCAATCGGTCTTACAGCCATAAGTGTCGTGCTTAACATCATCGTTTTTGTGCTGCTGGCATTTTATATGTATCTTATCATATCGCGTGAGGATCTCGGAGTATTCTCATGTCTGGCAGCATCCGTAAAACTTATCCGTGGAAATATACTGCGTCTTATCTATATTTATCTGAGCTTTGTGGGACTGCTCGTACTGTGCCTGTTGTCACTTGGCATCGGATTTCTGTGGGTTGAGCCTTATTTCCAGCAGACACTTGCAAACTTCTATCTCGATGTGACAGGGGAGCTGCCGCATATAGATTATAGCGTATAATATACGTAACTGTTTAGTGCCTTAACAGGTTGCAATGAAATAATTTCGTACAAAAAATTAAGAGCCGGTTGAGATACAACATAATGTATATCTCAATCGACTCTTTTATTATTCGCAACATATAAAAATTGCAAGACACTGTACCTTTGCAATTATCATGTATCACATATCAATCAGCTTGTCCATGATCTTTTCTGCCACAAGGCTCTTATCCATGATCTCAAGCTCTTTACATTCATCTGCCGTGATAAGTGTGACTATATTTGTGTCGGTTCCAAATCCGGCACCTACCACCTTGAGGTTGTTTGCCACAATCATATCTGCATTTTTCTTTGCAAGCTTCGCTTTTGAATTCTCGAGCATATGCTCTGTCTCCATGGAAAAACCGCATATGATCTGCCCCGGTGTCTTGTGTGCTCCAAGGTATGAAAGTATATCCTCTGTGCGCTCAAGCTCTACCACTGACATGTCTGACTGATTCTTTTTCTTGATCTTCTCATCTGCCGGATGTGCAGGACGGAAATCAGCAACCGCTGCGGTCATGATTATGATATCCTGCTGCGGTGCCTTTGCCTTTACCACCTCTGCCATGTCGGCTGCCGAAGTCACATTTACCACATCAACAAACATAGGTGGCTCTACTGATACTGACGCATTGACCAGTGTAACCTCTGCTCCACGGAGCATGCAGTTTTCAGCTATTGCACGTCCCATCTTTCCTGTAGAGTGATTTGTGATAAAGCGAACAGGATCGATTTTTTCCTGAGTAGCTCCTGCTGTGATAAGCACGCGCTTTCCAGCCATATCCTTTTCACAAGCGATAGTCCTCATGATGTACTTAAACAAAGTCTCAGGCTCCGGCATTTTTCCTGCACCTGTATCACCGCATGCAAGATATCCTTCAGCCGGTTTGATGATCTCAAATCCATAGCTCTCTAGCTTTTTAAGATTGTCCTGCACTATACGGTTTTCAAACATATTGGTGTTCATGGCAGGAGAAACGAGCTTCGGGCATTTTGCCGCAAGTATCGTGGTCGTGAGCATATCATCCGCTATACCGTTTGCCATCTTGCCGATCACATTGGCAGAAGCCGGTGCCACCATAAATATGTCCGCTCTCTTTGCAAGTGCCACATGCTCCACATTGAACTGGAAATTCCTGTCGAAGGTGTCCACCAGACATTTGTTGCCGGTCAGTGTCTCAAATGTGATCGGATTTATGAAATTGGTCGCATTGCGTGTCATTATAACGTTGACATCAGCATGCTGCTTTACAAGCATACTCGCAAGATTTGCTATCTTGTAAGCCGCGATACTTCCTGTCACTCCCAAAACTACAGTTTTTCCTTTTAACATGATCTATCTCCACCTTTTTAATATACTGTACACATATTGTTATATTTAAGTTATAAGTCGCAGACTGCCTTGTAGCCGTCCACTGACTTTGCACTTCTTGCCGCATTTGCAATAGCCTTTGCCATGACATACGCGCTCACAGGTCCTACCAGATTGACATCTGCCTTTACATCTCCGACCGATACCGCATAGATCGAATCACCGTCTGCCATGGTATGTACAGGTCTTATGGCTCTGCCGTAGCCGTTGTGAGCCATGGAAGCCACTTTATTGAGTGCTGTCTTTTCAAGTCCTGCATTTGTAATTATTGTACCAATTGTGGTGTTTCCTGTAAACATATTCTGCATCTTTGCCGCAGCTTCGAAATATGCCGTCTCATCATCAAAGAGCTTTCCATCCGCATCCAGTGCTCCTGCTATCTTTTTATCGGTATCTATATCGTAGATATCTCCAAGTGCATTAAGTGCAACTACAGCTCCTACTTTTAAGTCTCCGATCTGGACTGCATACGCACCAATGCCGCTTTTCATGCTGCATTCCCTGCCCATATATTTACCGACCGTTGCCCCCATTCCTGCACCGTAATTGCCCTGCTTAAAGCTGTCATATGTGGCATTCTCACATGCCGCGTAACCCATTTTGCCGTCCGGGCGGGCATTCTTGTCACCGATAACCAGATCAAATATGCATGACTGTACCACAAGCGGAACCTTTGTGACTCCCACATCAAAACCGATATCTCTCTCCTCGAGATATTTCATCACTCCGCCTGCTGCATCCAGACCAAAAGCCGATCCGCCCGAAAGCACCAGTCCGTGTATACCCTTTGCATCTGCAACAGGGTTAAGAAGCGGTGTCTCGCGTGAAGCCGGGCCGCCTCCTCTTATATCGACTCCTGCCGGAGCCTGTTTGTCAAAAAGAAATACCGTACATCCGGTTATTCCTTTTTCATCCTCCGCATGACCGATCTTAAATCCGCCAATGTCCATTATATCTATTTCATTCATAACTCTTGCCTCCTATATACCTGCTTATTTTATACTTATCCATACTTTATTTTTAAAGGCGGACTTCAAGAAAGCCCGCCCTGCATACAATTTTACAATAACATTTTTCTTATAAACTTTATTTTAATCTATTTTGCTGCGATAGGCTTTATCGTATTGAGGGCAAGACCTACAAGATATACGATGATAGCTGCAACGATTGCCTCGATAACGCCGTTGAAACTGATGACTCCGCCTATGATACCGAGCACTGCATTTCCTGCAACACCGATCGCATCGGCATATGCGTTTTTGTAAAGGACAAATATGCCGCCCATTACAAGGATAGTATTTGTCATGGCTCCTGTTACTCCTGCATATACGAACGGAATAACACGGACACCCTTTTTAACGAGTACAAACTCGATAACTGCAAATACAACTACTCCTACTGCAATACCGATCGCTGCACATGCTGCTGTTGGCATTTTCTCAACAAGTCTGCCGATGAATGCATAAATTCCGAATGCAAGGAATACTGACATAACGGCATTGAGTATTGTGCCCCATAAGTTTTTCTTCTCGGATGCGAGCAATTTTTTGATGCCTATGTATACAAAGTAAGGTACGACACCTACTAAAATTCGTGGAACAAATGCTATAAATAAACTCTTGAATATACCTGATGTACCTACCATGGATGCTGCGAGCACCGGTGAGAATACAAAGGATGAAAGAGTTCCTCCTGCTATTGTAGCTTTCAAACAACTGGTAAATCCGAAGACAAATCCAAGGAACGCGCCCTTTTTAGGTCCGCAGAATAATGCTCCGAGGATAACCGGAATGTGAATGATGGTGGCATTGATGATGCCGAGTGGGATATACCCGAGTGGTGTGAATGCCATAATGATGATAATGGCGGTGAATAAACCTGTAAGAACAAGTTCGTTAGTTTTTGTGTTGCGCATTGCTTTTTCCTCCTTTTTGGTCAGAGCCTCTATGGGTCTCCTCCTAAGCTTGCAAGTGCAAAATTGTATGGTTGCTGGATTCTCATACGAGTAACCCGCGTCTCTTTATAATACCACCGGGTGAATGGTGTGTAAAGCAGTTTTTGTTATTTTTTTAACGATTTCGTGTTTATATTAACTTATATACACAAAAACCCCCGGCACAACCTGCCGGGGGAATTGATTTTATTCTACTGTAACTGATTTTGCAAGGTTACGTGGCTGGTCCGGGTTTAAGCCCTTTCCTGTAGATGTGTAGTATGCGATAAGCTGGAATATTACAACTGATTCGAATATTGCAAACTCATCTGATGTCTCAGGCAGATTGATATGAACATCGCAGATTGATTTATCTGTGATCTCTTTATCCTTGCTAAGAAGGATAACATAAGCTCCTCTTGCCTTTACCTCACGGATATTTGAGATAACCTTGCTGTATACATGGCTCTGTGTAGCAACTGCGATAACAGGAACGCCCTCGCTGATAAGTGCGATAGTTCCGTGCTTAAGCTCACCTGCTGCATAAGCCTCAGCATGAATATATGAAATTTCTTTAAGTTTGAGCGCACCTTCCATACAAAGTGTATAGTCAAGTCCACGTCCGATGAAGAATGCGTTTGTAGCATTAGTCATTCTCTTTGTAAGCTGCTCGATAGCCGGTGCCTGTGTGATAACTGACTCGATAAGATTTGGAACCTCCTGAAGGTTCTCTATAAACGCTTTTGCATCAGCCTCTGTCATCTTTCCTAATACAAGACCGAGCTTGTAGCCTAACAGATAAAAACTTGCAGCTTGTACTGTGTAAGCCTTTGTACTTGCAACAGCGATCTCAGGTCCTGCATGTGTGTAAAGCACATAGTTGCTCTCTCTTGCGATTGAAGACCCCTTTACGTTTACGATAGAAAGAGTCTTCTTTGTGTATTTGTTTGCAAGACGGAGTGCCTCTAAAGTATCGATAGTCTCACCTGACTGTGATACGAAAATGACCATGGATTTGTCTGTGATAACAGGCTGCTCATATCTGAATTCTGATGCGATCGCAACTGTTACAGGAATATGAAGACGGTTCTGGATCATTGTCTTTCCGACCATTCCTGCATACATGGCTGTACCACAGGCTACAACTGTGATATCGTTTACATCCTCGAAGAATGAATCAGGGATCCCATCCTCTGAAAAATCAGGCAGGGAATCTTTGATTCTTGGAGTGATAGTCTTTGTGATAGCTGCCGGCTGCTCATGAATCTCCTTGATCATGAAATGTGGGTATCCGTCCTTCTGAGCTGCTGTTACATCCCAGTTTACCTCAAGATACTCAGGCTCAACAGTCTTTCCGTCAAGATCCTCGATTGCTATTCCGTCTGCTGTCATGGTCATGATCGCATACTCAGGCACAATAAAATAACGCTTTGAGTACTTGATGAATGCTGTAAGGTCTGATGCGATAAAAGCACCATCATCACAGTATGTCGCAACCATCGGGCTTACGTTTCTGATAGCAAATATCTTTCCCGGCTGATCCTTGAACATTACGCAGAATGCGAAGGAACCTGTGATCTCCTTTACAGCCTTTTTAAGGGTAGCTTTTGGATCTCCGTCATAGAGCTTATTGATAAGTGCTGCGGCAACTTCTGTATCTGTCTCTGATATAAGAGAATCTGCCAGATCAAATTTGTTTACGATCTCATGGTAGTTCTCGATGATACCATTGTGGATGAGCGCAACATTTCCAACCTTGTGAGGATGAGCATTGGCATTTGTAACTCCACCGTGTGTTGCCCATCTTGTATGTCCGATTCCGCAAGTTGAATTGTTGTCATCATCACAGATAGCGAGAAGATCCTTTACCTTTCCAACGGTCTTGCGGATAGAAATCTTGCCTGTATCCTTGAAATATGCGATACCTGCACTATCGTATCCACGATACTCTAACGCTGCGAGTCCTTCCGTTAAAATCTTCTGTGCCTCTAAACGACCTGTAAATCCTATAATTCCACACATAGTGTTAGATCTCCTTTTCAATATATAATTTTAAATGTACATGATATTCTATGGTTCTTCCGCTTTGTTTTGATGTCTCCATCATATTTGGCTGATACAACACCCCAGTTTACAGAACATTGTACAAGAAGATACGCATCCATATATACGTCCAAGCATCCGCCGAAAATTCGATAACCTGAAACCTCGTTAACCGGCATATTTTTCCGTACCTGCCGGTGCATGGCGCTAAAGTTCTTAACTTTTCGAAATCCGATTCCTCCGTTTCATCGGACGGTGTTATTCTATCATAAACCAAAAGTACCTACAACAGTAAAAAGTGCTGAAATTTTCGTAAATGTTGGGGTAAATATATAATATGCGACTAGATATCGGATTATAATAAAGATTTATTCCAATATCATTTCCATAACAATAGGGTTATGATCCGAATTCTTAAAGCCCAGATCAAGTGTCTTTACACTTTCCACCGACAGATTATCAGATACGATAAATCCATCGATCATATAATACTGGAACTTGTCAGGCGAAGCATCATTGCCCTTTAACGGACGGTCGAGTGAACGGCAGGACGGTGTGCTGTTGTCTGTCACAAACGAAAGTCCACCGGAAAATGCATCTGTGTCTATCTCTCCCGGTGTCCACACCTCATCGTTTATAACAGGATATGCGCTGTTGTCATAGTTTGAGAATTCCTGATTAAAATCTCCTCCGGCTATGACATAGTTGCCTTTGTCAGCCTCTTCCTCGAGAAGTTCTTTAAGCTGCGCTGTCTGTGCGGCTTTTCC
>CAVABC010000074.1:0-16907 GCA_963586665.1 Acutalibacteraceae bacterium
TTCTTGCTCAGGCTGGACAGTCTATGCTTGCACAGGCTAATCAGTCTACTCAGGGCGTACTTTCACTGTTACAGTAGTTACCTGAAAATTAATATGCATGTTTCAAAAAGAGCTCGAAAGAGCTCTTTTTGTTATGTTTCTATTGACTTTACAAATAGGCTAATATATTATACTTGTAATAAAGTAACTTACGAGTTACTAACTTATGAGTATAATTATTGGAGGCGGAATAATGAGTCGGTTTTATTGTCGTGAGGAAGAGCTTAGAAAATTAAATAAGCGATATGCAGGTGACAGATTCGAGTGTATTGTTATTTATGGAAGAAGACGTGTTGGAAAAACTGCACTGATAAATGAGTTTTGTAAAGATAAACCAACGATTTTCTTTTCTGCTTTGAATACAACCGGAAAAGAAAATTTGCAGGCACTGTCAAAAGCAATTATGAGTTTTGAACGTCCTGATATGGATTCTACACCGGAATTTAGTTCTTATGATGCCGCACTGGATGAACTTACGGCACTGTCAAAGGATAAGAGGATTGTCTATGTAATTGATGAATATCCGTATATTGCAAAGGCGAAGCCGGCTATTTCGGCAATGTTACAGCACATTATTGACCATAAGTGGACAGAGTCTAAAATGTATTTGATCCTGTGTGGTTCTTCAATGAGCTTTATGGAGGAACAGGTGCTTGGAAAAGAAAGCCCTTTATATGGAAGAAGAACAGGACAGTTTAAAATAGAACCATTAGATTATAGAGAGACAGCAGTATTTCATCCAGAGCTGTCAGCAGAAGATAATTCTCTTATTTATGGTATTACCGGAGGCGTGCCGCACTACATTAATAAGCTTGATGTTCAAGGTAGTGTAGATGAGGCGTTGCTTGACAATTTTTTTGACCGCTCCAGTTATCTGTATGAGGAACCTGCAAATCTGCTAAAGCAGGAGCTTAGGGAACCGGCAATATATAATGCGATCATAAAGGCGATTGCTGAGGGTGCGTCCCGTATGAATGAAATCAAGACGAAGGTCGGTGAGGAAAATTCGATTGTTTCAAAATACCTAAAGACTTTGATTGAGCTTGGAATTGCAAAAAAGGAAACCCCTATTACAGAGAAACCGGGTAAGAAAACTATTTATCAACTGGCAGATAATTTCTTTCGCTTTTGGTATCGTTTTGTTCCGGCAAACATGAGTGCAATCGATTCGGGACGAATTTCAAAGACGTATCAGCATGCTGTAAAGCAGCATCTTTCCGACTATATGGGACTGATTTTTGAAAAAATGTGTCAGGATTATCTGTTGTATTATTCTGATGATCTTCCAATTGAATTGTGCGAAATAGGACAGTGGTGGGAAACAGATCCTAAAAAGAAAAAGCAGATACAGATTGACATTGTAGGAACTCCGGTGGATGGAAGGGAGTATATTATCGGTTCATGCAAATACAAGAATGAAAAAATAGGATTGGATGAGCTTGATCTTATAAAGGAGTATGCATCTGTATTTGGAAAAGGTGTTAATTATCACTATTACATTTTTTCAAAAGGAGGATTCACAGATGGACTTCTCAAGGCACAGGAAGATGGACAGGTGCATCTCGTGACGCTCAAAGATCTTTACAAAGTATAATGTCTGGTTATAACAAATATGTTTATTATGTATTTTTATTATAGAAGATCATATGCTATCATTCATATAGTGAACTTGATTCAGGTTGCATAAATCCAGCATGAATACTTATCATTTGGACTATGGAAGCCGGAATACAAGCCAAAATATAATGATTATTCAGATTGAACTAGGAGGGATATAAGCATGGGAATGACAATGACGCAGAAGATTCTTGCCGCACATGCAGGACTTGATTCTGTCAGTGCAGGACAGCTCATAGAGGCTGATCTGGACCTTGTGCTTGGAAACGACATTACCTCACCTGTAGCGATTCACGAGATCGACAAGATGAAGGTAGAGGGAGTGTTTGATAAAGATAAGATCGCACTTGTGATGGATCATTTTGTACCAAACAAAGATATTAAATCAGCAGAGCACTGCAAGTGTGTTCGTGAGTTTGCCTGCAAGAATGAGATTACGAACTATTTTGACGTAGGAAAAATGGGTATCGAGCATGCACTTTTACCTGAGCAGGGACTTACTGTAGCAGGAGATGTTATCATCGGTGCAGACTCACATACATGTACATACGGAGCTTTGGGAGCTTTCTCTACAGGTGTAGGAAGTACTGACATGGCTGCCGGCATGGCAACAGGAAAGGCATGGTTTAAAGTGCCTTCAGCTATAAAATTCAATATCGTAGGAAAGCCTGCAGAGTGGATCAGTGGTAAGGATGTTATCCTTCATATCATCGGTATGATCGGTGTTGACGGAGCACTTTACAAGTCTATGGAGTTCGTAGGAGAGGGTATCAAATATCTTTCAATGGACGACAGATTTACTATTGCAAACATGGCTATCGAGGCAGGTGGAAAGAACGGTATCTTCCCTGTTGATGACCTTACAAGAGAATATATGAAAGAGCATTCAAAACGTCCGTTCACAGAGTATGAGGCAGATGAGGATGCTGTTTATGATGAGGAATACACTATTGATCTTAGCACTCTTAAGTCTACAGTTTCATTCCCGCATCTTCCTGACAATACACGTACTATCGATGAGGTTGGCGATGTAAAGATCGATCAGGTAGTTATCGGATCATGCACAAACGGACGTATGGATGACCTGCGCGTAGCCGCAAAGATCCTCGAGGGCAGAAAGGTAGCTGACGGTATCAGAGTTATCGTTATCCCTGCTACACAGAAGATTTACCTTCAGGCTATGGAAGAGGGACTTCTCAAGACATTTATCGAGGCCGGTGCTATCGTAAGTACACCTACCTGCGGACCTTGTCTTGGCGGATACATGGGAGTCCTTGCAGAGAGCGAGAGATGTATATCTACTACAAACCGTAACTTTGTTGGTCGTATGGGACATGTTGATTCTGAGGTTTATCTGGCAAGCCCTGCTGTTGCAGCAGCCAGTGCCATCACAGGAAAGATCTCAGGACCAAAGGATGTTATGTAAAGATTGGAGGAAGAATAATGAAAGCAGCACACGGTCGTGTATTTAAATATGGAGATAATGTCGATACAGATGTAATCATTCCTGCAAGATACTTGAATTCTTCTGATCCAAAAGAGCTTGCAACACATTGTATGGAGGATATCGACAAGGATTTTGTTAAAAATGTAAATACCGGAGATATCATGGTAGCCAACAAGAACTTCGGATGCGGTTCTTCAAGAGAGCATGCACCGATCTCTATCAAGGCTTCAGGCATAAGCTGTGTTATCGCAGAGACTTTTGCCAGAATTTTTTACAGAAATGCCATCAATATCGGACTTCCTATCATCGAGTGCCCTGAGGCAGCAAAAGCTATCAGTGCCGGTGATGAGGTAACGGTTGATTTTGATTCTGGAATCATCACAGATGAGACTACAGGTGAGAAGTTCCAGGGACAGGCATTCCCGCCATTCATGCAGAAGATCATCGACTGCGAGGGACTTGTAAATTACATTAACCAGAAATAAAGACATAAATAAAACGGACTTCCTGTGATGTCGCACCATGGGAAGTCCGTTGTGGTATACTGTTTTTTATGTATACCGCAAAATTAAATATACGGTTGAAAACATATTTTAATTTATGCGGCATGGATGATCAGAGCGTGTCCAGATAACTTGTGTATTTTTCAGAGAGCATGACAGATGTATATATATCCGCATATTCCTTGCCGGTGATATTTTCGATATAGTTTTCCGGATATTTTTTATCTATTCCGTGGGAATGAGCCAGATCAACGGCTTTATTGTATGCTATGGCTGCCTTTTCTATAGTATTGTAGGTGCCAAGTATGTAATTGCCGTTTATGTGGATGCGGGCTTTATACTTATCAAGTCCTGCGGTCTTTACCACAGTTACACCGTGGTACGGGTTTAAGATCTCGATATTTGAGTAGCGCATATCGGTTGGATCACCATTTTTAAAGACATAGTCGCGGTCACAGACTGCGTGAGGCTGTATACCGTAACGGCTGAGTATCGTAACCTGCATACCGTAATCGTTGACATACAGGTGTCCCTGACGCTTTAGTATGCGGTGTCCTGAGTAATAAAACAGGTCATCTATGTCAAACTTGAGTTCGTGGGATATATCCAGATAATAGCTGAAATAGTTTTTGCGCAGATATATCGGATTGGGGATATACATGCCGTTGTCACGGAAATTGATAAGTGATACGAGCTTGTCAAAAGCTATGGCATATGTGTGATAGTAAGAGTCCTCGATAGAGTCATGGCTCTTTAATATGGCGGCTGCTGTAGTGTATGCCTGATGTGCATCAAATTCGGTTTCAAAGCTGCCGAGACTGATATGCTTGTTGCGGTATGTGATAGTGGATCTGTAATAAATGGTGCCGTCTTTTTTTGTGGCGGTGTATACTCCCTGAAGCATAAGTTTACCTTTCGTCAATAGATTTGTAATATGTGGCTTTAATTATAGCATTTTTATTATTGATTTGGGATAGAAAGTTTATTATACTGTATTTTATAAATTAGTTATAAATTGAGTGACCGGACAGCGTGTATATATGTTAAAAGCTGCGCGCCCAAAAGTTACTGCTTAGATAAAAAGAGAAATGAGGTAAAAAATGGAATTATTGTATTCAAGCACAAGAAACAGCGAAAAGAAATTTACAGCATCACAGGCTATTCTTAAGGGCCTTGCAGATGACGGAGGATTATTCGTACCTGAGTCTATCCCTGCACTTGATGTGACACTTGACCAGCTTGCAAAGATGTCTTATCAGGAGACAGCTTATGAGGTTATGAAGCTTTTCCTCACTGATTTTACAGAGGAGGAACTTAAAAACTGTATCAACAAGGCTTATGACAGCAAGTTTGACACAGAGGAGATCGCTCCACTCGTAGAGGCTGACGGAGCATATTACTTAGAGCTTTTCCATGGCTCAACTATCGCTTTCAAGGATATGGCATTATCTATTCTGCCTCATTTACTTACAACATCCGCAAAGAAAAATGATGTCAAAAATGATATCGTTATCCTCACTGCTACATCAGGAGATACAGGAAAGGCTGCCATGGCAGGTTTTGCTGATGTAGAGGGCACACAGATCATCGTATTTTATCCAAAGAACGGTGTCAGCCCAATCCAGGAGAAGCAGATGCTCACTCAGAAGGGTGCAAATACACATGTAGTCGGCATCCATGGCAATTTCGATCAGGCTCAGTCAGCAGTAAAGGCTATGTTCAATGACAAAGAGCTTGCAAAGACTATGGCTGATGCAGGTTTCCAGTTCTCATCTGCCAACTCTATCAATATCGGACGTCTTGTGCCACAGATCGTTTACTATGTATACGCATATGCAAAGCTCTATGCAAAGGGTGTTATCGCAGCCGATGAGAAGATCAATATCGTAGTTCCTACAGGAAACTTCGGAAATATCCTTGCAGCATTTTATGCAAAGAACATGGGACTTCCTGTTGCAAAGCTTATCTGTGCTTCAAACGAGAACAAGGTGCTTTACGATTTCTTCACAACAGGAGAGTATGACAAGAACAGAGAGTTCATCCTCACAAACTCACCATCCATGGATATCCTTATCTCATCAAACCTCGAGAGACTTATCTATCGTATCGCAGGAAATGATGCAGCTAAGAATGCAGAGCTTATGGAGTCACTTTCAAAGAACGGAAAGTATACTGTTACAGATGAGATGAAAGCACAGCTTGCAGATTTCTATGGCAATTACACAAGCGAGAAAGAGACAGCAGAGGTTATCAAAAAGCTCTACGAGGATACAGGATATATCATCGATACTCATACAGCAGTTGCAGCAGGAGTATATGACAAATATAAAGAGGCTACAGGTGATACTGCTACAAAGACTGTTATTGCATCTACAGCAAGCCCATTCAAGTTCACAAGAAGCGTAATGGATGCCATTGATCCAAAATACGATTCCATGACAGATTTCGAGCTTGTTGACGAGCTTTCAAAGATCGGAAAGGTTAAAGTGCCAAACGCTATCGAGGAGATCAGAGAGGCAAAGATCCTTCACGATACAGTCTGCGATGTAGATCAGATGGAAAATACAGTAAAGAAAATGCTTAATGTACAGTAATCTGTGAATTTACATACTGTTATGGTGGTATATTGCTGCCATATAGATGTAACTAATATCGGTTTGATATGAAACAAAATGGGACATCCACAAAATATGTGGGTGTCCCATTTTTGGGAAAAGCTATATGAAAAATAAACTAAAAAGCTATGACAAAATGTACTGTTCCAAATGGATAAAGAACTTTTATCTTGTATGCATTGGTAAGTGTTAGCTGCTCTCCGTCAAAATGCTCAGGAGCAGAAAGTGAAAGCTCAAGTGCCTTTTCGTTAGAGCAGTTTACTGTAAACAGTCCGTTGTTTAAGTTAAGGAAATCCTCCAAGGATGCCTGAACATACTCATCATATACTGAAAATGCTTCTTTTACATAGCGAGAAGCAAAGTTGATGGCTGTTGCCTGATTCATGCCAATGTAAGTAGAGATGGCATATTCGCCTGATATATTCTGCTTTACACAGCAGTCGGCGCAAAATTCTTCACAAAGCTCTGCTGAGAGCGGTGTGAAATCATCACCGACAAATCTTATAAAGCTGTTAAATAACAGTTCAAGATACATTTTGTCGAGATCGGAAGGATCGACTCCGGCAGAGGCGAAGAAATGTCCGAAAAGATGCTCAACGCTTTCTTTGTCCTCGAATACCATATCAAGATCGGAAAGCTCATTTTCTCCGCGGTAATCATTTATGATCTTCTCAAGAGTGGTATTATCGATGATGCCGTTGTCCAATAGGATCTGTCCGAGCAAAAGAAAATCAGGACTCTGAATGTTTAACAGATTTTTAACCTGCTCATCAGTCAGATAACCCATCTCTATTGTAAGCTCACCGAACTTTTTGTCCTGATGAGTCTGCTCAACGATAACTGAATCCACTTCCGCAGCTGTCATAAGACCTGAATGGATAGCAAGAGTACCAAGCTTTGTGTGTTTGTGTGATTTTTCATGTAATGTTTCAAAAAGCTGATCGTTTGTGATGTATCCTTTTGACAGGAGATAGTTGCCAAAAAATTGAGTATACATAATTAGTTACCCCCAACGTGTTTTTTGATAAGATCGATGACCTGATCTTTGTCGATAGGTTTCTGGATGAAATCCGAGGCACCTGCCTCAAGAGCCTTTTTAAGCTCTGACTGTGTACCAACAGATGAGGCAACAAAAATAGTCGCATCCGGGTCATATGCTATGATCTCTGTGATGGCAGCATTTCCGTCCTTTACAGGCATAACGATGTCTACAAAAGCAAGATTCGGTTTGTGTTCTTTGTACATATCAATTGCAAGCTGACCGTTTGCAGCTTCAAGGATAGTTGGTGAGCCTAAGCTGTTTATAATATCTTTTAATTGCTTTCTTGCGAGGATTGAATCGTCGCAGATTAAAAATGTAATATCGTCTATCTTCATGAATTTAAGCTCCTTATCCGAAAAATATGTTTATATTTTACTATATCTGTCAAAATATTTCAATAGTGAGTTAGGACTTATTTACTATATCATTTTTTTAGGTAAGAGTATATACTGTTTTGTATCAAAAAAAGCCTGTTTGTTACAGATGAAAATCAAAGAAGGAGAGATTATGAGTTACAATATTATTATAGACGCAGTCACGCTGATACTAGGTATATACATAATATGTGTGTCATTCCGCATGAAAAAAAGCGGTAAGATCGAAAGCTCTTTTCTTGCAGAAGAGGAAATGAAAAAAGTAAAGGATACAGCCGGATATATAGAGGATATGTATCCGAAGTCACTTATATTCGGAGGTGTCATCACTGCAATAAGTATCGTGGCTGTGATATCTGATTTTATTAAAGAGATACCATACTGGCCGTACATTGAGATGATAATTTTTATACTTATCATCATTTGGTTTTCAAATATGTTACGAAATGCAAGGGAAAAATTTGTTAAATAATAACATGAATTTTACGTTGCAACCTGAGAGATAATAAAGTATAATAAATTCAACAAGAAACCTGAGATGTTCGACAATCCTGTATATTTAGAACCTACATTTACTTTAAACGGGATTCCTATATGAGCTGTTGGATGTCAGGCCGCCATTAGTCAGCGGAAGGCAGAAGCCAGACTGCGGTTACCCACCTAGCAAGAGAGCTAGGAGTCTAAATTGCAGGAACCGGCATTTTGGGTGTCTTACAAAAGATAACTAATGAAAGTACTAAGGAATTTTGATATACAAAAGTATTTTAAGGTACAGATGAATCACAATATACAAAAGAATCTCAAAGCACAAAAGAGTTAATAATACACAGATGATAAAGGGAGCTGTTTTTGCAGCTCCCTTGTTTTTGCTTATTATTAAAGATGGAGAATTTTGTAAAATGAAAAAAGAAGGTCTAAAAAACCAAAGACGCAGGAGATGGTGTGGATTATCCTGGCTATCACTGCAGTATGTGCGGTCATAATTTTTGCGATAATACAGACTCAGAAAAAAAGCGACAGTCTTTTAAAACAGGCAAAGGTGGCCAGTGAGGATATGGTATATGAAAATGCATACATAGTTTCCAATATGGACAATAAGCTTATATTTATCTGTGATGGGGATATGTTTTGTGCAAAAGGAACGATGGAGGAAAGATACAGCGGAGTGGCTGATATTGAGATACATAATTCCAGGATCGAAAAGGTTCAGGTAAAACCTGATGATATAGATGGAGTGATGATATCCTACGGCACAGGTCAGATGCAGGTTTCGGGACAGGGAGAGATACCGATACAGTCGGAGCAGATACCTGTATATGATGTGACAACTAATGAGGTAAGAGAAATCTCAATTTCTGATCTTATAATAGGCAGCGAGACTTTATCATATATACTCGATTCGGGACAGATATGTGCCATAGTAAGACGTCAGGTGCCTGATCTTACATATATAAGAGTGCTTATTAAAAACGATGGCAGTGATTTTTTCCCGACTGTGTCGGTCGGAGCTGGATCAAATCTGCTTGTAAATGATGCTGACAGCGGAGTAAATACCATCGATGATATGACATCATATATGGATCAGAACGGTTTTTCGCAGGTTAAGATAAGCTCAGGTGACGATAGTATTACAATTAACGGAAAGGCATATAAGGGCTGTTTTGAGTTCCTGCGCTATGATCAGGGCGTGGCTGCTGTAAATACTATTGACGTGGAAAGCTATGTCAGATATGTGCTGCCGTCAGAGATGCCGTCAGGATTTTCGGCTGAGGCATTAAAGGCTCAGGCTGTCTGCGCACGCACATATGCTTATTCGCAGATGAAAAACACGCAATATGCCGAGTATGGTGCAAATATAGACAATACGACAGCGTATCAGGTGTATAATGCGTCCGGCACATACGAGTCTACGGACAGGGCTGTGCTCGAGACTGCCAATCAGGTAGTGACCTGTGGAGGAAACCTTATCACCTGTTATTATTTTTCCACATCGGCAGGACAGACAGAGGATATGGAGGTGTGGAGTTCAAACACGCCTGAATTCATACACAAGACAGAATCGGTGGATGACAATTCACCGTATTACAGATGGACTTCGCAGATAGATTTAGGCAGTTACAGCGATCCGCAGTACGGTACGGCTACCGGTATTACGGTAAATAAGAGCAGTGACAGTGGTTTTGTATTATCGCTTTCGATAAATTATGGAAATAATGTCGCTACGTACACCACGGAAAATGACATAAGAAAGGCTTTAGGACATTTCCAAAAGAAAGTGACATTAAACGATGGTTCGGTCAGGGATAACCTTTCCATGATACCGAGTGCATGTTTTTCCGTGAGCAAAGGAGAAAACGGTCAGTATACACTTTCGGGCGGGGGCTTCGGGCATGACATAGGCTTAAGCCAGTACGGTGCTGACAAGATGGCAAAAAACGGAGCATCCTATAAGGATATCATAGGATATTACTATAAGGATGTGGCTGTTTCGGATATCAAAGACGTGGCAGAATAAATATGGCAAAAATGATATATGCAAGATAAGAATTATGAGTTAAAATGATTTGGAAAAGCATATGGATTATGAGATACATATATGGAGAAAAAGATGAATTTACCTATAGAATTTGAGAAAAAGATGAAGGATTTCCTCGGGGATGAATGGGAGGATTTTTTATACAGCTATGATAATAACCGTTTTCAGGCACTTCGATTTAATACACTTAAAGTCGGAAAAAATGAAAGCGTTGATATCGAGATCACAAAGATAATGGAAAAGCTCGGTATACCGATGGACAAGAAGGTTACGTGGGCGAGGGATGCTTATTATTATGATGAGGACAAACGTCCGGGAAAACATCCGTATCATGAGATGGGACTTTACTATATTCAGGAACCTAGTGCGATGTCTGCGGCAGCACTTCTGGCACCAAAGCTGGGGATGAAAGTGCTTGATCTGTGTGCGGCACCGGGAGGCAAGAGCACGCAGCTTTCTACATATTTAGGAGATAGTGGGCTTCTTGTATCGAATGAAATTAATACGCAAAGAAGCAGGATATTATCGCAGAATATAGAGCGCATGGGAATAAAAAACGCAGTCGTGACAAATGAGGACAGCTTTACGCTTGCAGCGCATTTTCCGAACTTTTTCCATGCGATACAGGTGGATGCACCGTGCTCTGGCGAGGGAATGTTCAGAAAGCTGCCGGAGGCGGTAAATGAGTGGAGTCCACAAAATGTGGCAATATGTGCCGCGCGCCAAAAGGAGATACTTGACAATGCAGCAACCATGCTTAAAGCCGGTGGCACTATAGTCTATAGCACCTGCACATTCTCAAAAGAGGAAAATGAGGATGTTATAGAATACTTTTTGCAGGAGCATCCTGACTTTACAGTCGAGAAGATGGAGCGTTTCTGGCCGCATAAGCAGGATGGCGAAGGGCATTTTGTTGCAAAGCTCGTAAGGCGGGGAGAACTTCTGTTAGAGGAAGTATCCACACAGGATAGAGCAAAAGTTTTAGCAGAAGATACGATAGAAAAAAGAAAATCTTCCGGTAAAAAAGAAAATAAGAAAAACAAAAGATCAGGCAAAAAAGATGCCGGTGGAATTTCAAAAGAGAACATGGAGCTTTTAAAAGAGTTTCTTGATACAACACTTACAGATCGCATGGCAGAATGTATCTTAAACGGAAAGCTTGTGATGTTTGGTGACCAGCTTTACCGTCTGCCGGATATAGATGTGGATCTGGGTGGAATTAAAGTACAAAGAGCAGGACTTCACATAGGAGAGTTCAAGAAGAACCGTTTTGAGCCTTCACATTCGCTTGCGCTGGCACTTAAAAGGAGTGAGGCAGAAAACGCAGTGGAGCTTACCTGTGATGATCCGCAGACAAACGGATTTTTTAATGGACAGTCCATTATGATGTCTAAAGAGCAGACTGATAAATGCAAAAAAGGATGGGTACTTGTATGCGTGGACGGATATCCTGCCGGCTGGGGCAAGGTAAGCGGAACACAGGTAAAGAACCATTATCCTAAGGGATTACGCAATAGAATTTAAAATAATAAACAAAAAAATGTAAAACGTTTTAGTAAGTATTAACAAAAATGATTATAGTTTTCTTATAATCATTTTTTTTGTGTTCTTTTGTTTTATAATTGTAGATGTAATTATCAAATGTATAGAGATTATACTCTATGCAAATTTTAAATATGAGGTGTGTACTATGATGAAAAATAAGATTATCGCAATTACAGGTGCCATTATTCCAGCCATTTTTATATCAGGATGTGGAAATACTGGTGCTTCGGGGAACAAGACTGAGGTAGAACAGACTAACGCAGAATTATCGTTATGGGTTTCGAGTTCGGAGGAAGAACTATATGAGGATACATTTGAAGAATATAGAGAAAAATATCCTGATATTGTTCTTGATATACAAGTTTATGATGATAATAATTATGAAACAGAAAAGACAAAAATGAACACTCAGCTGATGGCTGGCGAAGGACCTGATCTTTTATTTCTTGGCATTTATGGAATTGAAGATGTAAATAAAATGATGCAGTCGGGAATTTTTGCATCACTGACAGATTTTATGGATAGTGATGATAGTTATGATAAATCCGATTATACAGAAGCCGTTATGGATGCAGGAAAATATAATGGAGAACAGTATGTTATCCCGCTTTCATACGCCAGTACATATTTTGTGAGCTCAAAAGAAGCTCTGGCAGAGTATGGAATATCACAGTACGAATATAATGACTATTTTTCTTTTATGGAAATGATAGCTTCAATGTATGCTAACAAGAAAACTGACAGAATATTAGCCGATTCAGGGAATTTTGATGTGATAAAAAATATGGGGATTGATGCGTTAGATTATGAAAATAAAAAAGTAAATATCGATACAGATGATGTAAAACGTGCATATGAGTTGTATAAACCAGCTTACGAAGAGGATACATCACCCGGAGTATATGACAATGGAGAATGTATACTTGAAAGAAAAGCTGTTATAAGAAGTGCATACTCTTTATCGGATGCATATAATACAATGGCTACAATTGGGGTTAAAGAAACACCGGTGGTAATTGCCTTACCAACAGTTGATGGAAAATATAATGCTTCTATAAGTAATTCACTTGCTGTGAGAGCCAATAGTGCTAATAAACAAAATGCTTGGAATATGATTAAGCTTATATTAGAGTCGGAAAGTGAAAATGAACTTTTTGGAGATCAAATACCAGTAAATAAAGCTGGAATTAATAATGCAATAAATAGTGCAAAGGAATATGCAGATTTAAATGTCACTCTTGGAAGTATGGAGAACTATGAAATTCCAGAGGATACATATAACAAATGGATAGATATAGTAACAAATGTTGGAAAAGCTTTCTTTAATACATCGGCATTAGGCACGGAATTGGCAGATAAAATGGAACCGTATTTGAAAGATGATGATAGTTATGAGAACTGTATGAAAAAATATGTTTCTTTTGCGGATATTTATATTAGTGAGTAAAAATGCATAAATCAAAAAGAAAATATAGGTAAAAAGAAAATGAAAAATAGTAAAAACAAACAAAAATAAATAAATTACAGATGTAAAATTGACATGCATATTATAAAGTTGCATAATAAGTTTATAAAATAAAGGGAGGAAGTATATATGGTAAGTCTTAAGAAAAGAAAAGTGAAGCTTGAGGGTACAACAGTGATGGATAATACATGTGCTTCACATGCAGGTAATAAGTGCTTATCACATTGTGATGCAAATTATACTGCTGTATTCCAAAATTCAAGAGTGACTTATATTCCAAGTGTGAAGAAAAGTCATTGAATTTACTAAAGGGATGGGAAGAATTTCATCCCTTTTCTTTATTGGAAACAGGGGGATTACATATGAAGAGAATTATTGCAATATTAATGGGCGTATGTATTACTATATTATGTGCAGCGTGTAGTAGAGACGATAAGAAAAAGAATAATGATAATGAAGTTACGATATATATAGATGAAACTAATTCGTATATTGTTAGGCAGGCAATTGGCAGATACGAGTTGGCAAGAAAATCTGATAGCAAATCATATCCTGAGATATCTTGGAACCTTGTGGATAAAAGCTATATGAGTGCAGAAGAACTTAACGCGGAGATTTATGATGAAATTGAGGCTGGAGAAGGTCCAGATCTCGTATTTGTTGACAAATCCAGTATAAATAATCCATATGAACTTATGGAAAAAAAATGTTTGTATGATATGAGTGATATATTAGATACGGATACTGCCACAAATACTTATGTGCCGGGAACACTGGAAGAAGGCAACATAGATGGAAAACAATATCTCATTCCGATATCGGTAACAGCGCCTATTTTATATACAACATCTGATGCACTTGAGAATTTGGGATTGAAAGAGTTTGAAATAAATAACATGTCCGAATTATTTGATCTTGCAGAGTCTTACAAGACAGCTACAGGTGATGACATTTTTACAGATGATAATATGTGGAATAATCTGTTGATGTTTAGCGGTTTATTAGATGGCTGTAAAAATAATGAGGAAATTATTGAAAAATTATCGAGCAATGAAGCAAGGGATTTTTTCGCAAGATTAAAGACACTCTATTCAAATGAAGAAAGAACTGCTTATGGTGGATATGATGATATAACAGATGGGAAGGCACTGATTGGAACAGAAATTGTTGAATCAATATGTGATTTTTATAAGAATGCTGCACTTTTTAAAAGAAATGCAAAAATTCAATATCTAGATATGCCAGATCTTTCCGGAAAATGCACAGCTATAATTACACAGGCTGTTGGCATTAATAAAAACACAAAAAATAAGCAGCTTGTATATAATGCCATTAAAATGTTTGATGAAAGCCATGTTACAGCAAGTTCATATTTGGGAAGAAGTCAGACTGCTAATATAACTGAATCGAGAGACAGCAATCTGACAAGCTGTTTGGCAAATTCATTAATGAGTACAGATATAGGACATTCGCTGTTATTGGATGAATCAAACTCTGGACTGACGGATTATGGTGGAAAAGAGTTTACAAATATTGATGAGATTACAGGGGAAAATATTGAATCTGTATCATATTACATTTCCGCTGCTGAAGGAAACGGCATGATTATGAAAAATATGTTGTCATACATAAGCGGAGATGCAGATTATGATACTGTAATAAAGTGTATTGATAAGGATTTAAATAAAGAATTGGATGTACCTGAATACAATGATATTAGGACAATATCTATAGTTGTTGTGGATTCAGGACAGGGAACTGATTGTGGTATATATAATTGTTTAAAAGAAGTAAATGAAAGCCTAAAGAAGGATGATATATGGCTTGATATTTCATTAGTACATGGAAGCTCGGTAAGTTATGAGCTTTCATTGATGGCAAATGCTGGTGTAGAACCTGATATGGTATATATGGAAGACTATTCTGAAAATAATGAATATACTGCTGATTTTGAGAATTTATCATCACTGACCGATAACTTATATTCAAATTGGGAAAAATGTTCTTCTATAGGCAATAAGTATCTTCCAGTAGCAACTATGCTAAGTGGCATATGGTATAACAAATCAGTTATGTCGAATTTGAATGTTGAAATGAGCGGAATCAATAACTTTGATGATTTAATTTCAATATTTGATAGTGTATCCACTAATGGCATATCAGGTTTTTGCTGGACGGATACAGATGATGGACTGGATGAAGTATTTAATATGATTGTTAATGCTTGTGGAAGTGAGTATTATTCCACTGAAAATAAAGTGGTATTAGATAAGGATGCTGACATTGAGGCATTTGACTATATGAAAAAAATGTTTGCTGATAATAGTCAATTATCAAAGGAAGAGGCTATATCACATTTTAAAGAAGGAAGTCTTATGGCAATTGTGGGAAATTGCAATCTAGTTAAAGAATTGTTAGATGACGAGACATTGGACATTGGATATATACCTTTCCCGGCTGGAAAAAATGGAGAACAGGTCGCAATGACAAGATATAATGCAGGTGGGGGATTTGTTATATCATCAGCTTGTAAGTACAAGGATGATGCAATGGCTGCACTAAAACAGCTTATGAATTTAGAAAGTTTTACAAGTTACACAGATTCATTTTATATGATTCCTGTTAGCAAAGTTTCACTTTCAACCAATAAATATAAAAATATGGCAGATTGGAGTAATGTATATTCAAATATGCATAGACTTTCTGAAACGGATGTATTTATTAATTCGCCTGAGGGACTTTCAAATTTTATACTAAATTATATTGATTCAGATAAGACCGCAGAGCAGTTCTATGATGAATTTGAAAATATAATAAAGGGAAGCTATAAGGAAAAAGAAATAGAGGAAAAGTTATGATAAGTGATGAAACGTATATGAATAACTTTGATTTGCTTCTAAATAAAAAATATATTTATTATCCATACCGAGATAATATTAAAATTATTGATTTTTTCGTTAATGGTATATTCCAAAAAATATACTGGTTGAATGAACAATTGGATGTAACTGAAAAATTTATATGGAAATTTAGGAAGAACATTTCAGAAGAGATGTTCAGATTAATATTTGTAAATAATATATTTGTATGTAATACGTTGATTAGAAATCAGGATTATCTGATTTCTAATCATGTAATGCAGGTTTTGAATGATCTTATTTATAAAAAAGAAAAGGAAAAAATTCTGTCACTTTTGAATGCAAACGATATAAAATGGATACAGATTTCTGAGAAGTTGTTTGGATTATTGATAGGAGTTGTAAGTCTGGATGAATTGTATGAAGCCGGAATTACTTATATAGAGCTTATAACAGACAATTTGTTATCAAATCAACATTACGAGAGTGATTTGAATTGGAAGATATTGATCAATAGAGTAGGATTCATGCCGTTAGTGGGCTTCTTTATGTGTAATGGTGTGATAAACAATGAAGTAATGGAGATTAATCAAAATGAAAACTATGTAGTTGTTAGTTCGAAAATAAATAGGGTTATATCTGTCAAAGATTACAATATAAAAAAAAATGCAAATAAATATAAACCTGATTCGAGTAATCAATTGATATATTTTGAAAATCGTATTCACAAATCAATAGAGTATATAAATGAAACGATGGGGAAAATAATCATAAGTGAAAGAATAGATTATGATGCAAATACAGAAATATATAATTTAAAAGTATTTATTTATGAAACTCATTTACAATTATAGTAATCGTTTGAA
>CAVABC010000075.1:0-16345 GCA_963586665.1 Acutalibacteraceae bacterium
CAAAAGAAAAATTAAAAAACGTCAATCCCAATTTACTCAAAGGAACAACTGAACAATAAAAAAAGACAGCCACTTTTCTTTTCAGAATTGTGGCTGTCCTTTTTTTTTGACTCAGTCAAGTTCTTAACTAAATGACATTGGTATTTCAACCGACTATTTTTGCTTTTTTCAATTCAAATTCTAAAAACTTTCATGATTTGCATTTTAAAAATACTCACAATAATTTAAGCCTTGGATCAATCACTTGTATCAATTTAAAATGTTTATCCCTAGTCAATAGTGACAATCCGTTTTTTATAGCTATAAATGCAATTATCGCGTCTGCATAAGGAACTGATAGACCATTAGTACGAAGTTTATACAAAAATCTACCAAATTCATCCCATTCATTATCAGCTAAATTTATTTCCGTAATATAATCTAATTTTCTTGAAATCTCTTCAAGATTTTTCTCCGAATATGCTCCATGCATTAATTCAGATCTTATTACTCCACAAATACATACCGCTTCTTTTTCAAATAGTTCAATTACATCCTCTGCTTTATTCTTCCAAATATCAATAATAACATTCGTATCAACTAATACCATTATATAATGCACCCCATACGCAAATCATTAACAGCTTCCTCATCCACAGAAATTTTACCAGCCGTTTCACTAATAAAAGCCTTTTGTTTTTTTAATATATCATCTTCCTTAACCTTTTGATCTTCCATAAGAAAATAGATAAATTTGACTGCTGCACTATATGAATCCTGATCCATATTTGAAAGAATTTTTGTTAAATCTTCTATTGTCGGCATATAAATCATCTCCTTATCTATCACCATATTATAACAAGTTTTACTTAATCAGAGTATACCATAATGCTATAGTTTATTCTATCCGTAAAATAGAATTTCATGAATAATACTATATAATTACAGCTCCACCACTCTCGTAGCAAGTTTCTCCATAAACCTCACATCATGCTCCACCACAAGCATAGTCGGTTTGAACCGCTCGATAAGTTTTTCTATCTGCATTCTCGAAAACACATCTATATAATTGAGCGGTTCATCCCATATATAAATATGTGCCGGTGTCATAAGGCTTGCAGCGATAAGCACTTTTTTCTTCTGTCCCTCTGAAAAATCTTCGATATTTTTCTCGAACTGTACTCGCTCCATGTCGAGATTCCGCAATATCGATAACAGCATTGTGTAATCGATATTGTGCTGATCTGCGTAATCTTTCAGCTTTCCACTCAGATGTGAAGTGTCCTGATTGATATATGAGATTACGAGGTTTGGCGCAATGGAAAATGTGCCTGTGGTAAGCATTTTCGTTGTGCCTGAAGCATGTAATATATATTTTATCAGACTCGATTTTCCACACCCGTTCTTTCCTTTGAGGAAAACACGTTCTCCCTGCTTTAATTCAAAATCCAACCCGGATATCACATTTTTATCACCATCTGCATATTTAAGTGAAAAGTTCCTGCACTCTATAAGCCGCTCCTTATAATGTGAAAGCGGTATGAGCTTTAAATCCTTTATCGACTCGATGTCATTTAACAGACCTTGCTTTTCCTCTATCTCCCTTCCAATCCTCGCTTCGTAGGATTTGACACGCGACTGCATTTTCTTGGTTTTTGCACCTATATATGCCCTTGTGCTTATGCTTCTGTCATTTTCCTTTATCGGATCATAGCCAATCTTTGTGCTCTCGTTTTTGTCCGCCCAACGTGCAGATCTGTCGGCGGCGGCTTTCAACTTTCCGATCTCCTTTATATGTTTTTCATTTTCAGCTTTTGCAAAATTGTCTGCCTTTTCTTTATTCTCCCACCAGCTTGTAAAATTACCGCTCTGCACTTCGATTGATGAGCGATTGAGTACGAGCACATGATCCACACACGCATCCAGTAAGTCCCTGTCATGTGAAACAAGAATAAATCCCTTTTTGGATGCCAGATATTTTTTAATGATTTCTCTGGCATTCTGATCAAGATGGTTTGTTGGTTCGTCTATCAGCAGAAAATCATTCTCTCCCGAAAAAAGTACGGCAAGCATAACCTTTGTACGTTCCCCGAAACTAAGCGTACCGAATGGTCTATACAAAAGTTCTGCGTCAATTTCAAGCTGCCCAAGCTCACAGAGAACCCTCCAGTTTTCCGCCTGCGGTTTCCAGTTTTCCATCAGTTCATCCGCTGTTTTATCCAGATCTTTTGCATCATTCACACGATATGGAAAGTAGTCAAACACTGCCGTTTTCGTTATTGATCCCTGATACTCATATTTTCCCAGCAACAGATTTAAAAAAGTGGTCTTGCCCTTGCCGTTTCTTCCGATAAAACCAAGTTTCCAGTTTGTATCTATGGAAAATGATACATTTTCAAAAATATTGTCATAGCTGCCTTCGTAGCCGAATGTGAGATTGCTAACATTTATCTGTGCCATAAAACCTCCTTCTGCCTGCAACAAAACGAGCCTGACTTGCATACGCAAAACAGACTCGTACTATAAGCAGACACAAAGTGCATAGCACCGGTGTCAGAAATATACGATAATCTGATAATCTAATTTAAGCGTACACAAAATAACCCATTTCATACAGGTCTTAATCCAAATCATTATTGTGTTTCCTAAATCAAATTATCGATTATACATTCCCTCACCCTTGCACTTTCGTGCTCTTTCTTTATTTTTTTAATGCCCAAGGCATAGTTGGAGGATAACACAGTATGAAAGATGTGTCAACCGGTTATATGCGCCCTATACCGTAACATTCAATTCCTCAACCTTACAGCTATGCTCTTTGCTATCTCTCCAATAACCGATTCCTACGGCAAGTATCCTTCCTGTGTATATCCTCTGTCCTGCAAGTTTAGGCACAAATTTAAGTGCATACTTTTTATCCTTGATTTGTGCGATTGCCTCATCAGGAGTGTGATCTACTTTCAATTCGAGGATTATACAATCAGCCGTTGTGTCATATGGATAAAAGATAAAATCTACATATCCAGTTCCAGCCTTATCTTCACGCTCCACACGATAACTGTCCCTCGCTGCAAGATATACCAGATTAACTATTGCCGATAACTCTGTCTCGTGATTATACGATAGCAGAGGCACCTCTGTATTATGTGCAAATTCAAGTATTTTTTCCATGGTCAGGGTATCCCCTGCCAATGTTGCCTTAAGCATTTTCTCTGACTCTTTTGCTAAACGGTATACATATCCCAATGACTCATTTTTCACAAGAAGCTCATCAAATTTCTCCATAAGCTCCCTATTCGGAATACATACCCTGCCATTAAGATAGCTCAAAAATCCATATACTACCATCGCAGAATATATCTCGTCCCTTGTCGAAAGATTCATTGATGTTGCCGCATACTCCTGTATTTTTGCGGTAACGGACTCACCGGATATCATCAATGCCAGATCATCCCTGACATCAGAAATATTATTTCTGATATAATAATATATCTCATCATATGGTCCGGAACTCGTCCAGTAATTTGCCAGATTGTTAAACTGCAGAGCAAATACTACCGAACGTGGATTGTAAACACGTTCCCCTGACTTCGTATAATATCCATTATACCAATCCCGAAGTCCCTTTCGCGTTACACTTTTTTCCTTATGCTGCCTGTCACATTCTACAATGTAGCGTCTATACAGATCATCAACTTCATCATCGGTAAATCCAAAATATTCACCAAACATCGGTGAATTTACCATTGTAAATTCTGCGAACATATTAAGTTCAGAGCCGCTGGAGTATTTTGCAATAGGTAAAATTCCTGTCATATATGAAAGAACTACATATGGGCGGTCTTTTAACAGATTACTTAAAAAAGCTACATATTTTTCCTTGTCATTCTCATTTATAAAGTCCCTGTGAAATATAAAATCCCATTCGTCTAATACAAATATGAATTTTTCACCATCATACTGTGCAAATATGCTCTCGAGGATATCACCAATCGCATCATCTTCATTTATTCTGGCTGTCGGATATGCCTCCTTTATATCTTCAATCAGTAATTCTTCAATTCTCTCAATATACTGCTTATATGACTCACAGTTTTTAGGCATTTTACTGAAATCTATGCGAATAACATTATACTGGTTTTTATATTTGCGATATCCCTCAACCTGTGAGATCTTAAGCCCATCAAAAATATCTCCTGAGTCCTGTCCTTTTTGAAAAAATGCACTAATCATATTTGCAGTGATCGTTTTTCCAAATCTACGCGGTCTTGTAATACAGATATGTCTGTTTCCCGCATTGACATACGGAAATAATTCCCTGAGCATAAGTGTTTTATCCACAAAATATGGACTTAAACTTTCACTTTTATACAATGTATATGGAGTTGTACTGTTCAGATATGATCCCATTGCCTTTTCTCCTCTTTACAGTTTATATCAATTTACCATGCTTATTTATAATAATTTATTCCATTATACATTATTAACTACTGTTTTACGAGATATTTTAGATACAATAATCACTCCACTCACTGTCCTCAACACCGGAGCAGCTATTTCTTATCATGAGCTTGCCCTCAAGCTCAGTTCTTACGACACTTTTGTGTCCTCCTTTCATTCGATCCATGAGAAGATATATGGCAAATTTTCCCATCTCCGCTTTCGGAAGGCTTACCGTGGTAAGCATTGGCTGTGTGTACTGCGCCTCCTCGATGTCGTCACTCGAGATGATCGACGGGGTGTAGTAGCGGCTTTTGCCCGAACCAAGGTACTTTAACATTCCGATTTTGTTCAAGTGTTCGACATTAATTATTGTCTCATTCGTTATTGTCATTGCTGCACCTCCGTTTCATGAGTGCATTATATACACCGGTGATGTGCATTTACAAAGGTAATTCTTGAAATCGTTTACACCAGTTGAAACACTGACGATTCCAGTATTTCCGGTACAAAAAAATACCATATATCCGGTATTTTTACCGAATGTATGGTATTTTCATTACATTTATTAAATTTATCCCTATTTCAACTTAGTACTGATTACCTTACACCGCTTCTTACAAAAAGCAATGCCATAAGCCAGTATATCACATCTGCCCTCTTCCATCAGTGCTTCGCCATACCGCTTATCTTTTATCTGTGCCATAGCGGCTTCACATGCTTTATCCAAACCTTTAATATCCTTGGAATACTTCACTTCAATAACGATCCCGGCATCAGGATTTTCAGGCTTTATCATAATATCACTAAAACCATACCCCGACTCCCTGTTTGACTTTATAAGCCAGTCAGGATTGCTTCCCCGCAGCAATCCAAGAAGTAGCCCATGATAAAAATTCTCCTTCATGCTATCCGGAGCCTTTGTGTCTAGTACACTTATCATACGCCCCATCAATATATTGAGCTGTCTTTGGATATGCTCATCATTTTCTTCCAAAATAGCCCTCGATAATTGTCTCATTGTATCATTATCGTTTGATACGACTTCCTTGAACCATTCCTGAATCTGCTGAACAAATACCTCTCGTATCTCTTTGTTTGGAATGATAAGCCTGTAAGCATAACTCTCACTATCAGGCAGTTTTACCTCTCCCGACTTGGTTAGATAGCCGGTGGTAAAAAGAACACTCCACAGATTGTCTATTGTATTATCAATCTCGTCATACGTCAGATCAAGTCTGAGCTGTTTCTCTACTGTACCACCAGCTACAAGATCCTCTATCTCATCTCTTGTTGTCTGATCCGCTTTGTCTACAAAACGCTTAACCATGTCGTTGCCACTGCTATTGATCCAGAATGCACTTGGTCTCGCATCCGGGTTATGCACCAGTTTCTTTACAAAATTGATCACATCCCATGGACAATATATGTCTGCATTTCCAAAATGATAGCCATCATACCACTCCTTGACATCCGGATAACGCTCTTTCCTGTCATAATCCAAAAGCAGCTTTATGACTTCATCGTCGGTAAATCCAAACTGTTCATCATGATCTATATCCACAATTGAATTTATTTCAAAGTTATTAAGCCCTGTAAAAATGCTCTCCTTCGACACTCGCAGGCATCCTGTAAGTACAGCAAACTTAAGAAATTCATTTGTCTTAAGCGCTGGTCCAAAAAGTCCTCTGATAAGAGAGACCATCTCGTTATAGTAGCCATTTTGAAAAGCCTTATCAAGTGGAACGTCATACTCATCTATGAGGATGATCACTTTCTGACCATAATGACTATACAAAAGCTGTGAAAGAAGCTGTAAAGATGATGTAAGCTTATCTTTATCGAAAATGAATTTGCCGTTTTCGATAAGAGTCAGTCCCTTATACTGTTCCCTCTCTATCTGTGTCAGTCTGTCACTTTCAGTCAGAAAAGAAACTCTGCTTATCTCTTTACCAATTACCCTTACAAATGCTTCAAAAGCTTCATCATATGTTAATCCCTCAACACCCTTTAGCGAAATTGAAATAACGGGATACCGCCCCATATACTCTTCGCAAAGTTCTTTGTTACGAGAAATATATAATCCATCAAAAAGCTTCTTATCTGTGCCTATCTCAAAAAAACTTTTTAACATACTCATATTGAGAGTTTTTCCAAAACGACGTGGGCGCGTAAATAATGTTACCTTTCCCCATCCCTGTAAAAGCTGCTCTATGAGCTTTGTCTTGTCTATATAATAGAAACCTGATTCACGTATCTCTGTAAAATCCTCAATTCCAACCGGTAATTTCAAGTCATTTACCATAACATCCTCCAATATAAAAGAATCCGCTATACTTGCCTATAGTATAGCGAATTTTCAATGAAAAAACAATTTAAAGTTCCTGTAAAACCCAGTTAACCGGTTTTACCTCAAATGCCATCCTCTCTCCACTCACCGGATGGTCAATCACGATCTTATATGAACACAGTGCAAGCTGTTCTCTTACCGTGCCTCTGCATCGTCCTGTTCTCACACTGCCTGATATCCCCCCATCCTTTGCGATGTTTCCTGCCTCATTTCCATCAATACCATTATTCGCAGTTCTTTCTCCACCATATTTTGTATCTCCGATCAACGAATAACCGATATTTGCAAACTGCAAACGTATCTGATGATGGCGGCCTGTGAGCAGTTTTATGTCGAAAACTGTTATATTATTTTTTTGCTCCACGATCTCATACTCAAGCACTGCCTTTTTTGCCTGTGGATCTTTGTCAGTTGTGATCTTTGAAGTATTTGTGCGCTTGTCGAACGAGATGTAATCCGTGAGAGTGTGTACTTTTAACCCTTTTGTAGTCCCCACTATTTCATCTACACGTTTAATATCATCCGTACTTCCGCTTCCATTCCTGTAGCTTGCCGCATAGTAATATTTCTCTGTAGTATGCTCCTTTATCTGCCGGCTGAGTGATGCCGCTGCCTTCTGATTTTTGGCGAATACCATCACCCCCTCCACCGGCTGATCGAGCCTGTGCACTATACCGACATAAGGCGGCTCATTTTTAGCCGCCCTGTAATTTCTTATGAAACTTTCCATATCCTGCTGCCCGATACGTCTGGTCTGTGTTGCCATGCCCGCGGGTTTGTAGCAGACGATTATATCGTTGTCTTCGTAAATAATATTGGGTCTTCCCACGTTATAACTCCTATGAATTTATAATTTTTTCCCTTTTCTTTTGTTAATATACATTTCTTGATCTGCTCTCTCGATTGCCTGCTTCAGTTCCTCTTCATTATTAGCCACACAACTTCCATAAGATGTTCCTATTACAATCTCCTGCAGCTTCATTTTCGTTTCTTCTGACTTGATCTGTTCAATGATCTCATTACCCTGCTGCCCATTGCAATTCTGTAATAAAATCAGGAATTCATCTCCTCCTATACGGATCAGGCGATCTTCAATTCTTAAATAACGCTGCATGTTATTCACAATTGTCCTAATTAATACATCACCTTCTCTATGCCCGTAATTGTCGTTATAATACTTTAAATTGTTAATATCAGCCATAACAACACAAACAGGATACTTAAGGTCTTCCTTATATTTTTCAGTCTCATAATATGATCTATTAAATGCCTGAGTCATCATGTCAGTAATGTTATAATGTTCAAGCTGCTTCTGGAGTTTTAATAATTCGGTCATATCTTTAATAACACCAACAATCCCTATTATGCTTCCATCATCGTCTATTACTGGATTCTTTGTTATTTCATAATAATATACATCCTCTCCAAATTGCATTTCCTCGATATATTTCAGGCTCTCTCCGGTTTTGACAATTCGCATATCCTCTTCATAGAACTTTTTACCCAGTTCCTTATCCGGCTGTATCTCCATATCGGTTTTACCAAAAATAGTAAAATCCGGATCACCATTACTGTTTAACATACTGCATACATGTGTCGCAAGTGTATACCGCCCTTCTGTATCTTTATAAAAAATATTTTCATTAATAGCATCAAGTACATGCTGAAGCCTTTTTTTCGTTATGTCCATATAAATTTCTCCTATATCTGCCTATAAAGTGTATCAAGTTTGAATTTTTGTAGCTATTCAGTACAGAACAGTTACGAATTTTTTATATCATACATGATAAACTAATGATTTACAAGCCAAATTCTAACAAATATTAAAGCTGACTTCCATATCGATAGCAGAAATTGATTCTGCTGTAAGATATGAAAATCAGCTTCATTTTTAAGGACTCTTAAAATATAATTGATGACATGATTTATAAAGTATGATCCGTGTGCAAGAGCATATGTGACATATGCGACAGTGGTTTTCCAAGATACTCCTGATACAGCTTCTGCACATCAGGATTTTCATGAGAGAATCGCAAATCTGCATTTTCATCAAGGAAATAAAGATTTGCCCCGCGCTCTGATGCAAGCTCCGCTCCATCATGTATAGGCTGTCCTCCACCACCTACACAGCCACCTGGACAAGCCATTACTTCTACAAAATCATAATGAGCTTCCCCTTTATCTATCCGCTCTAACAAACCAGCTGTATTCGAAAGACCACAGACAACAGCCACATTAACTTGTGTATCCCCCAGCGTAACTGTTGCTTCAGTCACACCGGTTTCAATATCATTTCGCACAATATGAAACGCGTCTGCATCGGGATTTTTTCCATTTACCAGATAATAAGCAGAGCGTATAGCGGCTTCCATAACGCCTCCCGTTGTTCCAAATATCACACCGGCTCCTGTTCCTTTTCGCATGAGAGAATCAAACTGCATATTCTCCAATGTTTCCGGCAGGATATGGGCTGAGCGTATCATACGCTCAAGTTCCCTCGTTGTAAGTACTGTATCCACATCATGTCCCGCGTACTCGTCATAGAAAAGCTCCATATTAGCTTCATCCTTTTTTGCAAGGCATGGCATAATTGAAACTGTATAGATATTCTCTGGATCTATTCCTATGCTCTGGGCAAAATATGTCTTCATGACAGCACCAAACATCTGCTGTGGGCTCTTAGCCGTAGAAAGCTGTGAAACCATATGTGGAAACTTGGCTTTTACAAAGCGTGCCCATCCCGGACAGCACGATGTAAACATAGGACGGACTTTTGTTTCTCCTTTTCTAAGTCTCTCAAGGAATTCATTTCCTTCTTCCATTATAGTAAGATCCGCAGAAAATGCTGTATCGAAAACATAATCTATTCCCATTTTTTTGAGTGCATGTACGATTTTACCTACTGTGGCATCCTTTCTCTCTAATCCAAGTGATTCCCCCCATGCTGTACGCACTGCTGGTGCGATCTGTGCAACTACAATCTTCTTCTCATCCGCAATAGCTTCCCATACTTTTTCTGTATCGTCGCGCTCTCTTAGTGCTCCAACCGGACAATGTGTTATACACTGACCACAGAGTGCGCATGGAACTTCTTCTATATCTCTGTTCCCGGAAACTCCGACTGTAGTTCTCGAACCAGTTCCGGTGACATCCCATATTTTAAGTCCCTGCACTTTATCACAAACCTGTATACAACGCATACATTTGATACATTTGCGTGAGTCACGTATTAGTGGAAACTCTTTATTCCAAGGCTCTGTCTCGAATCGTTCTTTGTAAGGCAGATCTATGATATTTAGGTCATTTGCAACCGTCTGGAGTGTACAGTTTCCACTGCGGACACATGTTGCACATTTGCAGTCGTGCTGGGATAGAATAAGCTGGATCGTTTTCCTGCGGTCCATTCGTACCTTCGGACTGTTCGTATATATGACCATGCCCTCTTTTGCCACATTATTGCATGACGTGATAAGCTTATCCATTCCCTCCAACTCAACAACACACACACGGCATGCGGCAATTTCATTTATATTTTTTAGGTAACATAACTTTGGTATCGGGATACCGCTCATTTTTGCGGCTTCAAGAATTGTTGTTCCCTCAGGAACAGAAACTACCCTATTGTCAATTGTCAGATTTACCATTCCTCTTCGCGGCCTCCTTTGAAAATTCCATATCCAAAATGATCACATCGCAGACATCGTCCTGATTCCTGGCAGGCCTCTTTTTTAGTCATGCAAAATTCCACCGCCTTAAAATCATGAACTCTCTCTCCGGATTCACGTTCTGAAAGATTTACTCTTCCGCAAGGAGGTCTGTCATCAAGTCTTGCCTCCGGTATCTGGACATCACAAGAGATAATATGGTGATATCCGAGATATTCATCGATATTCGCTGCAACTACCTTTGCTGCCGCAATTGCTTTGATAACAGATGCCGGACCACTGGCACAGTCTCCACCTGCAAAAACCCCAGGAATGTTCTCAATTCCACCGTGACGCTCTGTGACGATTTTCCCCCTCTCTACCGGAACACCTGCTTCCGCAAAATGCTGATATTCAATATCCTGACCAATCGCAACAATAAGTGTCTGGCATGGCACAAATATATCCTCTTCTCCGGTAGCCTTGACACTGGCTCTTCCGTCTTTTATACGGCTGATCATCTGTGGTGTGACATAGATCCCCTTTATTCTGCCATTTTCATCAGCCTCAATGCGGGATGGTGCCTTTAATGTCATCAGCTCGATTCCTTCTGACACTGCGCCCTCAATCTCGCCCGGAAGTGCTGTCATATCTGCCACACGTCTACGGTATAAAATAGTTACCTTTTTAGCCCCCAGTCTTCTTGCAGTACGTACGGCATCCATAGATACATTTCCACCACCTACTACCGCTACTTCCTGTCCGGTCAGATCAGGATTCTGATTCTTTCCAACATCGCGCAGAAACTGGACTGCTGACAGTACACCTTCTGATTGTTCTCCTTCTATACCGAGCTTCTTATCAGTGCTCGCACCTATTGTGATAAGCACTGCGTCATACTCTTCCCGAAGACTCTGTATCGTCATATCCTTTCCAATACGAAGTCCGTATTTTACCTCTACTCCTGTTTTCAGGATTGCATTTATGTCCTCGTCAAGACGGTCTTTTGGCAGTCTGTAATTTGGGATTCCATAACGAAGCATTCCTCCAAGCTCCGGAAGCATCTCAAATACTGTAACCTGATGTCCCATGAGCTGTAAGTAATAAGCTGCAGACATGCCTCCCGGTCCACCACCAACTACAGCCACCCGCTTTCCTGTAGATGCAGCACAAGCCGGTGGATCGACCTCTCCAGCATAGTCCGCTGCCACACGCTTTAATCCGCGGATATTTACAGCATCATCTACTATATTTCTGCGGCATCTCGCTTCACATGGGTGCTCACATATAAAACCACATGTTGTAGGAAATGGATTGTCTTTCCTTATAAGACGGATAGCATCTGCATATCTGCCTTCATGTACAAGCGCTATATATCCCGGTATATCGACATGTGCCGGGCATAATGCAACGCATGGAACAGGCTGTTTACTGTGACTCATACAGCTGTCATGCATAATATGTGATTCATAATCCTCACGACATCCTATAAGACTCTTATATACCATATCTGCCGCTTCATATCCGATCGCGCAGTCTGCCGAGTCCTTTATAGATATTGCAAGTTCCTCCATCTCTTTTAATATATCAAGTGTAGCCTCTCCATTCATGACATCTGTAAGCATATTCTTAAGCTGCCATAATCCTACACGGCACGGCACACATTTTCCACAGGTCTGCGCATGACAAAGTTCCAGAAATGCTCTTGTGAGATCTACCGGACAAAGTCCTGGAGGACTTGACTCAATACGTCTCTCAAGGTCCTTGTAAAGCCCCTCAATCACAAGCTGTGCCCGGTCTGGTGCCGGGATTTCCAATCTACTCATTTTACTTCTCCTTCCGGTTTTAACTACTGTTCGTGCCAACAGTAGCTATTTTCTTCTAGTGTAAATATCCGTAACTGTTTATAACTGTTGAAGTAACTTCACAGTTACAAATTTTTCTATAAATAGATTGTAAAATACAATTCTTGTGATTTCAATGATAGTTAATTTTTAAACATAATTGATAAATTTTTCTCAATCTGTTTCCTAAGAAAACTAAGATCACGTAGAAGTAAGCACCCATCAGCGTGGCTTATTTTAATGTGCTTGCTGCTCGCAACTGTGAAGGTACTAAACAGTTACGAGCAGATTTAAAAATTCATCCTCAGGTATCGGCTTTGAATAAGCATACCCCTGATAATACATCGGATCATATCTCAGCAAAAACTCTGCTGTCTCCTCATTCTCGATGCCCTCTATGCAGCAACGGATATCAAGCTTTCTGGCAAATGAAATGATCGACTCAACAAGTGCCTGCTTTAAAGGATTATTTTTAACATCACATATAAAAGATTTGTCTATTTTTACCTCAGCAACCGGAAGCTCTATGACCAGACTAAGCGATGAAGCTCCCGTACCATAATCATCCAATGCTATCTGGATTCCATTTCTCTTAAAAAATTCTATTTCCTGTTTCAGAAACGTATGGTCAAGATCCTTACATCTTTCTGTAAGCTCTATCCAAAGACCATCCTTGGGGAAATTATATCTCTTTACTATATCGAGTACATCATTTCTGAACTGTGAATTTTCAAGCTGCGTTGCAGCTATATTTATATTTATGAAAAAATCCGGAATATATTTGCGAAATCGAAGAGCTGCTTCTATTGCATTTTCTATTATCCAGTTTCCAAGAGTATAAATGCATGGATCCTCTTCCATCCATGGAATAAACTGATCCGGTGATACAATACCATACTTATCATTTTTCCATCGTATAAGAGCCTCAGCGCCCTCAATAACACCACTCTTTGCATTTACTATCGGCTGATAATAAAGCATAAAATTTTTGCATCCATCTACAACACATTTATGGATCTCAACAATCCTGTCAACTTTGCTTATATCACTCTGATTTGCTTTATTGTCAAAAAATACGATTTCTCCATGTCTCTCATGCTTAGACGTTTCAAGCGCATACATAGCACTGGTCAATATGGCATCTTCGCTTCCATCATAATTGTGTACTATAACTGCACCTCCTGCTATTCGCAATGGTACCGTATACTCCCCAAGGTGAAGCTTTGATTTTGCAATTTTCTTTGCATTATCATATAATTCCGATAGCAATTCTTCATCACCATCTTCACATTCAAAAGCAAATTTAGCTCCATCCAATCTGAAAAGCTTTATCTTTGTAGAAATGCACTTAAATAATTCATCCGCAAACTGTTTTAAAAGCTCATTGCCAAGCACATATCCATATGTATCATTTATATGACCGTATTTGGATATCCCGATCACAAGTACTGCTGCACTTTTTGTCTTCTCCAATGTCTTTTCGAGAAATCTGTTAAATACATAAGTATCCCAGAGATTCGTTATAGAATCAATATTATCTGATATTCCATTATTGACTATGGCACCTGCAAACAGATCTGGCTCACCATTTTCGCCGTGAATGAACTGTCCAAAACCGGTGCAACTGACATATGTCCCATCTTGTGCTCTTACACGATACATTTTGTCAAAATATTTTTTACGCCCGGAAAACACAGCATCCATTTCCTTCTGATACTCCATGACATCGTCCGGATGTATATATGACCGCCATATTTCTGTGGCATCATACATATATTCTCCATCTTTTCCCATGAATTTCATGGCATTAGTTGTCCATCTTGTGACGTTTGTCTGCATGTTTGTCACATAAATATAATTTTTATCAGACCATGCCGATAAAACCTTGAAAATATTTTCTTCAAGGCCAGAAATATCTAATTCTATTTGTGTCAGGGTACTGTTTTCTTCTACTGCTACATTTCTTTCAGTTGTTGCTGTATATTGATTTACATGCTGCCTGTCCTGTGCTGCCTCGCATATCAATTGTGGTATAGTCTGGTCTGTGTATTTTGCGTAGCCTATTGAAATTGGTATATTTAAGGCTACTAGCTTTTTGGCTATTGAATCAGATATATACCTGACTGAATGCTCATTTGCCGACTCAACAACTATTAAAAATTCATCCGCCCCACTGCGTGATGCAAAACTGTCAAAATCACGGATTGTAATTTTTATTATTTCAGCTGCTGCTTTTAGTATGCGGTCTCCCTCATCCGCTCCCATCTGATTATTTATTTTCTTAAAATCGTAGATATCTATTGATATAAGATATAGTTGTCCATACCTGGCACAATGTCTGATCCTGTTCGAGATATATGTGTCAAATGCATTCATGTTTGCAAGACCAGTAAGTCCATCCTGCAATATAAATAGCAGATGCATATTACTGTACACAAGCAGGAAACCTAATGTTATGCCGCATGTAAATATAGGTGAAACTACTGCGAAGTGCTGAACAATACCACTAATAACGGGCAGAAATGCATACGATGCTACTATACGTAACTTTTTTCTGTCCTCATAGTGTTTTGCCATATAAGAACTATACAGTGCTTTTAATGCACTAAAAATGACATATCCACATTCTGCAACTATAAAAAGTGTAAAAAGACTGCCTCTGTGATATGTCCCATTTTCATCGAAATAAAAAATGAATTTTGAATTACTGTTAGAAATCAGCATTCCAAATACAATAATCCCCGGCAATGCACAGATTGCTTTTCTGAAGAAAGTACTTGTAAGCCTTGATTCCTGAATTTCCTCTGAATACAAAAACCATGTATATGATAATATTAAGACAAGTACATGCGCAACAAAGCTTACTATGTAGGCTGTTCTACTACTTGAAATTATAACCCCGTAATATAATAATCCGGTAATCGTATCCACGATACATACAGCCATTGCAATCACTATTGATGCTATAAGCTTTTTTTTACAGAAATTCCTATCCTCTATATTGATAAGCCGCATCAGAATCACGCTTAGTATTACTATACACATCAGCGCAATAAGAATGTAAAAAGTCCCCATTGTTATGGCTTCCATATTTTTTCCTCACCATTTCATAAACGTAATTCGTAACTGTTCAGTTACCATAATTTTATGATATCAAATTATGGTACCTTACGCAATTGTTTTGTTTTAGAAAAAAAACATAATAAATTTTCTCAACAATGCAGGATCACTTTTGCATCCTCTATCTGCTTCTTAGTTGGTGGTTCAACATCTTCAAGCTGATATGGTATTCCAAGTTCTTTCCACTTAAATACTCCAAGTGTATGATATGGAAGCACTTCCACACGCTCTACAGTTTTTAACGTATCGATAAATACATGTAGCTGTTTCAGATATTTTTCATCTGTCGTAATACCTGGCACAAGTACGTGGCGTATCCACATTTTTTTACCGTTTTCAGACAGGTATCGTGCCATATCCAGTATATTTTTGTTGGTCTGCCCTGTGAGCTTCTTATGTTCCTCATCATCTATGTGCTTGATATCCAGCATGAAAAGATCTGTATATTTCATAAGCTCATTGAACTTGCCAAAGAAAGGCTCTTCTCTCGTAAATGGATTGCCTGATGTATCAAGGCAGGTATTTACACCATTTTCCTTTGCAAGTCTGAAAAGCTCTGTAACAAAGTCTATCTGTAATAATGCTTCTCCACCACTTACAGTGATGCCTCCGTTTTGTTTCCAGTAGGCTTTGTAACGCATGGCTGTCTTTAACACCTGTGATGGACTCATCATCTGTGATCCATCGTTTTCGCCGCACTTTGCCCAGGTGTCGGGGTTGTGGCAGTATTTGCAGCGCATGTTGCAGCCCTTCAAAAAGACTATATATCTTACTCCCGGTCCGTCTGCTGAACCGAAGCTCTCAACGGAGTGAATTCTTCCCAGTGTTTCTCCCATGTTGTGCCCTCCTATGCATACTACTTATTATCCAGTTTAACCTTTCAGGCATACTTTTCAAGCGTTTGGGACAATTTTGCTGTCAAGTATGCCAAATTAGAATATGCAGGCACGAAGCCTGCACATTCTAGT
>CAVABC010000076.1:0-16272 GCA_963586665.1 Acutalibacteraceae bacterium
GGCAGTAAGTATAAACAGAGCAGCGGCATAATACACAGCACTTATAAGCAGTACTTTAAGCATTCCGATTCCATTTGCGGCTGAGTATTTCTGACATGCAGAGCTTATGATATTTATTGGTAAGACAATCTTCATAAGAAAATTAGACAACAGCTTTTTCATATCACCTGTCATAATTCCTATCTTTGCAGTCACAAATCCCAATGCTATCATGAGTATGATTTTTCCGAATACATTAACTATCTGTATTGTCATCCCGCCATACTTCCCTTCTGTAAAAGCTGCTCGCCCACAAATGCTCTTATGAAGCTTGCCACTGAAAATTTTTTAGTTCCGGTACCATATCCTTCTTTTTCAATTTTCATATAAGGACGTTGCGAAAACTCATCCGCAAAATATTTAAGTATTGCCGCTCCTGTCGGAGTACAAAGCTCTCCTTCTACAATTCCCGCATATGTAGGCATTCCCTGTATTATTACTGCTGTTGCCGGAGCCGGTACCGGTAATATTCCATGCGCACACTTTACCATTCCATATCCTGTCGCAACAGGTGATACAACTATATGATCAGGATTTATATGTCTTATCATGTATGCACATCCTGCAATGTCTGCAATCGCATCCATTGCCCCTACCTCATGAAAATGTATCTGAGTTACATTGCTTCCATGCACTTTACTCTCAGCCTCCGCAATTATAGAGTACACATTTTTCACATCATTTTTTATCTGATCCGTAGTATTAAGTCCATCTATTATCTGCGATATTGACGCCATATTGCTATGTATATGTCCGTGATGGTGATGTGGATCATGATGTGGCATTGCATGGCAATGACCTGTCATACTTACATCTTCACTAAGTTCCTCTTTCCCATTTACTTTTACTGCTATGTGAGTACAGCATATCCCACTCTTTGTAAGCCTGTTATCTTCGTAAACAATTCCCGGTATTCCCAGATTATTTAATTCTTCAACACATTTGCTCCGGTCATCTACACAGTCCATTAAAGCCGACAGTATCATATCTCCTGCCGCACCCATATTACATTCCAAAAACAGTGTCTTCATCTTGTCACCCCCAGATTCATGCTTCCTGTCTTATATCCGTTAAGATCAAGTGATGTATATGTAAATCCTATATCTTTAAATGTCTTTGTAATAATATCAAGAGTATCTTTTTTTATTATCTTTTCAAACTCTTGCGGCATTATCTCTATGCGTGCCATCATTCCATGTATACGCACACGTATCTGATGAAATCCAAGGTCTAAAAGACACTGCTCCGCCCTGTCAACCATTCCAAGCTTTTCCTCGCTGATCGTCTCTCCGTATACAAATCTCGAAGCAAGGCAGGCAAATGACTGTTTATCCCATGTTGGCAGTCCCATTTGTTTTGAAAGCTGTCTTATCTCATCTTTTGAAAGTTCTGCGTATCTTAGTGGACTCTTTATTCCAAGCTCCTTTACCGCCATAAGTCCCGGTCTGTAATCTCCGTTATCGTCCATGTTTGAGCCTTCTACAACATAGTTCATATTGTTTTCATCTGCTATTTGCAGAATTTTTTCAAACAGCTCATGTTTGCAAAGATAGCATCTGTTTTTAGGATTTTTTCTAAAACCATCTATATCCAGTTCCTCCGAATGACATATGATGTGTTTTATTCCTTTTGTCCTGCAATACTCTTTTGCCTCATTAAGTTCCCTCTGTGGAAATGAGCATGAACTGGCTGTAACTGCGACCACTTTATCTCCCAATGTCTCATGTGCAGCCTCAAGTAAAAATGTTGAGTCAACTCCGCTTGAGAATGCTACAACCACACTTCCAAGCTCTTTCAAATATTCCTTCAATTTTTGATATTTTTCCTCTACACTCATCTATCTTTCCTCCTACAAATGATTTATCATACTTGCCTGATATCCTGCACCGAAGCCGTTGTCAATGTTTACCACACTGACTCCACTCGCACATGAATTGAGCATCGACAGCAATGCTGACAAACCTCCAAAATTTGCTCCATATCCAACACTTGTCGGAACTGCTATTACCGGACAATCCGCCAGTCCTCCGATAACGCTTGCAAGAGCACCTTCCATTCCGGCAACTGCAATTATGACTCTTGCCCTCATTATCCTGTCTGTCTTTGCCAGCAGTCGATGAATTCCTGCCACTCCTACATCAAATATTCTCTCAACATCATTGCCGTATACCTCTGCCGTTTTTGCTGCCTCCTCAGCAACTGCTATATCGCTGGTTCCCGCTGTTACAACAAGGATTGTGCCTTTTCCATCCTTTGGAGGAAGCTTCCCTACTATTCCAACATGGGAAAGAGCATCATATTCAAGGTTGAAATCCTTTTTCAGATAATCTGCAGCCTCATCATTCATTCTTGTTATTAAAATCGGGCTGCTTCCGATTTCACTCATATATTCAACAATCCCATATATCTGCTCTTTTGTTTTGCCCGCTCCATATATCACTTCTGCCTGTCCCTGTCGCAGCTGACGATGGTTATCGATATTGGCATATCCCATTTCATGAAACGGTTCTTCCCGCAGCATAAGCAGTGCCTCATCTGTTCCTATCTTTCCGGCTGCAACTTTGTCAAGTATTTCACTTACAATTTTCTCCTGCACATTTATCATCTCCTATATGTAAAAAGGTACCTGACCTTTGAAAGATCAGATACCTCTTTGTATCATATTCGTTATTATTGTCCGTTCATTACCTTGTAATTAACGGCAATTCAAATAGTTGTATTATGTCTTGTTATGTTGTATTATGTCTTACAAGTAATAGTACATCACACTTTACTTAATTTGTCAATAGTTATTTTATTTTCTGTACACGCCACAAAAAAGAGCCGTTTGGCAGATTATTTTTGCTAAACGACTCCACGTTATTCTATTTATGTAAGAGATTATCCCACCTGAGCCTTACTCTTCTGCGAACCAGCCTCAGTCATCGCATACGGATCAAGTACCGCATCAAGCTGTTTTTCTTTCATAAGTCCATGCTTTAAAACCAGCTTCTTGACCGGTACTCCCGTGCGAAGTGACTCTTTTGCAAGACTTGCCGCTTTTTTGTATCCTATGTACGGACAGAGTGCCGTCGTTATTCCAACACTTGCATCCAGCAACTCGCGGCAACGCTCTTCGTTTGCGGTTATTCCGCGTATGCAGTTGTTGGTGAGTGTATCCACCGCATGTGTGAGTGTGGTGATCGAATCGAAAAGATTATAGAATACGACAGGCTCAAAAGCATTAAGCTCCATCTGTCCCGCTTCTGCTGCCATTGTTATCGTCACATCATGCCCTATTATGTGAAATGCCACCTGGGATACCACCTCTGGGATCACAGGATTTACTTTTCCTGGCATGATGGAAGATCCGTTCTGCATTGCTGGAAGTGTGATCTCACCAAAACCTGCCTTAGGTCCGCTGGCAAGTATACGAAGATCATTGCACATCTTTGAAAGATTTACAGCACATGCCTTAAGGCATGAAGATACTCTGACAAAACCATCAAGATTTTCTGTCGCGTCAAACAGATCATCTGCCTGTACAAGCGGATATCCGCTGACCTTTGCAAGCGTAGGAACGACATGGTCAAAATAGTATTCAGATGTATTTATTCCTGTTCCGATCGCGGTTGCACCCATGTTTACCGTATACATTTCTTTTTTTACCTTTGCAATGCGGTCTATGTCACGGGCTATCATTGTGGCATACGAGTGAAATGCCTGTCCGAGTCTCATCGGTACCGCATCCTCAAGCTGTGTCCTGCCGATTTTTATGACCCCGTCAAATTCATCCGCTTTTTCAAAAAGTGCATCATCCAATATCTTAAGGCTCTTCTCGAGATTTTTTAACAGATCAAGTACCGTAAGCTTTCCTGCTGTCGGTATGACATCATTAGTGGACTGTGCCATATTTACATGATCGTTTGGATGTACGATTGAATAATCTCCCTTTTTACCGCAGAGCATCTCAATAGCCCTGTTTGCTATAACTTCATTCATATTCATGTTTGCGCTTGTTCCTGCACCGCCCTGAATTCCGTCGACAATAAATTCAGATCCAAACATTCCGCATATTACCTCGTTGCAGGCTGCCTCTATAGCGTTTGCTATCTCAGGTTTTAATCTTCCTGCTCTCATATTCGTGATAGCTGCAGCGCTTTTTATCCTTGCCATGTTTTTGATAAAGTCGGGATTTAAGCTGTTTCCTGTTATTGGGAAATTCTCATTCGCCCTTAAAGCCTGAACTCCATAATAAGCCTCTCCAGGTACTTCCATCTCGCCAATCGAATCTGATTCCAAACGCATATATTCTGTCATTGTATAATCTCCTTATAATCTCATCATTTTCTTTCATGCATTAATTTGAAATTGCGCGCTTTTTCAAAAATTTTTTGATGTGACGAGGATAACACTCTTTTTACAAAAGGTAAATATGTTAAGCGCAACTTATTAAAAAGACTTTATTTTTCACTCTCACTTATAATTTAATTAGGAAATAATTTGTAAGCTATTAAAAAAATAAGGTAAATGTTCAAAATGTATAATTTGAACATTCACCTTATTTGTTATGATATTTACAAATTTAATCTATATCCCGCGCCCCAGACCGTCTCTATGATCTGTGGATTTCGCGGATCATTTTCTATCTTTTCCCTGATTCGGTTGATGTGCACCATGACTGTCGCACTGTCTCCGGCATAGTCATATCCCCATATCTTTTCAAAAAGTGCCTCTTTTGAGAAAACAATATTCGGATTTGTTGCCAGAAATTTAAGAAGCTCAAACTCCTTATTTGGAAATTTGATCTCCTCACCATCCTTGTATACTTTCCAGCCGCGAAGCATGATGCGCAGATTTCCTATATCGATCTCATCTGCTTTTCTATTGCTGCCGGATAGATTTTCGTTATCCGTATGCCTGCCGACAGCATTTCTATTTACGTCACTTCTGGTTATGTCATTTCTGGTTATTCCATTTCCGTAAATGCCGCTTACATCGTTGCAGCCTTCTGCACCGTCACCGTACCAGCCGCGATTTTTCGTCAGTCTGTCATACTGTTTCAGGTGCGCCTGCACCCTTGCTAAAAGCTCAGCCGGATCAAACGGCTTTGCGATATAATCATCCGCGCCAAGTCCGAGTCCTCTTATCTTATCGATCGTTTCTGTCTTTGCCGTTACCATCAGTATCGGTATATCTACCTTATCGCGGATTTTCTTACATATATCATATCCGCTTATACCCGGCAGCATGAGGTCGAGTATGAGCAGGTCATAGTCACCGTTTATTATCATTTCAGCCACGTTTATGCCGTCATTTTTTACCTCGACTTCGTAGCCGCCTATCTCCAAATAATCATGCTCTAAAAGAGCGATTTCCTCATCATCCTCTACTATCAGAATTTTTGCCATATGTCATCTCCACACAAAATCCATTATCATTGCAGGCACTTATCACGCCATCCTGCTGCTCCACTATATATTTGCACACGTAAAGTCCCAGTCCACTGCCGTCATTTTTGCTGTTTCTAGACTCATCACCTCTATAGAACTGCTCAAATACATGCGGCAGCTTATCCTCATCAACTCCCACTCCGTTATCCTTGAAGCGGATCGTGACAGCTTTGTCTGTCGCTGTGAGAGTTATTGATATTTCAAGAGTTTCTGCACTGCTGTATTTTATACTGTTTTCGAGCAGATTGTCCATCACACGCTTCATCTGTGCCGGATCAATACTTACACTATAGTCAGTACATTTTTGAAGCTTATTGTCCGGGTAATCTGTGTCTTCATATTCCTTCATTTCGTTGCTATACCTGTCATAATCCTGTACTTTATCACAAGCCTTATCAGCTTCAATATATAAACTCAGATGATATTTCCGCTCCACCTCTTCATCCGCATTTTTATCATCCACATATTTTTGCAGCCAGCTTTTCATATCGACATCCTGCCTGAAAAACAGCATATTTCCAGTCTCAAGCTTTGAAAAGAAAAACAGTTTTTGCAGTAATACCTCCATATCACACGCTTTCCTGTACGATATCTCAAGATACTTCTTCTGCTTTTCCGGTGTATTTGCCACACCGTCAAGCATGCCCTTTATAAAGCCCTTTACCGATGTAAGCGGTGTACGAAGATCATGTGAAATACCAGAAACCATCTCCGTGCGCGCTCTCTCGTATTCCTTTGTCTTTTCGATATTTTCTTTAAGATGCGCCTGCATATTGTTAAAGGTGGTACACACCTCGGCAAATTCATCATTTTTATCATATACTACAGGTTCATCAAAATTACCGGCATTTACCCTGTTTGCGGCATCGTTAAGCTCATCAACAGGCTCCATGATACGTTTTATCATGAGTTTCGTAAATGCCTGTGAACACAACAGCAGACCTATTATCACAACAATTCCTGCCACGATAAATGCTATAAAAAACATCTCAACAATGCCCCTGTCTATGCCATGTATATAGTTTTCCTGATCATAGCATGCCGCGTATATATGATATATCTTACTTCCGCTGTCGGCAGAGGCATCAAATGTATATGCCACTATTGTGACATTTTCCATGTTGTAAAGCTTAAGCTCGTTTTTCTGAAGCTTTGTACTTTCAATTTCCTCTATGCACTCATTCTCTCGGTGCTTAAGGTTTGAATAAATTTTGTTTTTATCCTGATCGGACACGTACAGCTCGTAGTTATATTCTGATAGGGTGTCGGAAAGCTGCTCCCAATATGTTTTTTCTCCATTACCAGCCGCCCAATTATCATCCAACCCCAATCCATCAAGTATCACCTGCACCTCATACACATGATCTGCAAGTTTCGCATTCTGCTGTATGACCTGCATTATCTCGCCTTTAAATAAAAGCACGCAGACACCGCCCACACTAAAAAGTATGAGCAGTGCCATTAAAACCATTATTGTATTTGATATAAAAATTTTCTTCTTCATATGTTTATAATAATCTACTTACCGGCTTTCTGCAATATTACCACGATACATATTCCCGCAAGGAAACAGATGAAATTGAATGTGCCGAGTGACAGTGCTGCGACCGGCTTATCAAGTGTTGTCGGTCCTATGACTATCGCGTATAAAGAGCCAAGCATAAGTCCAAGGATCATATACATAGTCTGTGGTCTGTATTTATCCAGACATATTTTTATGCCCTTTACCACGCTGAGTGCCCCTGCTATGACTCCAAATCCGAAGATCATAATGCCCGGCAGATATTTAAGGTTCAGATGCAAAAGCTCTTTTACCGCTGATATGACAGGCAGATAAAGTCCGAATATAAGAAGCAGGGTAGAACCTGATATTCCCGGCAGGAACATAGCCGATATAGCGATCATTCCTACTACAAAGATGTAAAAAAACATCGGTATGCCAAGCTTTGAAAGATCTGCTCCTGTAAGAAAACTTGTATGATTTAAAAATGTTATGGCAAATACTATGACGATGCCAAAAAGTGCGTAAAGTGCATTCAGCTTATTTTCCGTAAATGCAGCTTTTTCCTCTTTTACGACTACAGGTATCGATGCAACTATAAATCCCATAAACAGTGAGCTTACCGCATATATGTGTGACTGGAATATATTGGATAGCACGAGCACCGCACCTATCATTCCTGCCACCCAGCCAATGCCCAGCTTTGCCAGATATATGAATGCATCCTTTCTCTTTTGTCCTCTCTCGTACACTATGTCATTGATGCTTCCAATGAATTTGTCATAAAATCCAAGTATAAATGCTATTGTGCCTCCCGACACTCCCGGCACACTGTCAGCCAGTGCCATGCACACTCCGTTAAAAAATTGTCTGATCATAAAAAACCTCCTGTTGTTTGACTGTACTTAATATACTCCGCACAGTTAAACTCACAGGAGGTAATTTCTAAACAATACCTAAACTTTTATTCCAAGAAGCTTTCTTGCGATCTCCCCGACCATTTTTCTAAGCATAAGCGGTATGACCGCCAGTGCAAATACCGCGGCAAACACTCTCGCGTTATACCATAACTCCATATTTATGTTCTCTAACCATGCGTATTTGCAAGATATTGTATACACGAATGTGCTGCCACATTCCCCTCTCCGACAGCTTTCGTGTACTGATAAGGTCTGCCCGTGCAGTCTCCTGCCGCAAAACAGCCCGGTATCTTTGTCTGCTGTGCCCGGTCTACCACTATATGTCCGTTTTCGATCTCGAGCTGAGGCATGAGCTTTGACGGTGCGATAGCGTTTCTAAGGCAGAATACTCCGTCCACGCTCTCGGTCTTTCCACTGCGAAGCTCAATGCCCTCCACAAACGACTCTCCTATTAATCCGACAGGCATATCCTTTGATATCTCTACATTGGAAAGCTCTATCCTGCTATCATTAAACGTAGGAAAATACAATACTTCTGCCGCCAGATCAGCGAGATATTCTACCTCATGCTCATACTTTTTGTCGTTGCATATGACTGCAATTTTCTTATCTTTATAAAACATGCCGTCACAGGTGGCGCAGTAACTAAGCCTCTTTCCGAGCAGCTCATCCTCTCTGTCAAGCTGCTTTGCAGACATCACGCCCATACACAGTATGAGTGTCTTTGCCTCATACATCTCATTGTCTGCAAGCACCATAAAGCTCTTGCCTGTGGACATGATATTGGTCACTGTCTTTTCCGTGATTGACAGTCCTGCCGCCTCTATGTGCTCCTCAAACCGCAAAAACAGTTCCTGTCCGCTTATCTCTGGAAAACCGGGATAATTTGTGATCTTTTCCGCTTTCTGCACCTTATCGCTTAAATTCTTTGAGCCAAACCAGATAAAATCCTTTTTATAGGTTTTAAGGTTGAGCGCAGCTGATAAACCTGCCGGTCCTGTTCCTATTATAATGCTGTCGTACATAATTCCTCCATAGAAAAAAATCGTGTACCTTTATGATACACGATTTCATCGTAAATATAAATACTATTTAACAGTTCTGTTTCCAAATCTTCTTGCAGCAATCAGTGACACCAATGGTACAGTAAGTACAACTCCGAGTGTTGCCGAAATTCCCTGTATTATTTCAATTCCTATGGAATACATATCAAGCACCTGATAATACTGGTAATTGTAGCTGTATATATATACAAAAGTATTTATGGAACCTCCTGCAAATGCCAGTATAAGTGTATTAGACATTGTTCCCATCATATCTTTTCCCACGTTTATGCCGGATTTGAAAAGCTCTTTGCTATCAAGCATTGGATTTTTGTCATGTATCTCATTTATTGTACTCGATACCGACATAGCAACGTCCATCACAGCTCCCAGTGCGGATATTATTATTCCTGCAAACATCAGCTCACCTACCTTGATATTGGTCATCTCACCTATATAGATAAGGCTCTCTACATCGTCCACATTATATCCTGATATGTTACATATTTTTCCAAAAACAAATGCAAATGCTGCCGCAATTATTACTCCAAGAATTGTTCCGAGCATAGCACATCCCGATTTTATCGTAAAACCATCAATTAAATACATAACAACAACTGTAGTTATAACAACGACAAATGCCGCTGCGATCACAGGTGAGACACCTTTGTATATCATCGGCATAAACACAAACAATATACAACAAAATGTAAATACAAGACCTATTCCTGATTTAAAGCCTTTTATACCACCGATCACAACTAAGACGATCAGGAAAAATGCTATTATCATATAAAGCTGATTTCCGCGGTCATAATTGTATACACTTACAGTGGTAAGATTATCAGTTTCACTTATTATAACAATTACTTTCGTTCCGACTTTACAGTCTGCGCCATACAGATATGATGAAGAACTGGTGGCATCAAGGATTTCTCCCTTATGCTCACCAGTTCTGATCCTCACCTTTATCTGTTGCTGCCCTGCTCTTGAGCCATCAGCCGACGCATTGTCATTGACTATTTCCGTAACCGTAGCCTTTTCAAAATTGCGCCCTTCTGTCGATTGCAATTCTGTCTTATCTACATTGTTCAATGTAATTCCAAATACTATTACCAAAGCTATGCTGATTATGGCAAAACAGATTTTTTTCATTTATTTCTCTTTACTCTCTCTCTTTTTGATAAATACTGTAGCAGCTCCAAGTGCTCCTATTCCCATGATGCACACGAGTGTCCATACCATAGTCGAAGAATCATCACCTGTTTTTACTTTACCTGTAGATGCTTTTGCAGTTTGATTATTTTTTGTATCTGTCTGCTTGCTTTCAGTAGTATTTGTGTCTGCCTGTTTTGTGTCTTTAACTTCCGTATCTTTAACTTCTGTATCAGCAGGCTTGTTTTCATTATCCTTGATATCTGCATCTGTTTTCTTTACCAGACCAGCTCTTGCAGATGAAAGTTTTTCCAAAACCTCGTTAATGTATGCCTGTGGTGCCTCTGCCGCAATATTATCAGCCTCTTCAAGCGCATCTGTAAGTGCGTTCCAGCTCTCAGTTGTATAATCACTTTCCACAAGAGTACCATTTGTAATTTCTGCTTTTATCTCATCAGCCTTTTCGCTTAGCTCTGATTTATCAGCAGATTTTACGATAGTAACTGTATTATCAATGGCAGCATCATTATCTGTACGATAGGTATTGATCGTCATTGTTGTTTCGGTAACATCGATAAGCGAGTATGTAGGTACATCCTCCTGCCATCTGTTTGCAATATATGTCTGCTGGCGTGGCACAAGGTCATAATACTTACTTCCTGATGAACTGCTGGCTGTAAGATAAAGAATACCCTGTGGATCAACCACATATTCACCTGTCTCCGTGATCCTGTCAGCATCCATAACTGAACTTAAATATGAAAGATATGCCTTTTCAGCTTCATCTGTAGTATCATCCTTTATATTTGCCGGTGCTGTGTAAATAGTACCTGTTCCTGAATAATCAACATCTTTACCAAGCATAGCTTTAAAATCCGCTTTAGTATAATCTGTTGTCTTAGAAGTCTGATTTCCTGATAAGAATTTACTTCTTGAATATGCATGATCATGACCGGTAAGTACAACATCTATTCCGTTTTTCTCAAATGTCGGTGTGAGTGCATATCTTAAATTTACTATCTCCGGTTCGTTTGAATGTTCAGCAGAGCCATAAATGTCCTGATGCAGTGTAACAACCTTCCATTTGCAGTCGGAATTTTTAGCGATCGCACTCTCAATAAACTCAATATGCTCAGCAGAGTTTGTATCCTGAGTATTTAACATCATAAACAATACATTACCGTATGTGAAATAATAATCTCCACCTACTGTTCCATTGTCACCAAGTGCGCTTAAATTCGGCACATTGAAATGATATTTATAGTTGGCATTGTCCGCATCATGGTTACCGACTGTTGTGGCAACAGGAAGTGATGTGAGTGCCTCCGGTGAAAGGTATCCTGTATACTCTATTTCACTGATAGTATCAGGAGTCTGACCTATTTTCTTTGCCGCTGTAGTCTGGATCTGATCTCCGGCAGACACTACAAAATCAGAACCTGCTTTTTGGATTTTTGTAAGAGTCTGTGACCAGTTATAACTGTCATTTGCCACCGCATTACTCTGTGCGCTGTAAAATTCCGGTGTATCCTTGCCTTTTTCCTCATTTGATGATCCGATCTGTGGATCTCCGACAAAAGCAAATCTAAAGCTGTCTGTTGTTCCTGTCTTAAAAGATTTTATATCCTTTCCCGCAACCTGATAAAAATATGTTGCTCCCTGTGAAAGACCTGTGATAGTTGCCTTATTGCTGTTATAGGTAACTCCGTTCTTATCTGTTCTTCCTGTTGCGGTTGTCGAGATCGTTACTGTTTTTCCATCACTCAGATCTGGATTTTGTCCGTATGTCAATGACACTTCATCGTCCTGTTTTGAATACCATGCAAAATTCATTGATGTCTCATCTGATCCCGGTGTTATGGAAACCTTTGTCCAGTCCGTACTAAGTCCGTTATCCCAGCTATTTGTCTTCCAGTTCGTGTATGCATCACCATACATCTCCTGCGCATTTGAGTTGCCATCCGGTGCTGCCGCAGCGTATGCAAATGAAGCCGGTGTCATAATAATTGTTGCCGCCATTATTGCAGCAATGATCTGATTTCTCTTTTTCATCCTTTTCCTCCATGTGTAAATCATTTAACCAAAGAGGATTTTATAACGTGACCGTAAACTCTGTATTTTCTAAATGTAAAAATGAGTGCATTGTCAGTAATATACCCATTTTATGATGACATATTTATTATTTCTATTTAGAACTTACCGGTTATTATCTTGTATGCAATTTCAATGCCTCAATATACTCCTGCGCATACCTCGAAAGCATCACACCCTTTCTGGTGATAATGCCTATCTGCATGTACTCTTCCATATCAAGCGGCTTTGATATGATATTCTTTCCGTTTAACTCTGCCGATATGACGCCCGAGCACACAGTATATCCGTTTAGTCCTATAAGCAGATTAAAAAGCGTGGCACGGTCGCGCACTCTTATATTTTTCCTGCTGTCGAGCGTGCTGACAAACTCCTCCGAAAAATACTGTGAATTGTACTCACCCTGTTCGTATGTCAGATACGGATAATCCTGTAGATCCTCCATCGAAATGCTGTCCTTTTGCGCCAGCGGATGGCTGTCACATATGAACACATGCGGTGATGCCGTAAAAAGTTCAGTAAATTCAAGCTCATTTCGTTTTAACATCTTTGACAGCACTTCGGTATTTTTAGAGCTAAGATATATGACTCCAAGCTCACTTTTCATGTTTGTAACATCCTCTATGATCTCGTGTGTCTGCTCTTCCCTTATGGTAAAGTCATACTGATACGCATCAAATTTCCTGATAACATCTACGAACGCATTTACAGCAAACGAATAATGCTGGCAAGATACCGCAAAATGCGGCTTGCTGACCACATCATCCTTGTAAATGCCCTCTATGAGATCTATCTGCTCTAACACCTGTCTGGCATATCCTAAGAATTTCTCTCCCTCGGTTGAGAGGATCACACCTTTGTTTGTCCTTATAAAAATGACTATCTGCATCTCTTTTTCGAGATCATGTATCGCACTGGTGACTGTCGGCTGTGACACAAAAAGCTGCTTTGCCGCCTCTGTTATGTTGCCGCACTCTGCCACCGCTGCCACATATTTAAGCTGTTGTAATGTCATGTAATATCGAAGCCTCCCGCCCCTCCTGTTTTATAGTGTCAAAAACTTCGTTATAGGAAAGCCCTGTTTTATTGCAGATATCCACAACGCTGTCGTATTCAGGGTATATTTTTACACTGTTTCCGTGTGAGCATACTTTGATAACTGCCTCTCCAACAGAGGTTTTTATGCTACGCGTTTCTCTTTTTAAAATACTGCGCTCCATCTCCACGCGACGTATGCCTATAGTGGTGGTTTCCTCAAAAATGATATCCGAAAGCTTTGAAATATCCTCTTTTTTGCAGATCACATTGAGCTGATATGCCGGTCTGTTCTTTTTCATAAAAACCGGAGTGTAATGCACATCTCTTGCTCCCGCCTGTAAGAGCTTGTCCATGACAAATCCCAGATTTTCACCGGTGCAGTCATCGATATTGCTCTCGAGCTTGTATATTTTATCTGCTGTATCGTCAATTTTTGCTGTACTGATATCAGGTATTTCATCATGATCTATATCTTCTATAAGCATGGCGCGTACCATGGAAGGACGCTCGTATTCACGCTTTCCTGCGCCTATACCTATTTTTCTAATAGCATACTGTTCCGGCAGTTTTTTCTCCGTACAGATGGCTGCCGCAATAGCCGCTCCGGTAGGTGTAACTAACTCACCCTTTACCTCGGTCTGCTTCAGTATCAAGCCACTCTCCGCTACGATATTGCACACTGCCGGTACAGGTATAGGAAGTATTCCATGCGCGCATCTGACAGTGCCTGTTCCCTCTGCAAGATATGGTATTATCACATCGGTTATTCCTAAATTATCCAGACAGACTGCTGCTGAAATGATATCCACTATCGAGTCTATCGCACCTACCTCGTGAAAATGTACCTCATCTATTGTAGTACCATGAGCCTTTGCCTCTGCTCTTGCCAGCACTGCAAATATGTCTTTTGCTATGTGTCTGGCATTATCTGTCATTGTAGTACCATCAATTATGGAATTGACCTCTGCAAGCCCTCTGTGGGTATGATGGTGGTGATGTGCGTGTTCATGCGAATGTTCTGTGCCTGTTGCTGTTGTGTGAACTGACGCATGTTCGTGTGTATGCTCTACGCTTGCTGCTGTTGTGTGAGCCGGCACATGTTCATGCTCTGCACCGTGCGTGTGAGTGTGACCATATAGGTACTCCGTGTCATGATCATGATTATCCAGCTCATGAGCCAGCACCACATCAAAATCACATACATCCAATCCAGCCTTTTTCACTCTGCTTATCTTTATCTCAAATCCATCTGCCGGAACTGTTTTTAATACCTCTCTAAGCACCTGCTCATCTGCTCCGAGATCCAACAATGCAGCAACAAACATATCTCCACTTATGCCCGACTGACACTCTAAATATAACTTTGTCATTTCTTCTCTCCCAATCTGTTGATCTGTGTTGCCATATATCCTGCACCATATCCATTGTCAATATTGACCACAGCTATGCCGTTGGCACAGGAATTAAGCATAGTAAGAAGCGCAGACACTCCACCGAAATTAGCACCGTAGCCCACGGAAGTAGGAACTGCTATGACCGGTTTATCCACCAGTCCACCTATCACACTTGCCAGTGCGCCTTCCATGCCGGCTACTGCAACAACGCAGTTAGCACTCTGCACCAGCTCCACCTTTGAGAGCAGTCGGTGTATGCCGCTTACTCCCACATCATATATGCGCTCCACATTGCTTCCGAAAAATTCCGCTGTCTGTGCAGCCTCCTCTGCCACTGCTATATCTGCTGTTCCTGCCGTACACACTGCGATTTTTCCGATGCGCTTTTTGTCCTTTTTCTCATATTTTAAAATGTGCGAGATCTCATCATATGTCACCTGTGGAAATTTTTCCATAATGATATCTGCCTGATGCTGTGAGGCTCTTGTTCCAAGCACCTCTCCCTCATCCTTTAAAATGCGCTCATATATGCCAAGCAGATGTTGATCTGCCTTTCCCTGACAATAGACTACTTCCGCAAAACCTGAGCGTATGTGCCTGTGCGAGTCTATTTTTGCATATCCCATCTCCTCATAAGGTTCTCTTTTGAAAAATGCCTCTGCCTCTTCTATAGATATAGTTCCCTTTTTCACATTTTCAAGAATCTCATGTGTGTCCATTTTTGTTACCTCTGTATGTTTGTTACCTGTATATATTACTTAACTCTTCCTATTTACATTATGGTTCATAACCCTATAGTAAGATACCACGCTTGCATTTAAATAATATAAAAATCATGAATTATTTACGCTTACTATAATATTTGTCGATCACATCACATGCCGGCTTCTCATAAATCTCATAATACGGATGATCTGCCGCCTCGATCTTTGGATAAAGTTTGCTGTGCCATGACCATACAGCCATACCGTTTACCCAGTCGCGCTTGTCCACAGCCTCTGTCATTGCCTTAAACCAGTCAGCCTGCCCCTGCAAGTCAACATTGCCTCTGACCTCCCAGTTATTCGGCACAAGATTTGATCCGACTGTAGACATACATCCGCACTCTGCAAAGAAAAACGGTTTGTTAAATTCCTTAACTACCATTTCTATACGGTCGAGCTGATTGTCCCAATCATCTATCGGATAATATCCACTCGATGATATCACATCCACGCAATCCCACCAACGTATCTGATTTTCCTGATATTTATCGGTATTGTAGCTTACAAGTCCGCTGTATACACCCCGGATATCACTGATTAGTTGACGCCACTGCTGCTCCCTGTGCTCTGTCATGACCATCTCGCATCCGGCTATGAACATATCGCATTTCATATTTTCTGCGATTGCCGCATAATGAAGCTGAAATCTGGTATATGACTCAAACCATGGTCCCCACTTCGGTTCGCATGGCACATCATGATCAAAAAAGCTGATATGTGCTCTCCATGTGCCATCCTTGCAGTTTACTGTCGGCTTTAATATCACCTTAAGACCAATACTCTTTGCATAGTCTATCATTCTGATAAGCTCTTCGTCTGTCACATTGTGCTCGTGATCATACTCTATCTGCTCTGAATGTGGTGTGTCCTGCACTCCGCCCGGCACAAATATCAC
>CAVABC010000077.1:0-16269 GCA_963586665.1 Acutalibacteraceae bacterium
TGAGTGATTCTTTCTTTTTCCACTCTGTTACTTCTGCGTAAATATCCATTGTTGTTTGAATATCCTTATGCCCCATTATGGTTTGAATTACTTTGATATGGACATCTGCTTCGCATAATCTGGTACAAAAAGTATGCAATATGATATTTGCAATACTCAGAGACAACAAACCATTCAAAATCATTGCTCCTCAGGAGCATATCAAACAATACAATGCTGCTAAATGCGACATAGCTGCATAAAATACTATGAATTCAATGAATCAATATCTTTCAAAAAACGATATTTTCACCAAGGGGAAAGTCCGCCCTTTTTTAGTCAGAAAACAAAATAAATTTTTTCTCATTTAACTATTGACATTTATTAGCTGGACTTCTTGATCCTGCGCCATATGAATACCACTCAATGTCAACTATTACATATTCCCATCCATACGGTCTCAAATGTTTCGCCATATAATCCGCATTTGCTTTTATCTGCTCTTCATTGACTGTCGTATCATAATAATCATAGCTATTCCAGCCCATTGGTGGATTTACAGCAAATTTATTCTTATTCATTTTTCCTTTTACTCCAATCTCTGAATGCCAGAATAACAGGGCTGTCACATTTGACAAATGCAATAAATTCATCTATTTCTGCATAGCATGTAATCCAGCATCTGCCATTATATATCTCCATAGATTTTGTATCGATCCATTGTCCTTCCGGCAAGTATACTTTTCTGCTTGTCTGTCCCTGTTTCGTGATCGGAGCAAATAAAATATCATCACCAAACATATATTGATCTTCAAGGGTATAGCATATTTCGTCTGTATAATAATCAAAAAACATTGGTCTCATTATAGGTTTTCCCGTATTTTTAGTAATCTCCATCTGTTCAAGAATATATGGTTCAAGCAGCTTACGCAGATAGACAAGTTCTGTTAAGATTTTATAATTTTTTTCTCCAAAACTCCATAATTCGTTATCAGCACCACTCTTTTCCTTTACCTCCGGATGACGATCTATCTGATTTTTTTTGCGTTCTCTTGCACCATGTAAACGCATAACCGGAGAAAACACTCCAAACTGCATCCACCTTACAATAAGTTCTCTAAAATACTCACTTTCTGTATCGCCATGTGAAAAACCACCTATGTCACTATTCCACCATGGAATACCACTCATTGCCATCGAAAGTCCCGCTTTTACACTCATTTCAAGCGATTCAAAGGTCGATATAATATCTCCGTTCCAAACAAGAGCTCCAAACTTTTGTATTCCGGGATATGCTGCACGTGTCAGTAATATCTGAGGCTCATTGCTTTCTTTTTTTAAGCCATCACTAAACATTTTTGAATAATAATATGGGTAAAGCATCGCTGTCTGTGCACCATTTCCAATATAAAATTTCAGATTTGAAAATTGCTGTGGATGAACCTCTGGCTCTGCCTCATCCAGCCAGAAGGTATGTATTCCTTTATCATAATAATGTTCTTTTACCTTATTCCATACGAATTCTCTTGTTGATGGATTCGTTACATCAATAAAATCCTGTTGTCCATAGAACTCAAATGTACCATACTGTCCGTTTTCTGTTCTGACAAGCATATTTTCTTCATCCATTTTTGCATAATTTTCACTATTTGGATTAATCGTAGGCCATATAGATACAACAGGCTGTATTCCCATAGCCTTAAGCTCATCACACATTTCTTCCGGTTTTGGCCAGTACTTTGGATCAAATTTCCACTCGCCCTGTTCGGTCCAGTGAAAATAATCTATAACAATTGCTGCTACCGGAATATTTCTCTTTTTATATTCCCGAGCTATCTGCAGCAGATCTTCCTGACTCTCATAACGCAATCTGCTCTGCCAAAATCCTGCTGCCCATTCCGGGAATTGCGGTGCAAAGCCGGTCAGCTCACAATACTTTTTCATTGTATCTGCCGGTGTTTCTCCTGTGTATATCAAATAATCTGCCTGATATGCACTGTCAGCAACCCACATAGTATGATTATTCGTTGTTTCGCATCTTCCGGGAGAAGGATTATTCCATAGAAAACCATATCCCAATGAAGAATATATTACAGGAACAGCCGACTTTGTATTGTAATGCAGCAGATTACAAGTGCTTCCCTTGCGGTCGAACTGGTTTTCCATTTCCTGCCCCAATCCGTAGAAATGTTCTCCCTCGTTTGCATCAAATATTGCCCTGATCTGATAATTATCTCCCTCTGTATGAATATTTCGTACTGTATAATCTCCTTCCCACCGTGTTTTTAGTATTTTTTTACCATTACGATAAAAAGTCATTTTACCTGTTTCCCACGGGATTTCATTTTCAACAACAACCGACAGCATTCCATTGGTCATTGTGGCATGCTTTTCATCTCCGCTAATAGTACAATTTGCATCCATTGTGGGTGGAAGGAGTGTCCAGTTTTCTTCCAGAAGTTTACTGTTTTTTGTACTCCTGCAGCGCAAACAGTTTCTTCCATATGGCTCAATAACAGTTAATTCGTCTCTTCTTTGAAATATCAATCTATCTTTTTCAATGCTGAGTCTGCCCATATATTATTATTTCCTTTCGCAGTTTAACGATTATTTGTATGCATTTATAAGTCTTTCCATTTCTGCTCCCGTAATATTGATGACTCCACCATGGCGTTTTTTATTTTTACCCATATCGTAATCTGAATCACCTATGATTTTAAAATTGCCCTGTTCAATATTATCTGCAATAAGAGGCATATACCCTCCTTGTGTTGCAAAGCGGTCCACTATGAGGCACCATTTGTCAGAATCGTTAATTTTATAAATCTCAGGGCCTTCAACTCCATGTATTTTGTCCAGTTCACCACATTCAATTTCTTCAAATGGACCATTTAGCAGGTCTTTTCCTCTGTCTGCCTGAATATCCTTTGTTGTTTCATTTTTTGAGAAACGATAATAGTATTCTCCGCTTTTTATTATGGTTGTATCAATCACATGGGTTTCAGCCTCAATATATTTAATTGCTTTTGTAAAATTTATAAAATCATCTGTAAACGCACAATATATCCGCTGTTTTGCTTTTTCTTCTCCATCTTCTTTTACCATAGAAGCCCAGAACATCATATATTTCTTTCTTGCTTCATCATATATGGCTTCAGGAGCCCATACACATCCTGCTTCTTTACCCATAACTTTAACTGATCGTTCATTGCTCCAATTTACAAGATCTTTCGATTCCCACACAATAACTGATCTGCTGCCTTCATATTGAGCCACATCCCATCCCTTTCCGGATGCAATCCTAAGATCTGTAGCGATGAGATAAAATTTGTCGTCATATACTGATCTGATAATAAACGGATCTCTGACTCCTTTTTCTCCTATATGTGAACGTAGAACCGGTCTGCCATCATTTAGGTCATTCCAGTGCAGCCCATCTGTGCTTACAGAAAAATATATCTGCTCTCCCTCTTCACTTTCACCGGTAAAATGAACAAATAAATATCCTTCATATTTTTTCATGCTATCCTCCAATTCCTATTCCTTTACACTTCCTAAAGTCAATCCTGAAGTAAAATACTTCTGACAAAACGGGTAAACGATCATTAATGGTATAATTGATAAGAATATCTGTGCTGCCTTCATATTGGTATTATTTACCTTTAACAGATCAACAACCTGAGACAGATCTCCACTCTGCAATACCGAATTAATATCCACTATCATTGTCTGCAAAAATGACTGCAATGGATAGTTGTCGGTAAAATTTGAATATATCAATCCATCAAACCAGCTATTCCAATGATTGATAAGCGAAAACAATGCTACTGTTGCTATTGATGGTTTTGATAACGGAAGATATATTTTCCACATTATCTGCCATTGGCTTGCGCCCTCAAGCATAGCCGACTCCTCAAGAGCCTCAGGAATTCCTCTAAAAAAATTCATCATGAGGATAACGTTAAAAATAGGTACTGAGCAAGGTAATACCAAAGCCCATATTGAATCGATCAGCCCAAGTTTAGATACCACATAATATGTAGGGATCAAGCCACCATTAAAGATCATCAGAAACACAAAATATGCTGAATAGTATTTTCTTGCAGGAAATATCCTGTCTGATTTAGATAATGGATAAGCAGCTAAAATGGTAAGTATCATATTCAAAGGAACACCTATGAGTACTCTCTTCAAGGAAACCATTACAGCAGTCCAAAATCTTGAATCTTTTAAAACAAATTTATATGCTGATAAAGAAAACTCAACCGGCAGTAATTTTACCTGATTAGTCATAATTGCATGAGAGCTGCTAAAAGATTGTGCAAGTACGTTCAAAATAGGTACAAGACAAATTATTACGAAAAGAAGAATTATTATTGCATTAAAAAATAAGAACACTCTTCTTTTTGGTGAAACTTTTATTTTGTTCATGTTCAATACTTCCTTTCCTACTAAAATACTCTGTATCCGGCAAATTTGTCTGCCAGTTTATATGATATAACGATCAAAATACCCGAAACGATCGACTTGAAAAATCCTACAGCCGCAGAAAGTGCATATTGCTGATTTACCAGACCAAGACGATATACTAATGTATCAATTATGTCTCCGGTCTCGTATACACTTGCACTATACATATTAAATATCTGATCAAAACCTGCATTTAAGATGCCTCCAATAGAAAGAACGGTCATAAGTACTATAATTGGAGCTATTCCCGGCAGTGTAACATGTAATGTCTGTTTCCATCTGCCAGCACCATCAATTGCTGCTGCTTCATATAGTCCCGGATCTATACCAGTCAATGCTGCAAGATAAACAATTGCATTATATCCAAAATTTTTCCAGACATCCGTAAAGATCATCGACCATGGGAAAAGATGTTTATTTCCAAGAAAATCAATAGGTGTTTTAATTAAGCCCAAATTCATTAAAACAGTATTCAATAATCCTGTATCATCCTGTGTGCTTCCCTGAGATAAGAAATTTATAAAAATACCGGCTAAAACAATCCATGAGAGGAAGTAAGGTAAATATGTGATCGTCTGTGCGGCTTTCTTTGCCCATTTGCATCTTACTTCATTTAGCAAGAGGGCAAACACTATCGGCACAACAAGATTACCTACAATCTTTCCCAAGGCAATGACCAGTGTATTACGGATGGCCGGTAAAAAATTTGGCAAATTCATCAAAGTCTGAAAATTTTTCAGTCCAACCCATTTTGAATGTAAAAAACCAAGTCCTGGCTGGAAATCCTGAAATGCCATGACAAGTCCAAAGATCGGAAGATAATTAAATATAAATAACAGTACACATGGTAATAAAAGCATGAGATGAAAGCTTCGCTGGCGTGCTTTAAAAACCTTTATAGACTGCTGCTTTTTTCTCTTCATATCGCGAATCACTCCTTTATTTTGCCTGTTTTGGGGTAAAAAAAGGTGTGCGCAGGACGCACACCTTTTATACCTGTTATTTTAAATTAATGGTTTGCATCATACCATTCCTGAGCTTCTTTTGTTGACTCCTCTCCGCCAAGAGACTCCCATGATTTCAGGAAATCATCATAACTGTCTACGCTCTGTCCTGTAATGATCTTAACTATTGTCTCAACTGTCATGCTGTTAAGAGTCGAGAAGGCATTTGACATCTCATCTGTAGGGACATAATTATATGCCGAATAATTAAAATTGCCTTCATCTATAAGCTGAAGCATCGTAATGCCACCACCAAGATCATCTCCGTAAACGGTATAATTGCTGATACCTGTTTCAACATCAGCATCATCTGATGCAAGCTTATCCTTGAGTGTTCCATCTGATACAGCATTCAGATATGAAATAATAGGATCTGCTGATAATTTTCTTGATTCACTTAAATTGTCTGTATTCATGTTCTTTACTGCTTCATGAATGTCAGATACGCAGTCAATACTCTCTGTTGGAGAAGTAAGCTGGATCAATGCAGTTTTCCATCCACTGTGTTTTCCTGTTTCTCCATTGTATATAGAATATTCTTCTGCATCCTTTGGATGACAGAATTTTTCAACTGCAAGATTTGATAATTTTACAAGAGCTTCCGGATTAGCACATTTGCTGCTTACTACATAATATCCATTAGGAATAGTAGGAATATAAGCCTTTGAAGATCCCTCTCCCATTCCATCAGGGATTTTTGCTGTAGTAATATGTGCGTTAATATCCGATTTCATCGCATCTATCGCTGGTACCATTGCTCCCCAGTTTGGAGCAAACCAGATTCCACATTTTCCTGAACCAATATCTTCAAGAAGCTGATTGTAATCCATAGTACTGAAATTCTTTGCAAGAGAGCCATTATTATACATCTCCTGTAAATCTGTAAGACCTGCTTTCATTTCATCAGAAAGAGCTCCGCCCCATTCTACTATTCCATCATTCTCTATAAAAGAAAACTGTCCATTCCAATGTCCCGGAGCAGCTCCGTACCCCTCAAAAAATGCCTGTAATCCTGACCAGTATGTAAATCCATCTTTTCCACATAATGCAAGTCCATAAGTGTCATTCTTGCCGTTTCCGTCCGGATCATTATTGGTAAATGCTGCTGCAACAGCCTTTAATTCTTCCATTGTTGTAGGCATTTTAAGTCCAAGCTTATCGAGCCAGTCCTGACGTATAAACATCATCATTGCAGCACTGTGGTTATCATACACCTGAGGAATCGCATAAAGCTTACCATCTACTTTCGCTGAATCTAAAGCACTGTCTCCGCCTGCCGCAATATAGTCCTTTAAATTGTCTGTCGCATATGTATCATAAGCCTCATCAATGCTTGCAATAACCCCTGTCTGCGCATATTTTACGAGATCAGCTCCACTGACAAACATGATATCCGGATAAGTTCCTGATGCAATTGCCGTTGTACGTTTTGTCTCTGCCTGAGTTCCATCAACATTGTACATCAGCTTCATGTTGTATCCCTCTTCTTTGTAGAGATCCCACCAATCATTGTTTTCTGCATCCTGCCCCGGTGCCCATGAGAAATCCGAATTGTAATCCACACCAACATTTATGGTAATCGGATCATCATACCCAAAGGCATTTCCATCGTCTGTGATCTTTACAGCCTGACTGTCGGATGTCTTTTGACCTGAGTCATTACCGCATGCCGCTAACCCCGCAACCATTGATAACACAAGTAAAATAGATACTACTTTTTTCTTTTTCATATAGTTTGTTACCTCCCATTTGTTTTTTGATGGTTTTATCTTATCTTTTTGCAGGAGTTTTTTCTATTTTCTTATTTTTACTTTTTTATCTCTTCATGCTTTTCAGTGCCATCAATTGGAATACGGATTGTGATATCAGCACCTCCAAGCCTGCTTCTGGCTATTCCAACCCCACTTTTCTCCCCAAAAAACAGCTTTAATCTTTGATTAATATTCACTACCCCGGTAACTTTTTTCTTTTGTGCCAGTTGTTTTCTTATTTCTTCTATCTTTTCATCAGACAGATTTTCACCATTGTCCTGTACATGTATCTCTATCATACAGTCACTCTCTATAAACGAAATCTCAAGTATTCCATCTGCTACTTTGTCCTCAAGAGCGTACTGTAACGCATTTTCTATAACAGGTTGCAAAATCAGTCTTGGCACCTCCATTGATGCATATTTATCAGGTAATTCCTCAAATTTAATTTCCAGGCGGTTTCTAAATCTTATCTGCTGAATGCTTGTATAGCTCCGTGCATGTTCTACTTCATTCCTAAGTGATATATTACTCTCGTCATTTCGTGTTATAAACTTAAAGTAAGAGCTTAGATGGCTCGCCAAAAGTTCTGCACCTTCAAGATCTTCATTACGTATCTTACTTTTCAATGACAGAAAGCTGTTATACAGAAAATGTGGATTTATCTGTGCCTGTAACTGCTTTAGCTCTGCTTTCTGTGTCAGATTTTTCTGTTCGATGATCTCATCAGTCAGCAGCCTTTGTTTTTCCTGCATATCATTAAACCGCTCAAACAGATATCTGAATTCATTATCTCCATAGTTTTTTGCCACTTCGAATGCAGAACCTTCCTGTCCTGCCTTTGCAAATGCATCTACAAGATTTTTTAATGGTTTATGTACAAGCATATTGGTTCTATGGGAAAAAATAACCGATATCGCAAGAACTGCGATCATATATATGACCATGATCCATTTATATGGAGTAATATTCTTCATCAATTCATGCTCAGGAACATACTGAACAAAATAACCAAACATATCTGACCATGCTACGAAAACCTGATACTTTTCTCCCGGTATTCTTATCATGTCAGAAATACTTTCGTTTGGAGTCAGCTTCTCTTTTATTGCATTAAGCACCTGCTGACCATTATTAGTTTCAAAATTACTGTCTATGAACAAGCCTGAATTTTCTCTATACAAAAAAGAGCCACTTCCTTCGATCGTATCAAAGGCGTGCAGCGTAGATGCAATTTTCTTTTTATCAAATTTTACAACCATAAGTGCATCCGGGACATCCTTTACTCCAACATACGGCACGCCCGCAGATACTGTATAAATTTCTCCATCCACCTCCGTAATACCACAATTGTTTAACGGAAGCATATCCATCATAAACTCATTATCAGACTCTGACATCTCACTTATTCTGGTATCTGATATAATTTTCCCTGTACCGGGCAAATATATTGTTCCGGATTGTATAAACGGATTGCTGTCTTTTAGCATCTGAATTCTTTCCTGTTCTGATAAATATGCATCCCTCATCTCATAATCATCAAGAAGACTTGATGGGTATATCAGAAAAGCCAGTTTACGATCCGCAAAAAGATTATATAAAATGTCCTGCGTGCTCTCCATTCGTGTATCTAGTGTTTCAAGATAAAATTCCGCCTGAGCATTCATCTTATCGCGGACCGATTTTTTTACATAGCCTGTGGCAACATAATATAAGATGGTTGAAAATATCAGATTTACAGCCAGAAATATAACAAACATTGCCATCTGTCTGGTCTGGATTGACTTAATTTTATATTTCATTATTCTTCACCCCATAACAATCTCTATATTCAACAGGAGATATACCCACCATTTTTTTAAACACTCTGTTAAATGAAGGTGTAGAAGGATATCCCACTTCATTTGCTATGTCATGGATTTTTTTCGTAGTACCTATCAGTTGCTTTTTTGCTTCTGCCATACGCTTATTGCTTATATATTCTGTCAGATTACTTCCATATTCCTGTTTAAAAATCCTCGAAAGATACGATGGATTAAGATAACTGATATCAGCCAGTCTCGTAAGTGTCAGATCTTCTCTCAAATGCTCATCTATATATATGGCTACCTTCTTAAGTACATCAGTTGTGCGGCTTCTTTTTTCGCCTTCAAGTTCTATAGCAATTTTATCCGCAATGTTGTTTAAATAATATGCAGCCTCTCTTCTGCCGGTATGAAATTCTATATTTATCAATCCTTCCAATTGTATATCATTTTCTATTTTCTGTCGTAAATGATTGATATTTATATATCTCAATAAAAGTAAAGAAATACTATAGTATAATTCTGTTATCTCCACATCACTGTTATATTGTTCATTTGCAATGCGCTGTGTCAGTTTATGTAAAAGCTCTATAAATTCTCCCTGATTTCTCGTATCAAGTGTTTCTTCCAGCATTTTTACCTGAAGCTGCATATTAATCGGAATCTGTTCAATATTTCCCATTGGGATCAATGCCTTGGCTGTTATTATTTTTTGTACACTATCTCCTATATTACTTATTGCCTCCTGTTTTAAACGGCTTCTATAGGTCAAAATATCAGACAAATAGCATCTTTCATCACACGTAACAAATGATACTGAAATGTTCTGACTGTTTAACAGTTTTTCCTGAATATATTCAAGTGCACCTTTTAAGTTTGCATACAGTCTGTTCCAGGTTCTTGCAGGCACACTTTCTGTACTCCATTGCTGAGGCTGGAAAAAAAGCATAAAATACCCATCTCCATCATTATATAAATAACTGTTCATCCTGATGGGTGTGAATTCCCATATTACATTTCTTAAAATCCATTCTGTCTCAATGTCAGTTTTATCAATATCCGAGTCCATTTTCAATAAAAATATAAACAGATTTTCTTCTGCCAACAGCGGTATTTCATACTTTTCCAAGCCCGCTTTCAGATTTTTTTCTTCTATTTTACCTGATAGATATTCCTTTATAAAATTCCTCTGTAATATGATCTGAGCCTGCTGTACTTCTTTTTGTTTCTGTGATTCTTCGCTTTCACAGCGCATCATATCATCAATCTCCTGAAATGCTTCTGACACATTTTTGACCAGTACATCATATTCCTCGCTTTTTAGCAGATAACGCACATCCTTATTTTGCATTATCTCATACAGATCGTCAAAATCACGATATCCTGTGAGGAAGATCACACGGCATTTAGGCCAATTTTCCTTAATAACATGAAACAGCTCTATACCATTCATCCCCGGCATCTTAATGTCAGTCATTACCACATCAAATTTCTTCTTTTCAAGTAAATTTACTGCGTCTTTTGCTGTTTTTGCTGTAGATACATCAATTTCAAGCCCTGATTCATATTTAAACAATTCCTCAAGACTTTGTAAAATATCCTGTTCATCATCTACAATAAGTAAGTTTCCCATTTATTCCACCTGATTTAAAACTTTTAGTCACAGATAACCACACCCCGGCTGTCAAATTTCACTGCAGAATGTTATCTTGATTAGTACAGTAAGCCAGCAGATTAGAATTTGTCAAGTAAATTTTCCGCAATGTTATTCCAAAGAAATCAGGACATATGTCCTCATAAAAACTATAAGGACTATCCTGATTTTCTATCATTTACTGTAATATTGATTTCATTTCTGCCATCGTCGGATAAGATGCGATGGCTCCTGCCTGCTGCACTCTTTTTGCACAATAACAGTTAGAAAATTCCAAATATGTTTTTAACTGCTCCGTCGTCAGATTACAAAGCGTATCAGCTTCCACCCCTGTAGCTGCAAGCTGATACAAAAATGAACCGATAAACGCATTGCCCGCGCCAGTCGTGTCCACAACTTTAACCTTATACCCATCGGCATCAGCTCTTGTTGTCTTAATAAATGCACATGCCCCACCTGCACCCTGAGTATAGATGACCATAAGTTCTTTAAAATTATGTCCAAGGCTGTCTCCGTAAGTAATCAGCATAACTTCATTTTTCATTATACTTCCTCCACCAGCAACAGGGTAGAGGAAAAATCTTTTCCATCCATGCTCATATCTTTCGGATAAATGACAATACCCGCATTCATTAATTCGCTCCCATACCATACCCTGTTCCCCAAATGCTGAATTTTATATTTTTCGTGTGGTATAAGTCCTGCCATTCTCAGCCGCACCCACGGTCCGTTCGGCACCTCATGCATCCGGTAAAATCCAACTGCCGCCAGCTTCTGATCTTTACTTACCATCATCCATGCGGCATCATTCTTTTCAAACGGGCTTTGCAAACGATAAAAGGTTCCAAACTGAAACAGGCTGCGATATTCTTTATAAAACTCATTTTGGTTTCTGATCTGCTTCTTTTCTTCTGAGGACAAAATGCTGAGGTCAAGCTCATATCCAAATGCGCCAAACATTGCAACATTTTCCCGCGTCTCCCAGGAGATCCTTCTCGCTCCCGGATGACCTGAAACAGCTGAAACGTGTGCGCCCATACTGCTTATCGGGTATACATAAGAGGTCCCATACTGGATTTTCAACCGCTCATATGCATCCGTATCATCACTCGTCCATGTCTGCGGCGCATAATAGAGCATTCCCGGATCAAATCTGGCCCCGCCGCTTGCGCAGGACTCAAAGAGAATATGCGGATATTTTTCAATCAGCCGTTCATAAAGCGTATACACTCCTAAAATATACTGATGGTACACCATCCCCTGTACCCCTGCTTCCCGGCCGCCGGAATAACATTCCGTGATATAACGGTTCATATCCCACTTTACATAAGAAATTGGCGCAGAGTCAAGGATGCGATCCATTGCCTCAAACAGATGATTGACCACCTCTTTTTTTGAGAAATCCAGCACATACTGGTTTCTGCTTGGGGAAGGCGTCCGCCCCGGTGCACAGAGAATCCAATCCGGATGTTTCCTGTACAGGTTGGAATCCCTATTCACCATTTCCGGCTCAAACCAAAGGCCGAATTTCATTCCCATTTTCGTGATTTTCTCTGCCAGACCGGAAATCCCTCCCGGAAGCTTTTCATAGTTTGTAACATACCAGTCTCCAAGCCCGCTTTGATCATCCTCTCTTTTTCCAAACCATCCGTCATCCAGTACGAATAGTTCGATCCCAATCTCTTTTGCCGCCGAGGCAATTTCCAGAATTTTCTGTTCTGTAAAAGCAGCTCCAGTAGCCTCCCAGTTATTGATGAGAATTGGGCGCGGCTTTTCCCGCCATGTTCCTCTTACCAGCCTGCTCTCGAATACACGGTGAAAAGTCTGACTCATAGCATTCAACCCCTCATCTGTATAGACAAGAAGCGCCTCCGGAGTCTGAAATGTCTCTCCGGGATTTAATCTCCAGTCAAATCCTTCCGGGTGAATCCCAATAGAAACTCGCGCCATATCGTTTGTATCAACTTCCACCTGCTCCAAATGGTTTCCACTGTAAATAAAACTGAACGCATATACCTCCCCCTGAGATTCATCCGTACTCTTCCTTTTCAGAAACAAAAACGGATTATGCTCCGCACTGCTGGCACCCCTGCGGCTGGAAATCCCCTGGTATCCCTGTTGCAGCTTTCTCGTCTTTATCTGTCGTTCTCTCGTCCATGCTCCCGAAAACTGCACCATCTCGAAGTCCGCATCCGGCAGATCCAGGCTTGCGCTGAAAGCGCGTTCCAGATAAACTGTCTCCTGTCCATGATTTTGAAAAGAAACGCTCCGTGCAATCAGCGGATATTCTCGAAAAATCGTATACGACAAAACCATCTGCATTCCCGTCAGCTTATCTTCCATGCAGAGTTCCAGCGTATCTGCTTCCTCCTCCTTTTCCACGTAAACGGCAGGAAGCCCCTCCAGTTTCTTTTTCCCCGAAAAAATCTTATAACCGCAATACACAAACTGACTGATCCGGCTTCCGTTTTCCTGTCGAATCACATAGGCCGGTTCGCGAAAATCTCCTCTTCCAAAATCCGGATATTCCATTTTGGTATATTGCGGACTCATGAAATAAGTATTCTCTCTGGTATAGACCGCAAGCGCTCTCGGACCGCCCTCCAACAGATAAGAATAATCAGGCTGACAATCAATGGCTTTTCCATAATATAAGTTTCCCGGCTGACCATTTTCCAATATTTTTATAATATAACTGATTTTATCATTAAATAAATGAAATTCATTGGACTGTTTTGAAAAAATAACTGGCATATCTCTTCTCCTTCTCATGCTTGATAAACTATTTTTGTTGTCAGTGTTTCTCCATTAGCTTAAATATCGCAGCTCCGTGCGGTTTCAGTTTTGTTTCCAAACGCCCCTCCACATTTATAATTTCTGTGTCTTCCCACAAATCTGCGGCACTGCAGCGATTCCGAATACCAAGATTCATTAGACTGATTCCCTGCTTCGTTTCAGCAGCAGACAGGTTAAAGAACGCAACATATTTTCCACCGTCTTCATCCTCACTGCTCCAGATTACCGTATCTTCGGTCCTCATCATCTGCCTTGCCCCAAAAGAATGTCCGAGAAGCCTTAATACCTTTCCGTTTGTCAACAGCTTCAAAGTCCATTCATCGTTATCACAAAGTTCTCCGCCCATCATCAGCGGTGAGCGGAAGATGCACCAGAGTGTCATCATCGTGATCTGTTCGTCTCTTGTAAAATTTGTATATCTGGCGTTGCCGTCATTTCCCGGCGTATTAATTCCGATATGTCCCAGCGGAAGCATATCGCAGTCCGGCCAGCAGCCTTCCCGCACATATGGACTCCACAGATTGCACTTTTCAAACATAGCAAGAAGCTGTGGCCAGTTATCCCAGAAGTCACCTGTCATCCTCCACATATTTGCATTAGCCGCCAAATGCTCCGCCTCCGAAAAAACAGCCGGACCAGGCGAAAGGCTTAGAACCATTTCTCTGCCGCACTTATCAATTGCCGCACGTATCATTTCAATTTCCCTTTTCGCAGAGTACGGATCTTGCGGTTTATATTCTGTATTGCAAATATCATCCACTTTTACAAAATCAATTCCCCACTGTGCGTACAATTCAAACAGAGAATCGTAATATTCCTGCGCTCCTGGCACATCTGGATTTACTCCGTACATATCTGTATTCCATGAACATAAGGAAAAGCTTTGAGCAATATCCCGGGCTGTATAGTTTGTCCCTTTCACCGGCGATGCCTGATGAACTGCCTGTCTGGGAATGCCCCTCATGATATGAATACCAAATTTTAATCCCAATTTATGAATATAGCTACTGATTTCCGAAAAACCTTTTCCTCCTGCGGCAGAAGGGAATCGGTTCTCTGCCGGGATCAGTCTGGAATATTCATCCATCTCCAGAGGATAAAAATGATTGTATTGCGTTCCTTTTGCCATTGGTTCATACCACTGAATATCGCATACAATGTATTCCCATCCATATTTTTTTAAATATTTCGCCATATAGTCTGCATTCTTTTTCAGTATTTCTTCTGTCACTGCAGCCCCATAGCAGTCCCAACTGTTCCATCCCATAGGTGGAGTTTTTGCAAATAAATTTTTATTCATTTTAATCATACCTTCCTGCTAATTTTATCACAATCTGCTTTTTCTTTTATAACATAACATAGAATTTTCCAGGACGCACTTTTCACCTTTTTACTTTTTTATTCAAATTGTACTATTTTGTAGTAAAGTTATAAAGAAAATGAATTAGACAAAATCTATTTCTATGTCTGCTTTTGGTATATCTCACCTGCTTTTGCCCATTGTATTTTACATCACAGGATTTTTATGATTTCTGCACCGGAAATCATATCGTACCTGATACAATCGCACTTTTTTTCAACTGCACTTTATACTTCTCACATTCCTGTACAATCGCCTTTTTTGCATACGATCTATCTCCCTTCTATGCTGAAAAATACCGCCCTGCATCTACAAGACGGTATTTCCAAAACAAAAAAGGCACATAGATTTTTATTTCCGTGCACCTTACGCTATTATAAAATATTTAATTAAAGCAGTCTTAGTAACTGCACCAACTCATGTGGCTCCTGGTCTTTTGAAGTGGTTTGTCTGGTATCAAATTTTACAAATTTATTATCATTATAGAAAGATAGTAATTTAGCATCATCATTTGCTTCCAAAAATGTTACCACTCCACCTGCCTGATATTGAATTTCTTCCACTTTGTTCCACGCTGCTTCAAGAAGTTCTGCACCAGTAATCTTCTCATTTGCACCGTTTGTAAAATTTTTTCCAAGCTGTGCAATCAAGTATGCGGACATCGTATAGGTCTGTGTTTCTCCATCTAACTCACTGATCCGCAATAATTTCTTTTTCACTGTATTACTTACTGTTTCTCCACGAACCGTTAATGATTTCAATGCAATCGTAAAATATCCCAGCAATTCACCATCGTCAATGGACAGCACAATATATGTAACAGATTGATTCTTCTTAGTAAACTCAATGGAACTCTTTTTCAAAAACCTTTCAACATCCGGGTTCTTCTCACATGAAAACTCGGAGAGAATTTGAATTAAATCTTCCTCTCCGAGCCTCGGATCATCACTTTCAAGATACTTACGAATGTTAATTACTGAATATTTATCTTTTTGCAACATTCGCTTTCTTCCTTTTCTCCATCAATTTTATTATATCATTTGTGTCTGTTAATTCCCTTGCTGCTACCGGAATGCGCACCGGGCGATTATTGGCAGAGCTTTCTATTGCATCGACAAACATCTCCACCTGCTTCTGACCAGATATAACAAAATTTTTAGTGATACTAGAAGTTGCCATATAAACACCTCCCTTATTAGTATGGCTGTTCTTCCGCCTATTACTCAATGTAATTTGCATTCTTTTCTATTTTTATTCTATTATGGAAATACCCACTTTGCAACATAAAAATTCATGAAATATAAGTAAATACACTATTTGATGTATGAGTTTTTCAAGAATTACTCTGCGAAAAGTTTCTGTTTACGCCCGATCATCTCATCAATCCTTGCGATATACTGCGCTACATCCTTGACATTCTCGCATCTTTCGATACGATGTGTGCCATCTG
>CAVABC010000078.1:0-16261 GCA_963586665.1 Acutalibacteraceae bacterium
CATTCCTTTTTTCAAAATTAAACTATTCTTCTTCATTTTTCCTCCACAAAGTGTTGTTTAGAATTTTATTTTTGTTACCATAGTTACTATACGACTCTGGTGTAAAAGAAAAATGGGCTGAGTGTAAATTGGCGGTAAATTATTTTTGTTGTATTAACAACATACTTTAGGATAAAATAGGTATATAATGCTATTCTGTTGAAAATATTCAAAAAGGAGAAGTCTATCATGAATGAAGTTTTCAAAATAGAAGATATGCGTCCGATCCGTGATGAAATGACCATTTCGCGCAGCGCAAGGCTTGGATCTGAAAACGGTGTCACCTATTTTTCCCTTGGAAAAGACACCTCCATCACACAGGAGTCCTACGACACCACCACTGTCTATATCGGGGCAGCCGGTCAGGCTGATTTCCTGCTGGGTGAGGATGCATCAAAGCATTCCGTATCCGATGGCGATATGCTTATAGTACCGCCCAAAACATTATGCGGTGTTGCAACCGGGACAGGATGCGTATATACTGAAATTATCATAAAAAAGGAGAACACTATGAACAACATTATCAAATCAGGCGAAGTAATGAAACTTAAGGATTTAATCTCATACGAGGAGGGAAGCATCAGCAATCTTGATGTAGTCAGCAATGACACTATGAAATTCGTCCTCATGGCATTTGACGAGGGTACAGGTCTTACACCTCACCGTGCTCCGGGCAATGCGATCATTTTTGCACTCGAGGGCAAAGCTACTATCGGATACGAGGGCAAGGATTATACTATAAATGCCGGAGAGAATTTCCGCTTTGACAAAAACGGACTTCACAGCGTAACTGCCGATGGCAAGTTCAAAATGGGACTTTTACTGGTACTTGAGTAATTTTTACAACGGATATTTTTGGGGATAAGATGAACAACGATATAAAATACAGGCTGGCTAATGCCATGAAGGAATGTATGGTCGCTTCTCCTGTCGAGAAGATCACCGTAAAGGAGATCTGCGATACCTGCGGTGTGACCAGACAGACTTTTTACAGAAATTTTCAGGACAAATACGATCTGATAAACTGGTATTTTGACAAGATACTGATCGAATCCTTTCACCAGATGGGTGAAGGCAGTACCGTTTATGAAAGTCTTGTTAATAAATTTGAATATATCCAGATGGAACACCTCTTTTTTAAGGCGGCTTTTAAAAATGATGATCAGAACAATCTAAAAGAACATGATTTTGAGCTGATCCGTCAGTTTTATATTGATCAGATTGAGGGCAAAAGCCACCGCAAAATATCCGAAAAACTCTTGTTTCAGCTTGAAATGTACTGTCAGGGTTCTGTCTTTATGACAACCCAGTGGGTGCTTGGAAATAAAAAATTCACCCCTCAGGAGCTTGCCAGACTGCTCACCGACTCTATGCCGGTGGAGCTGGCAGGTGTATTCCGTGAGGTGAATTTAATATAATATGGTATTGTATGCAATAGTTACAGACTTTTTTGCCTGTATCAATCGTTTACATAGTTCAGCAATTTATTACCTTTAATCCTAAAATTGCAAAAAATCCGGGAATGCTGTCAATCGGCAGTTCCCGGATTTTCTATTTTATTCCATTCTTAAATCAAAAATTAATTTATTACATCAGCTTACGGAAAAGAGCTTTCAGATCCTCAACACTTGCATCCTTTGGATTTCCAGGTGCGCATGCATCTGCGTGAGCTGACTCTGCAAGGAAGTCTAAGTCCTCTTCTTTTAATGCCTCAAGCTTTGTAGGAATTCCTACATCTACAGAGAGCTTCTGTACTGCGTCTACTGCAGCTTTTCTGTACTCTTCTACAGACATATCATCTACACCCTTTACACCCATTGCGCGGGCAATCTCACGGTATTTCTCACCTGTGCAGTCTGCATTGTACTCCATTACGATAGGAAGCATCATAGCACATGCAACACCATGTGGTGTATCGTAAACAGCTCCGAGTGTATGAGCCATTGAATGAGCGATTCCAAGTCCTACATTTGAAAATCCCATTCCTGCGATGTACTCGCCAAGAGCCATACCCTCACGGCCTTCTTTTTCATTGGCAACAGCACTTCTTAAAGATCTTGAAATGATCTCGATAGCCTTAAGATGGAACATATCTGTCATCTCCCACGCTGCCTTTGTGGTGTATCCCTCGATAGCATGTGTGAGTGCATCCATACCTGTTGATGCTGTAAGTCCTTTTGGCATTGATGACATCATATCAGGATCTACGATAGCAATGATAGGCATATCGTGTGGATCAACACATACAAATTTTCTCTTTCTCTCTACATCTGTGATAACGTAGTTGATAGTAACCTCTGCTGCTGTTCCGGCTGTTGTAGGTACTGCGATAATAGGAACACAAGGTTTCTTTGTAGGTGCAACACCCTCAAGGCTTCTTACATCCTCAAACTCAGGGTTTGCGATGATAATGCCGATTGCCTTTGATGTATCCATTGAAGAGCCGCCACCGATAGCGATGAGATAATCAGCTCCTGATTTTTTGAATGCTTCTACTCCATGTTTAACGTTGTCGATAGTTGGATTTGGTTTGATCTCTGAGTAAAGTTCATACTCTAATCCGTTCTTATCAAGGATATCTGTTACCTTTGCTGTAACACCGAATTTGATGAGATCCGGATCTGAGCATACAAGCGCTTTCTTGAATCCATGAGCCTTAGCCTCTGTAGCGATCTCCTCAATCGCACCTGATCCGTGATAAGATGTTTCGTTTAACATGATTCTGTTTGCCATAGTGTAAATTCTCCTTCCAAATTTAAAAAAATCCTAAAAAACTCTGCAGATAAATTTTTAATAACTCATCCGCTTGACTATATTTTAACAAAGTATAAAAGGAGATGTAAGTTACAAACTCGTCAATGTGTAACATACTATAATAAACACGTTACTGCTGAAAACTAACTCTATGCCAACTACAATTATGTCACCTAAGTAGTCTCTCGAAGTATCTTCGCAGCCTCGACCATGTTCTTAAGGCTTGCCTCCGTCTCCGGCACTCCGCGTGTCTTAAGTCCGCAGTCAGGGTTTACCCAGAGCTTTTCCCTGTCTATCTTTGTGAGCATCTTTTTAAGCACTGTGATGATCTCATCCACAGACGGTACTCTCGGTGAATGGATATCATATACTCCCGGACCTACCTCTGTCTCGAAGTTGTTCTCCCGCAAAGAGTCCAGTATCAGAAGGTCTGAACGTGATGCCTCAAATGTGATGACATCCGCATCCATATCATCAATCGCAGGAATAATATCCGTAAACTCGCTGTAGCACATATGTGTGTGTATCTGTGTCTCAGGCTTTACTCCGCTGTGTGTCAGCCTGAATGCCGGGATGGCAAAATCAAGATACTCACTGTACCAGTCTGATTTTCTAAGCGGAAGCTTCTCCCTAAGCGCAGCCTCGTCGATCTGTATCATTTTGATGCCGTTTGCCTCAAGGTCAAGTACCTCATCACGGATCGCAAGTGCGATCTGCGCGATCGACTCCTTTATCGAGATATCCTCTCTCGGGAATGACCAGTTAAGTATCGTAACAGGGCCTGTGAGCATTCCCTTCATGATATGTGAAGTCTTTGACTGGGCGAAAACTGACCAGTCTACTGTTATCTGTTTCTTTCTATACACATCTCCCCAGATGATAGGTGGTTTTACACATCTTGTACCGTATGACTGTACCCATGCCTTTTCTGTAAAAAGAAATCCTCCAAGTGACTCTCCAAAGTACTCTACCATGTCATTTCTTTCGTACTCTCCATGTACGAGCACATCAAGACCGATCTCCTCCTGCCATTTCACACACTCCTCGATCTTCTTTTTATTGAAATCGACATACTGCTCCTCTGTGATCTCACCTCTTTTAAAAGCAGAACGGTTCGCTTTTACATCCTTTGTCTGTGGGAAAGATCCTATAGTAGTGGTTGGAAACTCCGGCAGACAAAAAAGTTTCTTCTGCAATTTCTGTCTCTTGGCCCTCTTTGGAAGTCTGATATAATCATCCTCCGTTACCTTTGCAAGTCTCTTTACAACAGCTTCATTCTGACAATCTCTGCTGCCTGAGAACAAATCCACGTTTTCCTTATATCTCTCCAGAATTTCACTATCCGATGCATTTTTTTCGTCGCTATCGCTACTAAAATTGTTGGCATTAATACCAAGCTCTGCAAGCTGTTTAAGCTCAGAAAGTTCTGTCAGTTTCTCCTCGGCAAATGCAAAATATCTTAAAAATCCCTCACTGAGTTTCTTTTCATGTGCAAGTGTATATGGCACATGAAGCAGTGAGCATGATGTGGAAATCACTGTATTTATGCCCTTTTCCTTAAGCTTGGCAAGTACCGCAAGAGTCTTTGTATAGTGGTTTTTCCAGATATTTTTTCCGTTTACCAGTCCTGCAAAGAGCAGTTTATCCTTTGGAAAACCATATTTTTCCACAAGCTGTAATGTCTGTTTTCCCTCGATGAAATCGAGTCCGATTCCGTCAAACGGTAATGCTGTAAGCTCCTCATACACATCCCTGACATCCCCGAAATAAGTCTGGAGCAGTACTTTGCAGTCTGCCTTTACGGAAAGCATTTCTTTATATAAACGCTTGAATATCCCGATGTCCTCTGCTGTCATATCCCACACAAGTGCCGGCTCGTCAAACTGTATCCACTTTACATTTTCTCTCTCGCATTTTGTAAGAAGGTCTTTATATGCTGACGCAAATGCATCCACGAAATCGTCAGCATTTTTTTCTCCTGTGTAGCGGCAAAGCTTAAGCAGTGTATACGCACCGGTGATCATAGGTTTTGTCTCTATTCCGTTTTCCTTTGCCTCTTTGTATTCACGAATCAGCTTATCGCCCGTCAGCTTTATCTCTGTATCGTCCTCTATCTCTGGCACGATGTAATGATAGTTAGTGTTGAACCATTTCTTCATCGCAAGTGCCTTTACGTCTCCGCTTTCTCCCTGATAGCCGCGCGCCATGGCAAGATATGTGTCAAGCTCCGAAAGCTCAAGCTTTTTGTATCTGTCAGGTACTATATTAAAAAGAAAAACACTGTCTAACACGATGTCATAAAAAGAGAAATCGTTTGACGGAATGAAATCTATCCCTGCCGCCTTCTGTGACTGCCAGTGTGTTGCACGAAGCTCTTTTGCTGTTGCCTGAAGCTCTGCGGCAGTGATCTCCTTTCTGAAATATTTTTCCAGAGCAAATTTTAATTCCCTGAGTGTTCCTATTCTCGGATAACCGATTACCGATGTCTGCATGACCAAACCTCCTGATTTTTTGATTTATGTTTTGTTGCTGTCAAATGTTGAGGCTATTATATATTTTCTTCTGGTCATTGTATAATACATAAAATTGTGTGTTTGATATAGCTTTTTTCTATGGATAAATAATATGTCTCGTCCCATATTCATGTGACTGATATCTATATATGGATATAGATTCATCAATGTATAAATATATATCAGATTGATATTTCAATCATATCAATTATACCTTTTACTTATCGCAATCAGAATTGTATAATCGTAAATGCTCAAAAGAGAAGAAAAGGATGTGTTTCAAATGAGTGAAAAGACAATGTTTCCAAGAGAAGAGCATGCAGAAATGCTTTTTAAGAAAATATTAAATGATCCATGGGCCTGTGACAGACTTGTGGAAACGTTCAGTGAAAATCTGGTTTACAACGATGAATTTGAGGCATCGCTTCCGGCACACAAATTTGCCGAATCACTTTTCAATGCATATACAAACCGTGATCTTTCCGCACTGCTCATGTGCCTGTGCAACAACACGGTATTTGATCTGCTTAGAAATTCATACATAATACCATACCGTTTCAATGCGGACGGTCATCAAAATCCGATAATCATGACAGATGAGCACGGAAATCCGCTGCCTGAATACAATGATATATCCCATGACAAAAACTATATACATTTTCACGAGATATACAACGATATGTCAAATAAAAAGAATATCTACTATGCACAGGCTTACCGCTACAGCCATACCTATGATCCTGACACTATGAATACCACACAGCAGGTCATCGTAAAGCACAACGGAGTGCTTCTGATACGCGAACTTCCGGACACCGTAAAGCTTAAGGAAACCGAGGCTGAGGCATATTCAGCAGTATGGGATCTGATGATAAAAATAGAAAAAGAGCTTCCTATGGCGTATGTATTTTACGGTCAGGATTCTCTCATTGAAAATGACAAACGCTACGATGAGATAGGAATTTTCCTTCGCAGCTCACATTTTCTTAAAAATCTTGAAAAACATGTGCAAAAAGCTGAGGCGATAATCTATGGCAAATAACAGCTACACCGAGATAATGGAAAAAAATCATATGGAAATCCCCTGGCATGATTATGCCAGACAGGATGGAAATGTACTAATAGATAAAGCAGGACTTATCGAAAAAGCCTCTGTGATCGGGCGGGTCGGACTTATCATGCTTTCCTGCGGTACAGGAGCCTGGCGTGTGAGAACGTCCATGAACCGGCTCTCAAAAGAGCTTGGCGTCACCTGTACGGTGGATGTGGGGCTGATGTCCATAGAGTTTAACTGCTTTGACGGAAATGACTGTATATCGCAGTCACTAAGCATCGCAAACACCGGTGTAAATACCTCAAAGCTCTACCGCATGGAACAGTTTGTAGACAATTTTCCAAAAGAGGAAGCCCATCTGACCGGTGAGGAAATCCACCGTCGGCTTGACGAGATCGAACAGATACATACGCTCTATTCTCCTGCAAAGCTTGGACTTGCATCTGCCATAGCCTGCTGCGCCTTCACCTTTTTGCTCGGTGGCGGTCCGATAGAGATGATACTGGCATTTATCGCTGCCGGTGTCGGAAATCTCATACGTACAAAGCTTATAAAACATCATTTTACTTTGTTTCTTAATATTGCGGTATCCATTTCTGCCTCATGCTTCATATATGCGGCACTTTTAAAAATATCAGAAATGGCTTTCAACGTGCCGTCGGTACATGAAGCCGGATACATTTGTTCCATGCTGTTTATCATACCGGGATTTCCATTTATTACCAGCGGAATTGACCTTGCAAAGCTGGATCTTCGCTCGGGTCTGGAACGGCTTGCATACGCCATAATAATAGTCCTGGTAGCCACGATGTTTGCATGGATCATGGCACTGCTTCTGCATTTACAGCCACTGGACTTTGAAGATCAAAATCTTGGCCCCGTATTACATCTAATCCTGAGACTCATAATGAGTTTCTTCGGTGTGTTCGGATTTTCGATCATGTTCAACAGTTCCATCTCAATGGCGGCAACAGCAGCACTTATCGGTGCCATAGCAAATTCACTGCGGCTTGAGCTGGTAGACCTGACAGGTATGCCTGCTCCTGCGGCTGCATTTGCCGGAGCACTCACAGCGGGACTTTTAGCATCATTTATCAAGCAAAACAACGGATATCCGAGAATATCCCTCACTGTTCCGTCCATAGTCATAATGGTTCCGTGACTTTACCTTTACAGAGCCATATACAATTTCGGTATCATGGCACTGTCGGATGCAGTTTCATGGTTTGCGTCAGCGATCATTATAATCATTGCACTGCCGCTCGGACTTATCTTTGCAAGGATACTTACGGATAAGACTTTTCGGTATTGCACGTAGCGCACAGATCATACACATTATAAGCAGACTCACTTTGTACTATTCACATTCCTGACAAAATAAGCTCTGCACTCAAAAAATAATAATAAATTCACAAACATAAGGAGGCATTTATCATGCTTACAGCAGTTACAGGAATAAACTGGGGAGACGAGGGCAAAGGCCGTGTTATCGACCTGCTCGCAGAACATGCGGATATCGTAGTCCGCTATCAGGGCGGCAACAATGCCGGACATACCGTAGTAAACAGACAGGGGAAATTTGTCTTAAATCTGCTCCCTTCCGGAATACTCCATCCGGATGTCGTATGTGTGCTCGGTGACGGAATGGTCGTTGACCTCAATCATCTGTCAAATGAGATCGCACAGATCCGGGCACAAAATGTATCTGTTTCTCCAAAAAATCTGAAATTATCAACAAGAGCCACAATATCAATGCCATGGCACAAGATACAGGATGAGCTTGAGGAAGCCCGCCTGTCAAAATCCGGAGCTGCCTTCGGATCTACCAAACGCGGTATCGCCTATGCCTACAGCGATAAATACCGCAAGAAGACCATCCGCCTCGGTGATCTGCTCCATTTGGACGATGAAAATGTGCAGGCAAGGCTTAAAACCATGCTTGAAGCAAAAAACCTAGAGCTTGCCGGCTGCTATCATCAGGAGCCAATGTCATATCCTGCTCTTTTATCCTGGTGTGAGCAGAAAGCCTCAAAATATGGCCCTTATATCACAGATACAGGCTCATTTCTCGAGGATGCTCTCGCAAAAGGAAAGCGTGTTGTCTTGGAGGCACAGCTTGGTGCAATGAGGGACATCGACTATGGTATTTTCCCATACACCTCAAGCTCCTCTACCATTTCCGCATACGGCCCTATCGGAGCAGGTGTGCCGGGAGCAAAACTAGATCATGTAGTAGGTGTGTTAAAAGCTTACTCCACCTGTGTAGGTGCCGGTCCCTTTGTCGCAGAAAAAGCTATGGATGGCGCATGGACTGAAATGATCCGCAAATTCGGTGGTGAGTATGGTGCTGCAACCGGAAGACCTCGTCGTGTAGGACCTTTTGATGCCGTTGCGAGCCACTACGGACTTAAATGCCAGCATGCCGACAAGATCGCACTGACCAAGCTTGATGTATTGAGCATACTCGATGAGATCCCTGTTATCACAGGATATGAATATAAAAATTCCGTAACAGATGTTTTTGATCCTACCGAAAATCTCGAAAAATATACCCCGGTAGTCAAAATGCTGCCGGGGTGGAAAACCAATATATCAAATTGCAGATCGTATAATGAGCTGCCTGTCAATGCCAAACGCTACATAAGCTCGATCGAAGATATGCTCCGTCACGAGATACAGTTTGTCTCAGTCGGAGCTGAGAGAAATCAGTATCTTTTGAATGGTAAGTGGCTGTAATTACTTATAAATACTCTCACCAGCCATATGATAAGCCCGAATGCCACAACTGATATTCCAAGGAAAAAATCATTCAGCATATCATATGGTTTTGGTGTAAAGTATGCTGCTCCAAGTTCCACATACTCAAATATAGCATCTACAAACCACATCAATGAAGCTCCCCAGAACATAAGTGTCAAAAATCCGAGTTTCAGTTCATCTCTTCTATCACATAAATACCAAATGATAGCACTTGCTATCGCAGCAAAAACTGATACTAATAATGTCATGATATTCACCTCCGATCATTTAAGTGCCTTTACTTTTTTCGCTGTTACTTCGTTGCTGTGTTTTTCTAAAACATCAGTTATTCCAACCATTGCCAGCCATGTAACAGTAACTATAATAGCCATTGTAACTCCGACAGTTCCCATCTCATGTATCATCTGCAAAGCATCCTTTGGATCTGATGCTGCTGTTAAGAACGGGAAAAATGGTACAACCTCGCCATGCCATACATGCTCAAAAGCCAATAAAATACTGCCGCCCCATAACATGCTGTTAAGCCATTTCATCTTGTGAAGCAGCACATGACCTCTGCTATTTGTAATTGTATCAGCAAGTTCCTTGTTATCACCTGCTTTGATTATATCTTTTTTCTCTTTGCTCTCCATTGCCTTTGTTACAATTGTGCTGACTACGGCTTCTGTTGCCGGTACTATAAAACATGCCATAATAGTGTCCTCCTTTTTTCATAAAAAAAGGTATCACATCTCTAATATTGATGTGATACCTCGTTGTATCATGTTGTATTATTTCTGTGCAGTTGTATTACATCTTTAGATATAACATATCTCTCAATATATGTCAATACTAAATATCATAATGCATTCTCTCCTTTTTCACCTGTTCGGATGCGTATTGCATCTTCTACATCATAAGTAAATATTTTTCCGTCTCCGATTTCACCTGTAGGGAGTGCATCAAGAAGTTCATTAATTATCCTCTCTTCCTTTTCATCCGGAATAACTGTTTCTATCTTTACTTTACTTAAATTACTCTCGGTTCCCATTATTCCATGAAAATTAAAATTTTCTCCATGCTGATTTCCATGTCCGGAGATCTTTGACTCCATAACTCCACCTACATTACATTCTTTAAGTACAAGCTGTACTATTCCCACTTTCTCAGGTTTTACGACTATCTCAATTTTCTTCACATTGATCACTCACCTTTCTGCTAAATTATAAAGCTTTCTCGTCTCGTTCACCTGTTCTTATTCTTACAACACTCTTAACATCATAAACAAATATCTTTCCATCGCCCTGCTGTCCAGTTGGTATATCTTCCAAAATTCTTTCTATAAGCTTCTCAGCGACATCATCTGTTACTACAACTTCAGCCTTAGTTTTATTTAACATATTATCAAAATAACGTATTCCTTTATACGTATACTCTTTTCCTCCTTGATTTCCATATCCGGAAATTTTGGTTATCATAACTCCGCCTACATTGTAATCATGAAATATCATCTTTAAAACAGATATTTTTTCAGGTCGTACTATAATTTCCAGTTTTTTCATTTTCAGTCTCCTTTCTACTGTGTTTCAACTGATATATGCCAGCAACATCATATAACTATTTCACATAATCACTCATAGAATGTCTCATATGCAGTCTCATTGCCTCTCGCACTCCATCACCATCTCTAAGTCTGAGATAATTCATTATCATCTTATGATCATCCATCACATCAACAAACAAAGTCTGTTTCTGACTGTTTTCCTGAAATGCCTTTACAAGAGCCTTATTTATTATCTCCATGAGTTTAATTCCAAATTCATTATGTGAAGCTTTTGCTATCGCTATATGAAATCTTTCGTTTAAAACAGGATCTTCTACAGTTTCCTTGCTTACCTGTTCAAGCCTTTCTCCAATTTCAATTATCTCATTTATTTCTTCATCTGTTGCTCTTATCGTCGCATAGTATGCCATATCCGGTTCCAACATCATTCGCAGCTCATACAAATCTTTTATTTTAATATGCATGACATTCAGCTCGTCAAATCCAAATTCCTCATCTGCCACAGATTCGTCCGCTACATAAGTACCTTTACCACGACGTATTTCAAGCACTCCCTGTGTCCTCAGATATTGGATAGCCTCTCTAAGTGTTGTCCTGCTAACACCAAGCTCTATTGCCAGATCATTCTCATTTGGCAGCTTATCACCCGGTTTATATTTTTTCTTAACTGTAATCAATTCTAAAAGGTCTGTTTTTGCCTTGTCTGATATTTTCAAAGTATTATTTCCTCTTCTTTCTATATGCATATTTCATCTAGTTATATGACATCATACAACGCAATTTTATTTTTTGTCAATGTTTCTTTTCATGATTCCTATTCCTGTAAATGCACATATCAAAGAAAAAATAGGTGTAATAAATCCCATAAAGTAATATGGAAGATATGACACTGTAGCAACCCCAAGTGCGCTTGCAGCATAAACACCATTAGATCCCCACGGAACCATTGGACATATAAGAGTTCCGGAATCCTCCAGTGTTCTTGACATAACACATCTGTCAATTCCAAGCTCATCATACTTCTGTCCATACGCATTTGCCGGTAAAAGCATCGCCAGATATGGATCAGCTGCAATATAGCTTAATACAAATCCTGTAATAAGCTGTATAAATATGAGTCCCTGAACTTTCTTTGTTATCCCACTTATTCTAATAACAAGTGCACTCATTACTCCTGTTCTCTGCAATAATCCTGCCATCATAAGAGACATTATCATAAGAGCTACCGTATAATACATGGATGACATACCACCTCTTGTTAAAAGCTTATCTATCATTTCATTTCCAGTATTACCAACAAAGCCTGAATACAAATATGTCAGAGCATTTTTCATGCTATCCCCCTGTACGAATATAGTGCATATAGCACCGATCACAGAACATCCGACCAATGTCGGAATTGCCGGAAACTTAATGATCATACACACTATCATCAAGATCATCGGCAACAATAGAATGAAATTAAAATGAAATGCTCCTGATAATCCACTCAATATTGAATTGATAGTATCCATATCTCCTGTTCCCGAAATATTATTTCCCATAAATAAAAATATTATTGCAGTAACTACCAATGCCGGACCGGTTGTATATATCATTGATTTAACATGCTTATATAAGTCAGTTCCACCAACCGCTGCTGCAAAGTTTGTTGTATCAGATAACGGAGACATTTTATCTCCGAAATAGGCTCCACATACTATTGCACCTGCTGTAATAGCAGAATCCAGTCCAAGTCCTGCACTTACACCCATAAATGCAACTCCTACAGTTCCCATTGTTGTCCATGATGAACCTGTAACCATAGACATGATCGCACATATCAGCAGTATTGATACCCAGAAAAATCTTACTGAAAATATCTTAAGTCCATAATATATGATCATCGGTACTGTTCCACTTGAAATCCATGATCCTACTGTACAACCGATCAATAAAATAATTACCATAACTTCAATAGCTGTACTTACACTTTCAGTCATTGAATCTCTCAGATCTGACCATCTTATCTTTAAAATACATTTTCCATAAACCATTAATGCACAACTGCTAAGCAAAATTGGAACCTGTGCATCAAGCCCCACCCCTATTATTCCTATCAATAAGATTGCTATAACAAGAAAAATCATTATTAAAGCTTCTTTAAATGTTGCACTTCTTTCTTCATTAACCATATATAACCTACCATTTCTTTTCAAAATAAAAGAGACACCACACCAATTTTTGGTATGATACCTCTTCGTATCCTTAAGTTCCATATATGTAATTTTTTATTTCTATATGTGTATTTCTCCCGGCATATCTTTTCCCTCAAAATATGCTACTGCATTTTTTAATGAGTTCTCAATCATATCTCTTACTGCATGCTCAGTATAAAATGCTGTGTGTGGAGTAATGATCACATTTGGAAAACTTTCAAGTATTGCCACATCATGATCCATAATTAATTTATCTTTATGATCAATATTATAAATTGTTGGCTCATTGTCAAGTACATCCAGCCCTGCCGCAGAAATAATTCCCTGCTCAATACCATATATCAACGCTTTTGTATCAATATTCGAGCCTCGCGATGTATTAATGATTATGCAATTTTTCTTAAGCTTACAAACATTGTCCATATTAAGCATATGATATGTATCTGCTGTTCCCGGAGCATGAAACGTAATGATATCGCAATTTTGAAGCAGATAATCATAGTCAACATACTGCGCATATTCCTTAACTTCATCCATCTGATACTTATCATAAACAAGCATCTTACAGCCAAAGCCTGAAATCTGTTTCATTACGGTTCTTCCAATACGACCTCCACCTACAATACCTACCGTCATATCTCTAAGCTCTCTTCCACAGTTCTGAGCTAAAGTATAATCATTAACCTTATAATGTTCTAATATGTATTTTTCTTTTCTTAAACACATTAGCATTAATAAAATAGCATAATCCGCAACCGCATTTGGAGAATATGTTATATTTGAAACCTTTACTCCAAGTTTCTTTGCGTACTCCAACGGAATATGGTCTACACCAATACACCTCGCTGTAATACATTTCAGTCCATTATCGGCAAATTTTTTTAGTAAATCCTCAGATATTTTTGTTCCTACAACAGAAATAACATCATATCCTTTTGCAAGTTCATAATTATCATCTTTTGGCTGTTCTTTACAAATTCCAAATTCAATACCCAGCTTTTCTGCATATTCATCATACAGTATCTTTTCATCATCTCTACAACTATATACAAATACTTTCATATTATTCAACACCTCATTCCACATCTGATTTTAATCCCATTATTTCTGTCTCAATTCCGTGTTCTATGAGATAATCTCTAACTTTGATCAAATATTCATCCGATGGTGTTTCGAATTCGTCCTGCATAATTCCAAGTTCTCTTGCCTTCTGTAATCCAATCTTGTGATATGGAAGAATATTCAATCTTGATAAATCATGTTGCTTCATAAAATCACATAGTTTGCGAACATTATCCCAGTCTGAATTTACACCCTGAATAAATGGAACTCTGATTATAATCTTGTCCTGTTTATGATATTCATCACACAATCTCGAAAGGTTATTCCATATTTTATATGGATATTGTCCGATAAATTTCTTATGTTTTTCTTCATCCATACACTTTAGATCAAACAGGATATAATCACATACTTTCTCAAGCTTATGCAGATCTTCAAAGTTGCCATATCCACTTGTTTCAATCGCAACACTTATGCCATCCTTCCTAACCATTTCAGCCAAATGTACTGCTTCATCCGCATGTGCTAAAATTTCACCTCCGCTCAGAGTTAATCCACCACCGGAATTCTTATAAAATTCAACATCCCTAAGAATTTCCTTAAGTACTGCTGCTTCATCATATAACCATGTTCTGCTTTTCAGTGCTTCTGCCGGACAATCCATGACACACTTTCCACATTCTTTACATTTATCAGCGAAAATCTTCATATTTCCATCGATAAACTGTAACACTCCAGATTTACAGCTTTCTAAGCAGGTACCACATTTTATACAATTTTCTTTTCTATGCGATAACACATATTTTGAAGTCAGTAATTCAGGATTGTGACACCATTTGCAGCGCAAAGGACATCCTGCAAAAAATACCGTAGTACGTATACCCGGACCATCTTCTGTTGAAAATTTCTGAATTCCACCGATGTAACAACTCATTTTTATTCTCCCTGATGTGCTGTTCGTGCAATAATATTGTCCTGAACCGATTTATCTAATTCTGTAAAGTATGCTAAATATCCAGCCACTCTAACAAGAAGATTTCTATATTTTTCAGGTTCCTTTTGTGCTGCTCTCAGTGTCTGGTCGTCAACAACATTAATCTGAATATGCTCACCCATATTGTCAAAAAATGTCTTTACCACACTGTCAAGGATTTTTCTGCCTTTCTCACCCTGGATACTTCTCGGTTCAAAACGTATATTAAATAGACATCCGTCCTGTGCATTTTTCTGATCAAGTTTAGCAACAGACTTTACAGTAGCTGTCGGTCCATTTACATCTCGTCCCATTACAGGCGAACAGTTATCATTTAATGCTTCATGCGCAAATCTTCCATCTGCCGATGCAAGTACACATTTTCCTTCCGAAACGTTCATTGACTGTGATTCAACAACTACTACATATTTTCCGCCCCTTGAATCTCTGTATTTGGACACAGTTTCTTTGTAATGGCGAAGTATATCCGCTGCTATTCCATCAACATAATCATTGTCGTTTCCATACTTAGGTGCCTTATTTAATAATGTAAGACGGATCTTCTCTTTACCCTCAAAATTACATTCGAGTGCTTCAAGTAATTCATCCATACTGATCTTTTTTTCTTTAAACACCAGAGTATCGATTGCGGCTATAGCATCTGCCGTATTTCCAATTCCACACATGAATGCCCCGGATTCTGAATATCTTGCACCACCACACTGTATTGGAAGTCCTTTATCAATACTGTCATTTACAACCATAGATGTAAATACCATCGGAGTACGTGCGGCATGCATAGCACCGACAATATTAAATCCCGTTATCATAAGATCTGCAAAATAAGAAATCTGCTTATATAATGCTTCCTGTAACTGCTCCAAATTGGTAAACTTTCTAAAATCACCAGTCTGCGGTCCCAGCTGCTTACCATCTATTGGATTAATTCCATTATGTATTACAAGCTCAAGGCATTTCAATAAATTAACATAGCCTACAGTTGGTCTTCCATCTGTATATCCTGCAACAACAGGCTGTACACATCCCATGATTCCCCAGTTTCTTGCCTCTTCTACTGAAACACCCTGTTTATCCATTACCATAGGTACAACAAGCTTATCATTAAAGAAAGCAGGTGTAGCCAGACCATCCTGAATCATTTTTAACGATTCTTCCATAAGTTCTTTACTTATTCCGTCAAAATATCTTACTGATGCGGTTGGCGAAGATGTATGTACATCCCTGTTTGCCTTTAAAACAAGGAAAGATGTCTCATTCGTTGCATCACTTCCATCAGGTTTCTGACCTCCAACAATAATATTCTGCCACATTGGATATCCAGCAAATGATTCACTGTAAAATTTG
>CAVABC010000079.1:0-16101 GCA_963586665.1 Acutalibacteraceae bacterium
TTAAAACAGCTGGTTTGTCAGCAAGTCTATCATTTATAAAGTTGTAAACTGGTGTTAATAAAGATAGGTTGGTGGAATATGGTTTTTGTAAAGATAAAATACAATCACAAGTTATTGTGGGTATTTTTATAGGTATTGCAATGTCAGTTGTATTAACATTGATACCACATTTATTTGGTTTTGGTGAATTTGTCGATAATGGCAATAGATATAAATACTTATGGCAATTTATCTATGAGTTTTTTTATTGCATATTTGCGGTGGGCTTTGTTGAAGAATTTGTGTTTAGAGGATTTGTTTATAAAAAAATCAAACTTATTAGTAAAAAAGATATGATAGCTATTATTGGCTCATCTGTCCTTTTTGGGACATTTCATTTATTCAATGGTAGTATTATTCAAATGTTAATGACCACTGGTATAGGAGTATTTTTTTGTTTGTGTAGATTAAAAATTAAAAATTGCTCTACTTTATCCTTGATAATTGGACATGGAGTATATGATGCTTTAATTACTGTTTGGGCATCTGCTTTACTATAATACATGAAGAGAAAAATTTCAGTTTGCTGCAATTACAGGTGTAATATGTAAATGGTAAAAATTTATATATTACACCTTATTTTTATGTTATGATAAACAATATAAAGATTTTATTTGAAAAGAGGCAAAAGATATGAAACTCATTCGAGATAACAACTCAGTACAGTTGATGTAAACTGTTGGCAGATTGTGCTGAGGTTAATAGAAACTTGCTGGCAGTCGTTGACTGTACTGTCCTGATTATTGAAATACAATGTATAAAGGAGTACAGTTATGCGCTATATAAAAGAAGTAATAAAGAAAAACAGAATATGGGTATTGGTCTACATTGGACTGGGTATATTTAATGCATTTATCGCTAATTACAAGGCTGACTATTTTCAAAATGTAATTGATGGACTGGCTGATCGGACACTTGCATTTGCAGGAGTTGTAACATATGGTTGTATTCTGCTGGTAAATTATTTCATGAATTATCTGGATAATTATCCTGAAAAGAAATTGGAGCATGGTATCTATTTGGATTTTAAGCTGTTGTCACTTAGAAAAATAAGTACGATCGATTATGCTGAATATCAGAAAACAGGCACCGGTAAAATTGTGCAAAGGATTGAAAATGGCTCATCGGCAGGAAGAAATGTGGTATTTAATTTTTGGCTGCGTTTGATCCGAGACCTGCTTCCTACCATTGTTTTTAGTGTGTGTTTTATCTGGATAATTGATAAAAAAGTTACCTATGTTTTGTTTGCAGGCTATATGCTCATTTTTATAATAACCAACATTCTTCTAAAATTTTTGTACAAAATAAAACAAAAGATTTTAAACAGTGAAGAGCTGTTAAATCATTATCTTGTCAGAGGTTTTATGGAAATGTTGGTATTTCGTATGAGCAGACAGTTTCCTAATGAGATAAAGAAAACACGTAAAGCAAAAGAGGATATTGTTTCATCAAAAGTAAAAATGAACATGATCCATGAGGCTTTTTTTACAATATTTGCGCTGCTTGTGGCAATGCTGGATATTGGTATTCTTTTTTACGCATGGAAAACGCAAAACCTTACAGTGGGTTCTGTAGTTGCATTGATTACGTTGATTGAAAATGCTTATACACCAATCGCTATTTTTAATGTACTTTATGTCCAGTATAGACTGGATAAGGCATCCTATAAGAGATTTGAAGGATTTTTAAATTTAAAGGATGATGTTCAATTAAAAACAGGTAAAACGATAAATGCTGATATTGGCGAAATAGTGATAAAAAACTTATCATTCCAATATGAAAATCGAAAAATTATTGATGATTTGAGTCTGTCCATAAAAAGGGGCGAAAAAATAGCTTTTGTAGGAGAAAGCGGTTCTGGAAAATCGACCTTGATAAAGATATTGTTGGGATTACTGAAATACGATCAGGGTAAAATCCATTTGGGCGACATGGAGTTAAGCGAAATTTGTCTTAGCAATCTGTATGACAGAGTCAGTTTCATATCACAGGATGCCCCTGTTTTTGATGGAACAATAAAAGAAAATCTGGTATTTGACCAAAATGTATCGGAAGAACAAATGTTTAATGCATTGAGCAAAGTACAGCTATCCCATCTGGTTGAAAGTCTTGCAGAGGGCTTAAATACTGAAATCGGTGAGAAAGGCACGTGTCTGTCAGGTGGAGAAAAACAAAGACTGGCATTAGCGCGTCTGTGGTTTGAGTCACCTGAACTTGTCATTTTGGATGAGGCAACATCTGCAATGGATAATTTAACAGAGGAAAATGTAATGAAAACAGTTATGCAGAAGATGAAAGATAAAACTGTCATTGCGATTGCACACAGATTAAATTCCATTTCAGGGTTTGATAGAATTATTCTCTTTAGAGAGGGAAAGATTGTGGGACAGGGGAGTTTTGAAGAATTGTTACATACGGACTCTTATTTTATGGATTTGTATAATGCGAGTGTGCAATAGCTGCATTTAACATTTGAAAGAGAAGGAGAAATAAAATGATTTCATTTGCAAGTGATTATATAGCAGGAGCGCATCCCGCTGTTTTACAGAAGCTTATTGATACAAATATGGAGAGCTTAAGCGGATATGGCAGTGACAAGTATTCTGTCAGTGCACAGGAGAAAATAAAGAAAGTGTGCGGATGCCCTGATGCCGAAATATTCTTTTTAGTCGGTGGAACGCAGACAAATCAGGTAATTATAAGCACCATGCTTGATGACTGTGAGGGCGTTATTGCGGCACAGACAGGTCATGTAAGCACACATGAGGCGGGAGCTATCGAATATACCGGACATAAAGTGATTGAGTTACACGGGGAAAACGGCAAATTATGTGCAGAGTCAATTAAGGATTATCTTGTTAATTATTATAATGACGGCAATCATGAGCATATGGTGTTCCCCGGAATGGTATACATATCATTTCCAACGGAATATGGTACAATCTATTCCAAGAAAGAATTGTCAGACATATATGATGTATGCAGAGAGTATAACATACCGCTATTTATAGACGGAGCAAGACTTGGCTATGGCTTAGCCAGTGATGAGTGCGATATAAAGATATCTGATCTGCGTGAATTATGTGATGTTTTTTATATTGGCGGCACAAAAGTCGGTGCATTATGCGGTGAAGCGGTTGTATTTACAGGAAACTTTATTCCAAAGCATTTTATGACCAAAATCAAGCAGCATGGAGCATTGCTCGCAAAAGGAAGATTGCTTGGAATACAGTTTGATGCGCTTTTTACAGACAATTTGTATATGAAAATCAGCAGACATGCCATTGACATGAGCAAACAACTGAAAAAATTGTTTGTTGAACGAGGATGCAGATTTTATATCGATTCGCCAACGAACCAGCAGTTTATCATACTTGAGAATGACGAAATGAATAGACTGCAAAAAGATGTTGAGTTCAGCTTTTGGGAAAAATATGATGAAAAACATATGGTAGTCAGATTTGCGACAAGCTGGTCAACTACGGAAGAAGATATTCAGAAGCTTAGGAATATAATCAAATAGATTTGTTATAGATATGAATGACTTTGAAAATGAATTAGGGTATAATAAAAATGTATAGTGATGAAGAATTGGTAAATCGGTATTGATGAATTCAAATTGAGAACGTATATTAGACTGAAAATTAGTTAGGAGGAGTCTGGAATGAGCGAAAAATCAGAAATTACTTTTATGCAGACAAGATTGATCAGACTTGCTTCAGAAGAATGGCATTTATCAATTGAGCAGATTATCGATTTGTTCAAAAAGGTAGATATTCTTGGATATATTGAAAAAGGATATGGTATTTTTCGTTGTGAAGGTGATGAGGCTGTACTTGAGGATATTACAGAGTTTCTTGATAGAAAGGGGGTAAAGATTAATGCCTGAGTTCAAAGAAGGACTTATTCTCTATCATGGAAGTTATTGTGAAGTAAAGAAACCGGACCTCTGTAAATGTGCGAAAAGAAAAGATTTCGGACAGGGATTTTATTTAACTACGTCAAAGGAACAGGCACAAAGTTTTTTGAGAAGGCAGATGATTTTTGTATCAAACAGTTGCTCCCTAATAAACTAAAAGATCAATATTGTTTTAAATCAGAGGATGCTATTGAATGTCTGAAATTTGTGGAGGGTGTGAAGATATGTCTGGAGTAACAATTTCAAAAGAAAAAATGGACTACACAATTGATCTTCTTATTACCATGGTGACAGATGAAATTGCAGAAGAAACAGGCAGGGATAGAAAAGAAGTGTTAACAGATTTTTTATGCTCCAAAACGGGTAAGGCATTATATGATGAGAAAACAGGACTTTGGTGTAATGGACCGTCATATATAGCTGAATTATATATGGAAGAATTAAAGGCATCAGGACATGTGGAATGATAATTCACAATTAGAGGAGGAATATATAGATGAAATTAGTAGATTTAGCAACAGGACCTGATTGGATAGTGTGGATTATTTTTGCAATTTTTACTGTACTTTCAATTATTTTACTTTCTGGACACGGGAGCTGGTTTATTTCTGGATATAATACCGCTTCAAAGGAAGAAAAGGCAAAATATGATGAAAAGAAGCTATGCAGAACAATGGGAATTGGAATGTCTGTTATAGCAATTCTTATATTAATTATGGGTTTGTTTGATAATTTTTTGCCTGCGTTTTTTGTATATATTGCATTGGGAATTATTGTGGGAGATGTGGTGGTAATTATTATTTTAGGGAACACGCTATGCAGAAAGTAATAATTCCCAGTTTATTGTCACGGTAAATAGAGAGAAAAATATATTGTTATGAATATAGAAAAAAACAGATATAGTTCAGAGGCTTTTATTAACTATTGGACTAAATTAGAAAAAGATGATAACAAAATAGAATTGGGATATTGGGGAAGATTTGTTAATATTGAATTAAGAGCAACTTGTATATTAGATGGAGCTGTATGGAAAGTTGAGGATATATATTTTCAATAATCTGGATATAAGTGTATGATTATATAGTAATTCTGTGATTAAGTACAATATGATTTTTGGGGATGCTCATATTGATTGTAGATGGTTATATTAAAATGCTAATAAAAAGGAGAGTAGGTTTGCATGGAAATAAAAAATTTAATTGGAGAAGCAACTGAGTATGACAAAAAGCAACTTCTTGAAGAAAAAAAGCCAAAGAGCTGGTGCAAGAGTGTAAGTGCATTTGCAAATACTTTTGGAGGTTCATTAATTTTTGGGATTTCTAACGATGGTGATGTGATAGGATTGAAAGATCCAGATGGGGATGCAGAAAAAATCAGTGAGATTATAAAAAACAGATTGGATCCTATTCCTGAATTTAAGTTACGATTTCATCAAGAGAATGGAAAAGTTCTTGTGATATTGGAAGTTTTCAAAGGTGATGAGACTCCGTACTATTATTCTGGAGACGGAGTATTAGAAGCTTATGTAAGAATTGGAAATGAGAGTGTTAAAGCAACTTCTACGGAGTTAAAGAGATTGGTCCTTAGAGGAAAGAATACATCATACGATTCTCAGATATCAACATACAAAGTAGAGGATTATGCATTTTCAAAATTAAGAGAACGGTATAAGAAATGGACAGGTAGCAGTTTTGAGGAAAAAGATTTAGTATCATTTGGACTGGCGAATGAGAAGGGATATTTGACAAATGCCGGAGCTCTGATAGTTGATGAGAGTCCTGTTCGCTGGTCACGACTTTTCTGTACAAGGTGGAATGGATTAAATAAAAGCAGTGGTATTATTGATGCATTAGATGATGCTGAATATGAAGGAAGTGTTATTTCGCTTATTGATGATGGGGAGGCATTTATTAAGCGTAATGCAAAAATGATGTGGAGAAAGACTGCAAATTCCAGAGAAGAAATGCCTGAATATGTAGAACGTAGTTATCACGAAGCTCTGGTTAATGCGTTAGCGCATAGAGATTATTTGGTGAATGGAAGTGAAGTTCATATAGAAATTTACGATGATAGAATGGAGATTTATTCACCGGGAGGTATGCCGGATGGATCTATAATTCAAGATAGGGATCCTCTTACGGTTCCTTCTACACGTAGAAATCCCGTTTTGGCGGATATATTTAATAGATTAGGTTATATGGAAAGAAAGGGAAGCGGATTTGGAAAAATTATAAGTGGATATGAATTTCAAAAGAATTATGATGAAAGCAAAAAGCCGTCTTTCAGATCTGACAGATATCAGTTTACCGTTGTAATGCCGAATCTAAACTATGGGGGAGCGTATGTAAATGAGGCAAATGGCGTCAATGGCGCCAATTGTGACGCTAAAAATTGCGCTAATTATGAAAATGTAAAGGAACAGTTGATTAAAAATGTTAGAAATAATCCTAATATTACTCAAACAGAATTGGCGGGGATATTGTCATTATCAAGAAGAACCATACAGCGTATAATGGGAGAACTGATTGATGAAAACAAAATAGTAAGAGTTGGTTCAAACAGATCTGGATATTGGAAAATTATAGGATAGAAAACTTCGGTATATTGAATTTTGGCAGAAACCACCGGACATCCCTGCGCAATATATGGCAGTGTGGGGTGTTTCCAGTGGTTCCGTCCGTATAGCCAACCTCTATTTTTTCTTTTTCTTGCGTGCAAGCAATCTCTCAACATGCAGCGGTTTTCCCTGTATAGCCTGCACCTTCAATCTGTTTTCCTCATTGAAACCAACAAGAATATTGTGATTAGCCTCAGCCAGATAATCAATGATACCATCAATATCAGACTTTGTATTTTTCGGACAATGAATATAAATATGCTTGTTTGCGGAAATATGCAGCGTATACGAAATACTGAAATGATACCACAGGAATTTGTGCAGCGTAGAGTATTTGTATATCCATAATATTTCCTTGATAGGCACGATGGCATTGCCATACGGTGATGTCATGATAAAATAATGCTCCGTGATAAACATATCCTCGGTAGCAAGCTGTGGCAGTGTGGCAAGCTCTTCCTCAGCCTCGGCAAGCATCTTGTGCGGATTGCCGAATACAACGAGGTTCTGGCTGACCGGAGCAAATATCGGGAAGAAAATGCACAGCGTATAAAAAATCAGGCTTATCACAGCGTATCCTAATGTTCCGAAAAAGAATGTAAACATAAGTATCGTGGTCTTAAGATGGTATTCCGGCTCGTTCAGGTAATAGCTGGAAACTGTATCAGCCAGGCCGGTTTCGTCCCAGTTAAGATCAGCCGACAGACTTGTGATAAACTTCGTGTAAGTGTCCTTTCCCTTTACGATCTTTCCGACCACAGACAGCTTTTCTATGGCAGGAAGACCTTCCTCACAGGTAGATGGCGCAAGCAGTACGATGGAGCAGCGTCCGTCGCGCATACAGTAATAGTAGTAGCCTTTTATGTCATTGCCGACTTTACTTGTGTATCCGGTAAAATAAAGATTGCTTAAGTCGGTGCGCACATACCGGTCAGAGTCCTTGTATGCAGTTTCAAAGCTCACAGAATTGTCTATTTTGACAGGTGACAGGATATCTCCGAGCGAAAATGTAAACCATAATATAGCAAGTATTATGATGTATACGATCGGTGAAAAAAGCCGTCTTTTATAAAAAGCTTTGATATTTCTTGTTATATAGTGTTCGTAATTATCAATCATATGCTTAGTATAAAGGTTTTTGTGAGGTATATCAACCTTGATTTTATGCTGATAAATTGTTATCATTACGAGAGAAAATATCCACGCATTGCGTGGTATGTGAAGTAAAGAAGATGAGATGTAATTATTCTGTGCAGAAGTATGCGGCTTCATAGCTGTGATGTATTGAATACTTACGATGAGGTTAAAATGGAAGCATATACAAGTTTTGCCCAGGTGTATGATATGTTCATGGACAACGTCCCATACACACAGTGGAGCAGATATATAGTTGAAAAGCTGCATGCGAACGGCATAGACAGTGGATATGTGGTGGATCTTGGCTGTGGAACGGGAAAGATGACCACTATGCTTGCCGATGCCGGTTATGATATGATAGGCATTGACAATTCGATGGACATGCTTGGGATTGCCCTTGAAAAAGAGGATGACAGGATACTCTATCTCATGCAGGATATGAGAGAGTTCGAAACAGGCGAGAAAGTAAAAGCGATAATAAGCGCATGCGACAGCATAAATTATATAATGGAGTCGGATGATCTGGCGGCTGTTTTTGAATGTGTTAAGAGCAATCTCGAGAGTGGAGGCATTTTCATATTTGATATCAATACTCCATACAAATACGAGGTTTTGATGGCTGATAACACAATAGCCGAAAACCGGGATGAAAGCAGCTTCATATGGGAAAACTACTATGATGCGGATGAAAAGGTCAATGAATACGATCTGACTCTTTTTATCAGGGAGACATCAGAGGATGAGGATGACTTGTATAGGAAATTCGAGGAAACTCATTTCCAGAGGTGTTATGAGTTTTCTGAGATAAAGCAGCTTATTTCCGAAGCAGGACTTGTATTTGATGCGATGTATGATGCATATACGGACGAACCTGTAAAAGAGGATAGTGAGAAAGTTACTATCATCGTGCACAAACCATGAGAAGAAACATGAAAAAGAGTATGAAAGCATAAATAGATAAAGATAAGAGAGGTACAATATGTCAGATTATATAGTAAGAGCAACAGCGGCAGATGCCAATATCAGAGCATTTGCCATAACATCAAAGGAAATGGTAGAGGCAGCCAGAGAGCATCATCAGACTACACCTGTCATGACAGCGGCACTTGGAAGACTTCTTTCGGGAGGAGCCATGATGGGAGCTATGATGAAGGGCGATAAAGACCTTATCACACTTCAGATACAGTGCAGCGGTCCTGCAAAGGGACTTACCGTTACGGCAGATGCACACGGCAATGTAAAAGGCTTTGCGGTAAATCCACAGGTAGAGCTTCCGCTCAATGCACAGGGCAAGCTCGATGTGGGCGGAGCATTAGACCTTGGAATACTTACAGTCATAAAGGATATGGGACTTAAAGAGCCTTATTCAGGACAGTGTGAGCTTAAGACAGGAGAGATCGCAGAGGATCTGACATATTATTTTGCCACATCTGAGCAGATCCCATCAGCAGTAGGTCTTGGAGTGCTTGTTGATAAAGATCAGAGCGTAAAACAGGCAGGTGGATTTATCATCCAGCTTATGCCATTTACACCGGATGAGGTGGTTGATGCGCTTGAAAAGAAGATACAGCAGATAGATTCAGTTACACAGATGCTTGACAGAGGTCTTACACCGGAGCAGATACTTGAGGAAATACTTGGAGATTTCGGTCTTGAGATCACAGACCGCACAGAGACACGTTTCCACTGTGACTGTTCAAAGGAGCGTGTGAGCAGAGCACTTTCTACTTTAAGCAAAAAGGATCTTGACAGCATAATAGCAGACGGAGAAAACATCGAGGTAAAATGTCAGTTCTGCAATACTGCATATGAGTTTACCGTGGATGAGTTAAAGGAGATGCGATAATTGAAGGACGGATATATAAAGGTCGCGGCAGCGACACCAAAGGTAAAGGTTGCAGATACTGTATACAATGGACAGCTTATCAGAGGTCTCATGAAAGAGTGTACTGACAATGGAGCAAAGGTTGTGGTTTTCCCGGAGCTTTGCATCACGGGATATACCTGTCAGGATCTTTTCTGGCAGGATAAACTTATAAGATCGGCAGAGGCAGAGCTTATAGAGATAGCGGATTACAGCAGGGAACTTGACGGCATATTTTTCATAGGACTTCCATATGAGATAAACGGCATGCTCTACAATGTGGCGGCAGTTGTATCGCGCGGAGAAGTGCTTGCTCTGGTGCCAAAGACATTTTTGCCGAATTACAATGAGTTTTATGAGGCAAGACATTTTGCATCTGGCGAGAATTTAAGTGCTTATGTGACACTTTCAAACGGACAGCAGGTGCCGGTGGATACTGATTTTATATTCAGTTGTAAGCAGATGCCAAAGCTTAAGATAGCAGTGGAGCTTTGTGAGGATCTGTGGACACCAAACCCTCCAAGTATCAGACATGCCATGTCAGGAGCCACGGTGATCGTCAATCTCTCGGCATCAGACGAGGTGACAGGCAAAGCCATATACCGCAGGGAACTGGTAAGCGGACAGTCAGCAAGACTTATCTGTGGATATATCTATACATCAGCGGGAGATGGGGAGTCCACACAGGATGTGGTCTACTCAGGTCACAATCTTATCTGTGAAAACGGAAATGTCCTTGCTGAGTCAAAACGTTTTACCAATGAGACTATATACAGCGAGTTTGATGTGGAAAGGATAGAGACTGAGAGACGCAGGATGACCACATTTGTCGTGGAGGATGATCACAGATGGGCTGAGTTTGATCTGGAAGAGACAGCTACAGAACTCACACGATATGTCAATCCATCGCCTTTCGTGCCTTCCGATAAGGCTGACAGAGACAGACGCTGTGATGAGATCCTTATGATACAGGCGATGGGACTTAAGAAGAGACTTGAGCATACTAACTGCAAGACAGCAGTTATCGGTATTTCAGGAGGTCTTGATTCCACACTGGCACTGCTCGTTACAGTAAGGGCATTTGACCTTTTAGGAAAGGATCACAAGGATATCGCGGCTGTTACGATGCCGGGCTTTGGAACTACCGACCGAACCTATGACAATGCGGTAAATCTCATAAAGTGCCTTGGTGCTACATTTATTGAGGTGGATATAAAGGACGCTGTAAATATACATTTCCGCGATATAGGACAGGATCCTTCTGTGCATGATGTGACCTATGAGAACGGACAGGCGCGTGAGCGTACACAGATACTCATGGACATCGCAAACAAGGAAAACGGAATGGTCATCGGTACCGGTGATCTGTCAGAGCTGGCACTCGGCTGGGCTACCTACAACGGAGATCATATGTCCATGTATGCAGTAAACGCATCGGTTCCTAAGACTCTGGTGCGTCATCTGGTAAAATACTATGCCGATACCTGTGGCAGCGAACTGCTTGAGAAAACACTTTTGGATGTACTCGATACACCTGTTTCGCCTGAGCTTTTACCGCCTGAAAACGGTAAGATCTCACAGAAAACAGAGGATCTCGTAGGACCTTACGAGCTGCACGATTTCTTCCTTTACAATATGCTGCGCTGCGGATATGCTCCAGCAAAGGTTTACCGCCTTGCAAAGATAGCATTTGAGGGAAAATATGAGGATGAGTTCATACTCAAATGGCTTAAGAATTTCTACCGCAGATTTTTCGCACAGCAGTTCAAGCGTTCATGTCTGCCGGATGGACCAAAGGTTGGAACTGTTGCGGTTTCGCCTAGAGGAGATCTTCGTATGCCGTCTGATGCATGCGGACGCATCTGGATGGATGAAGTAAACGGACTGGAATAATTATTATATATTTTAAGCAATTTAGATCCCGGTGCATTGCATCGGGATTTATTTGATGGATTTTACAACTATGACACAACTTAATGCTACACTTGTTGTAAATAAGAGTTGGTAGTAGTATGCAAAAAGGAGCAGCACATGACAAGAATCCTCATCGTGGAAGATGACAAAGACATTAACAATCTGATATATAAGACGCTTAAAACCGAGGGCTATCAATGCGACAGTGCCTTAGACGGCAAGGCGGGAGCAGACAAGATCGAGCAGAATGAGTATGACCTTATACTGCTTGATCTGATGCTGCCTGAGATAAACGGTTATGAACTACTCGACTATGTCAGGGGAATATGTGATACTCCGGTCATCATAATATCTGCGATGGGACAGGTGGATGACCGGATACGCGGACTTCGCATGGGCGCAGATGATTACATATGTAAACCGTTTCAGATAGGAGAGCTGCTTGCAAGAGTGGAAACTGTGCTAAGGCGCACACAGCGTGCCGCGGCACGTCTTGAGATAGAGGATGTGACAATAGATCCAAGATCACATACGGTGACAAAGGCTAGTGTGCCGATAGATCTTACGGTAAAAGAATTTAATCTGCTCTATGAGCTTATGAAAAATAAAAACGTAGCTTTAAGCAGGAGAAGACTTTATGAGCTTGTGTGGCAGGAGGAGTATACAGGAGAGACGAGGACACTCGATTCGCATATACAGAGGTTAAGAAGAAAGCTTGACTGGAACGATAAGATAGTGACTGTTTTCAGGATAGGCTACCGTCTGGAGGTTCACGAATGAAATTTTTTTACAAGATGTTTCTAGGTATGACTGCGATCCTTGCGGCTGCACTCGGTGTGGTGGAATATGCGACGGTATCCTACACGCTCGAGCATGCCATACAGCGTGAGCAGGAAAGCGCACTTTCACAGCATCAGATGGTAAAATACTCGATCGAGACAGTCATTCTCAATATGAACGGTGATAATGTGGAGAGTGAGCTTTCGGATATGATGTCGCAGTCGGCAAAGTCTCTGGTGGGAGATGACGGAGGCATATATCTGGCGGATACGGATGGATCGGCAACTTACATTGATGCATGCAACTGTCCGGTAGATGATACGAACATAAGTGATGGGGAACTTACCTATAGTATTGTGACTGAGGACAATAATAAAAATAATGACCAGAACAGCAGTGATACAAATGCTAACACTAATAGCAACAGCAACACCGATACAAATACTAATACCAATACCAATACTAATACTAATACTAACATCAATACCGATAAGTATATTCACGTCATAAGTACTTTTAAGCTGAACGACAATAAATACACCCTGCTTACGGAAAAAAATGTTACGGCTGTTTTTGATGAGTCAAAGGAGCTGCAGCGCAGATGTGGCATATATTATGTAGTAATACTCGGTGTGGGTATGGCTGTCATACTTGTGCTGTCATGGATGATCACGAAACCGCTTGCCAGATTGACTGCCACGACAGGAAAATTTGCCGAGGGCGATTACAAGGCAAGAAGTGATGTAAAGACACAGGATGAGATAGGAGAGCTTGCAGCTGCCTTTAACGATATGGCGCAGGCTCTTGAGAATAAGATATATGAGCTTCAGATAGCGGCAAAGAAACAGGAGGATTTTACGGCAAACTTTGCGCATGAGCTGAAAACTCCGATGACCTCGATCATCGGGTATGCGGATACTCTGTATCAGAAGAATATGACACCGGATGAGGTACACAGTGCAGCCGGAGTCATACTAAATGAGGGCATGAGACTTGAGGCACTTTCCTTTAAGCTACTCGAGCTTATCACCCTTAATAAAAATGATTTTCAGCTTGAGGAAACACAGATAAAAGAGGTGATCGCAGACTGCGTGGATACTGCGCGTGAGGCGGCAAAAAAGCATGATACGCAGCTTTTATACAGTGCAGATGAGGCTTGGGTGTGGCTGGAATATGACCTTTTTAAGACTATGCTCCTTAACCTGATAGATAATGCAGTAAAATCAGGCGGCAGCAGTGTAAAAGTATCAGGGGAATATATAGATAACAGCTCAAATTCATATGATGCCGGCAACGGATTAGATAAATCTGATACGGATGATAAAAAAGTGTCATACAGATATTATCGTATAACGGTTTCCGACAATGGAAGAGGGATACCTCCAGAGGATATGGAGCGCATCACGGAGGCTTTTTACATGGTAGATAAGTCCAGATCCAGAAGTGAGCACGGAGCAGGACTAGGACTGGCACTAGTATCAAAAATAGCAGAGCTGCATAATATACAGATCCATTATGAGAGTAAAATAGACGAAGGTACGAAAGTGTTTTTTGATATAAAAGCGGAGGAAACAGATGAAGAACAGGCATAGTAATGATAAAGGACACAGCATTTTTGGAGGAAAAATGCTATGTATACTTGTAATCACAGCAGTTGTATGTGCCGGAAATCTGATACCCAATTATTTGATCTCACTTAAAGCTGCCGGAATAACAAAGACGAGTACCACGATAAATAACGCTGATGTAAGTCCATACGCAGGAACTATAGCGGTTGATGAGCGGCTTACAAAGATGATGTCTCTGATACAGGACAATGTAAATGATCTGTTGAGCAGAAGTTATCAGGAAATAAGAGAGCCACTCGACACTGAAATCACAGAAGCACAAGCATTTACGGATATGATGAACTTTTTGGAAGATGCCGGTAAAAAGCAGGAAAAGTCAGGTTTTACTCCTATGATAAGTGAATCAGAGATAGATATCCTTAAAAAATATGAAAGCAAGTACTCTGGCATTTACAGCAGTACAGAGACGGAAGCACAAGGAACATCAGACCAAGGTGTAGCAGATACATATGATGAGGAGGATGTACAATATGATGTATCAGGCAATACAGTTGGTGGGTATGATATTTCGTTTTCGGAGTATTTCATGTCCTCAAATATCAGTAAGGAGCTTTCAGCATGGGTGTTTGTCTTAGATCTTTATGATACTGAAATGCTTGTAGCAGTTGATGCAGTGATTGGAGTACCGTTTTATATCACGTATTATTATACAGATATGGATGATCCGCAGGGACAGGCTGCTGCTGTAAGAAATTCATATGCAGGATTGTATGGCAGTGACTATTCCATGAGTGATCCAAAGGAAACAGATTCAAAAATAGATCAATTTTTTGTTGCAAATGCGATTGCTGCATTTTATTATGGATATACGAATATAAGTGATGACGATTATTATACCAGCATTGATCCGTATGTGTATTATTGTTCATCGGAGAAGGTACAGATGGAGTATCAGGTCATCACAAGGTATCAGAAATACAGTCCAGAGGGTGAGATTGTGTCATTATATAAATCGCGTATAAATATATGCCTATATTGATATGGAAAACTATTCAAATTTCCATGAGCATATTTTACAACTATGACACAACTATACGACAGGATAAACGAACGCATCTGATAAAGTACATTTATAAAGTAAATGTGCTACAGGTATGCATGGTCTGAACATAAAGAGCAGATTGGCATATGAGCAGTAACATATTGTAAATCAGATGCAGGAGGATAAAAAATGGGAAGAACACAAAAGAAATATCATAAGCATTGTGCTAATATACGTCACAAGAGACGCAGGGACAGGATGATGCGTCGTGTAGCAATATTATTATGTGTTGTCATAGCAGTACCGTCATTTGTGGTTGCGGGAAGCCAGATGATAGCACTTGGCGATGGCAAAGCAAACGAGTCTGATGCCGCAGGTGACAGTTTAGATGTACAGAAAAATAACAATGACTATACAACAGCTTCAAACAACGGTGTAACTGAACTTCCGACAGAGGGAAATGCAGATACGGACAATGGATATGATACCTACAATAATTCAGACGTGGAAAATACAGAGATCTCAGCAGAACAGGCAGCACAGATCAAAGAGGAAGAATTAAGCGAGATCATGCACAGCGCAAAGTATCCGGGACAGTTAAAGGAACTGGCACAGAAGAATGAAGAAGCTATAAACTTCGTATATGATTATCCGACAGAGCATGGGAAAGAACATACAATAGACCTGACAGAGGAAGCCTCAATGGATACCGTACCACTTCTTATACAGTGGGATGAGAGATGGGGTTATGAGAAATACAGTGGCAATTTCCTTGCGGCAAGCGGCTGCGGACCGACCACACTTTCAATGGTAGTACTTTATCTGACCGGTAATGCAGAGGCTTCACCACTTGCAGTAGCGGAGTATTCAAAGGAAGCTGGATACAGTGTTGACGGTTCGGGAAGTGCATGGGCACTTATCAGTGAAGGTTGCAGACATTATGGAGTAAGGGCAAAGAGCCAGTCCATAAATGAAGAGAAAATGAAGGCACAGCTTGATGCCGGAAATCTTATCGTAGTAAATGTAGGACCGGGAGATTTCACAGATGATGGACATTTCATGGTCATAACAGGATATGATGATGAAGGATTTTCAATAAATGATCCAAACAGTATAGTAAGAAGCAGCCAGAGATGGTCATTTGAGACACTCTCTTCACAGATAAGAGCTGCATGGAGAATGTACATCTAAAAACTTCCCACATGTAAATTATATATAGAG
>CAVABC010000080.1:0-15263 GCA_963586665.1 Acutalibacteraceae bacterium
CAATATATGTTTTCTTGCTTAATAGTTATGTAATATCTAGCACATGAAATTTTCCAAAGCAACCGACACAATAGCCGCTGCTACAGCCATTGCACACTCACATATTGTCACGAAATATCCTGCGGTATCACCGGTTATTCCGCCAAGTTCCTTTTTGCTCCTATAGTAATAATACAAAAAGCTGCCTAAGGCTGCAACAATAACCGCAACACCTGTCCAAAGTGAAATGTACAGCATAAATGCCGCACACAAAATAAGCTGTATATAAAGTGCTGCTTTTACTATTTTCTTTTGCGCTGTGTCTGCAAACATGAAAAGCAGACCGTCACTTTTAGCTGATTTAAATGTCACAACAGCGATACCGCTTAAACATCTTGCCATAAAAAAGCCACAGCAGAACACTGCCAGTGCTTTTCCCATTACTATCTGCGAAAAAGCCCCCACATAAAGTAACCCATACGCTGCCAGCATTATAACCGCAAACGCTCCGATATGTGAGTCTTTTAATATCTCAAGCTTTTTTTCTCTCGGCTGGTACGAATGAAACGCATCCATCGTATCCATAAATCCATCCACATGAAAGCCGCCTGTCACGGCAAGCGGGATAAGCGTGCCTATTGCCACATAACAGATCATTCCTATGCCAAACCTGTTGCAAAGCAGCCTCCAGAGCCACAGCAGACCGCCTATTACCGCACCTATCCATGGAAAAAAGCACAGCATATATTTCATGTCATCCTCTTTCCACTCAAACTGCGGCATCGGTATTTTTGAATACATCGAAAATGAAACTATACAGGATCTTATTATTTTCATGATTTTCTCCACTAATATATAAATTTTTCAGCGTATCACAACCGGTATTCCGACAACCACCTCTATCACATGATCTGCCATGGCTGCTATGCGCTGATTTACAATTCCCATGGCTCTTATATATTCCATGGTCGTATCATCATACTCTATCCCATCCTCAAACACGTTGTTGGTCACTATCACAAGATCATCCAAAGTATCTTTGATTGCCCTTATTCCATTTGTGATCTTTTCGCAAACAATATCTGCCGGTACTATCTTTGAATTTCCATTTCCATCATCGGTAAACATCTCATTTGCCACAAGGTTTGACATACATTCGAGAAGTGCCGCAATATGGGTATCAGTAACACTTAAATCAAGATCACTATTATTAAAATTAGTGTTTTGCTGATTTTTTATTGTTTTTATTGTATTTTCTATATCAGTAGGCTGTTCTATCGTGATAAACCCCTTACCCTGCCGAAGCCGCCTGTGTCTGTCTATCTTTTTTTGACCTTCGGCATCATAAACCTTCATCGTGGCAATATAGTATTTGTTGCAGTGGTCGGATTTTACTGCAATCTGCCCAATATAATCTTCGGCATATGCAGACTTGCCGCTGCCACTGCCGCCTGTTATCACAGTCATCATTATTCGTACCTCTCATACTGCTCCACTTTTATATCGTCAAACGTGGTTCTGTCACCGTAAATGCTCATCGCCATGTCAAGAAGTGAAAACATCATGACCGCACCGGTTCCTTCCCCAAGTGCGAGCTGTCCGTCTATGACCGGTTCTATGTCAAGTACCTCTGCAAGAAGTTTTACCGCAGGCTCTTTTCCGGTGTGTGATGGAATGACAAAAGCCTTTACCCCACCGACCATACGATCTGCGCACAGTGCCGCTGCCATGCTTATCACACCATCAAGCACTATCGGAACATGATAAATCGCACCACCTATACACACTCCTGCAAGACCTGCAATATCTAGTCCTCCAACTGTCCTTAAAATGGTAAATGCATCAGCATCATATAGCTCATATTTTTTAAGTGCATTTTTTATGACATTTATCTTTATCGTAAGTCCTTTATCATCAAGCCCTGCGCCCTTTCCGGTAACAAGCTCTGCATCACAGCCTAAAAGTGCCGCAGCCACAGCCGCGCTGGTCGTTGTATTTCCTATACCCATCTCACCTGTTGCCAGTAGTCCATATCCGGCTTCTTTGCATGAACGCACAAGATCAATGCCTGTCTCTATCGCCTTTAATGTCTCTTCCTGCGTCATTGCCGGTTCAAGAGCAAAATTTTTCGTGCCGCAGCTTACTTTTCTATCAAGCACTCCGTCTATTTTTTCAGTACTGTTTATTCCTATGTCCACCGGAATAGTTTCTGCACCGATCATTTCTGCCATTCGTCCGACAGAGGACTGCTTTTTCGCCATCGAATGAGCTACCGCAAGAGTAACCTCCTGCCCTGACTGGCTTACGCCTTCTGCAACCACTCCGTTGTCTGCACACATTATTATAACTGCTTTTTTTGAAATATCTATCTGTGCGCTACCCTGTATCGCTCCGATCTGATCTATGATCTTTTCAAATCTTCCCATGCCATCAAGCGGCTTTGCAACAGCATCCCAGTTATCCTGAACTTTTTTATATACAATTTTATCTGGTTCTGTTATATTGATATTTTTTAATTCTTCTATATTCTCAAACATATAATTTATCCGTTTTCTGTACTAATAACTTTTCAGTAATTTCAATTAATCTTTGCCTCGCGAAGCATTCCGTATATCTCATCCATATCAAGGTACTGCCTTAACGTATCCGCCAGCTTATCATACTGCTTTTCCTTAAACGACTGATAATCCTCGAGCACTCCACCTGATATGCTGACACCTTTTTTCTTTGCCAGATATTCAACTATGTGTTCCGCTATTGCGGCACTGTCAAACAGACCATGTATGTATGAGCCGTATACATTTGCGCCATCCGAAATTATATTTTCCGGCTGTATCGGATTATCACATTTTTCTTTTTGGCTGCTTATTAATATATCGTTCTGCGAGTTTTTATTTAAAAGCTCTGATTTATCAGTACTATTTACTACATTTGTAGTCCCCATATGGATTTCATACCCCTTAAACTCCAGCCCTGATATTCCTGAAAGCACACCATCTACAGCAGCAGTCTGCCCTGTCACCTGAGCGCGTTTTTTCTGCTTTTGAAGAATTGTCTTTGTCGGAAGCAGCTCCATGCCTCTTATAAAACCGCCCTCCTCGATGGCATCAGGATCACTTATGCTGTTTCCAAGCATCTGGTAGCCTCCACATATGCCGAAAACCGGAATTGTCTCCGACAGTTTCTTGATTGCTACCTCAAGTCCATTCTGGCGCATCCATTTGAGATCTCCCATTGTGTTTTTACTGCCCGGAAGGAATATCATATCAGGGTGATGCAGTTCAGATACTGATGTGACATAGCGCACCGTTACCTCTTTCATCTGTTCAAACACATTAAAATCAGTAAAGTTCGAAATCCTCGGATATCTTATGACAGCGATATCGATTATTCCCTCATCCTTTCTGTCAAAACGCTCCGTCAGACTGTCCTCATCCTCGAGAGCAATATCCATATACGGCACTACTCCGGCAACTTTTACATGCCCCTTTTCCTCAAGCATATCTATGCCGGGATCAAGTATGCTCTTGTCTCCCCGGAATTTGTTTATGATAAGTCCCTTTACTCTGTCCTTTTCCTCATCCGTAAGCAGCATGAGCGTACCGAGAAGCTGCGCAAAAACACCGCCTCTGTCAATATCTCCGACTAAGAGAACAGGAGCATTTACCATATGTGCCATTCCCATATTTACTATATCATTTTCTTTCAGATTGATCTCTGCCGGACTTCCTGCTCCCTCAATCACAATAATATCCGCGTGCTTTTCAAGCTCCTTAAAAGCCTTTTTTATATCAGGTATGAGGCTTGTTTTATACTTGAAATAGTCCTTTGCCGCCATGTTGCCGATCACCTGTCCGTTCACAATGACCTGTGAGCCTATATTATTAGTAGGTTTTAAAAGTATCGGATTCATGCACACCATCGGGCGTATTCCAGCCGCCTCAGCCTGCATGACCTGCGCCCTTCCCATCTCAAGTCCCTCATCCGTAATGTAAGAGTTGAGTGCCATATTCTGTGATTTAAACGGGGCTGCCCTGTAGCCGTCCTGTTTAAATATCCTGCACAGTCCGGCAACCAGAAAGCTCTTTCCGGCACTTGACATCGTGCCCTGTATCATTATCACTTTCGCCATATTTCATTCCTTTTCTTATAAATCAATCGATGTCAACTTATTCTCTGCTACCGCATACTCATACAACTTCCTGTTGTACTCTTCATATGTCCCAAACTGCTGTCTTACACAGATCACCTTTTCGCATGAATCAATAAGCCGCTTTGCTTCTTCCATAAGCTCATCTGCCACAGGTTCAAATGCCGCTGTCTCCACAACTTCCGTTGCAAGTGCCTTTGCCGATGGATAATCGAGATCGTTCTGACTTATTATCCCTGTATAAAATGCCGTACCGGTGCGCTGAAGCTTTCTGAATATTTTTCTTCCACTGCCGCAGCCCGCAATGACAAACACTTTTGGCTTTCCCTGTGGTGCGGCAAGCTCTGTATCCTCACCTATTTCATCATAACTGCCTGAGCTTATATCAAAAAGCTTTGAAATATATCCTGCCGTAAATATCTCCTCCGGTCTTCCGCAGCGATCCACAAAATCTCCCGACACACAAAGTATCTTATCCGATACGCGCTCTGCCAGATCAAGCTCATGCAATGACATGATAACCGTAAGATTTTTCTGCCTCTTTAACTGCTGTAATACCGATAAAAACTCGAGCTTATACTTGATATCCAGATACGAAGTCGGTTCATCGAGCACTATGATCTGCGGCTGCTGGCATATGGCTCTGGCAAGCATGATACGCTGCCTTTGTCCGTCGCTTATCCGTGAAAAATCCCTGTCCTTTATCCCGGTTACATTTACAAGCTCCATTGCCTCTTTTACGATCTGCCTGTCCGAGTCGGAAAGCAGACCAAACCTGCCTGTATACGGATATCTGCCTGTTGCTACAACATCCTCACAGGTCATAAGCTCTGCCTTTATGCGCTGTGTTGTGACAACCGCCATATTTCGTGCCAGCTCATTTGCAGACATTTCTTTTTGATCCCTGCCACCGATATATACTGTTCCGGCAAGTTTTTCAAGCTGTCTTGTGATGCTTTTTAATATCGTGGATTTTCCTGCACCGTTTGGTCCGATAAGCGTGAGTATCTCACCCTTTTTCAGTGAAAAATCAATATTTTCTATAAGAGGTCTGCCGTCATATCCGACAGTCATTTTTTCAGCCTTAAAATAATATTCCATCAGATATTTTTCTCCTTATTGCGCTTTACCATAACCCACAGCACTACAGGCGCGCCAAATACAGCCGTAACCGTGCTGATACTAAGCTCTGTCGGTGCAAAAAGCATCCTTGCCAGAAGATCACAGAACAGACAGAATACACTGCCACCAAGAAAACATGCCGGGATCATAAGTATCGGTTTTGTACTTTTTAACATGCTTTTTACAATATGCGGCACTGCAATGCCGACAAAAGAGATCGGACCTGCAAAAGCCACAATGCACGCTGAAAGTATGCTCGATAAAATGACCATGGCAATACGCAGTGACCTGACATTTACCCCCATGTTTTTGGCATATGTCTCGCCCATCTGGTAAGCCCCGAGCGGCTTCGACAACATAAAAACAAGTACTACTGTAATTCCGGTCACAACACTCATAGCGGCAACATTGCTCCACGTCATTCCTGAAAAGCTGCCGCGAGACCAGTTATGCAGATTTACAATATCTGCATCATCCGCAAAAGTTACTACAAGCTCTGTGACTGCCGAGCATATATATCCTATCATCACACCGCTTACCACAAGCATAGACATATTGTTTACACGTTTTGACATCAGAAGCACAAAGCCCATAGATATCATTGCTCCGATAAATGCCGCTGCGATCATTGCTGCCGAGCTTACCTTTACGGAATTTCCCAGCAGAAAGACCATGACAAGGGCAACTACCATTTTTGCTCCCGATGATATGCCGAGCACAAACGGCCCTGCTATCGGATTATGGAAAAATGTCTGCAGCAGATATCCTGCGAGTGCAAGCGCACCTCCGAGTATGAGTGCTGCAAGTGTACGCGGCATACGGATGTCCATTATTATCCTGCCCAGTTTGTTCGATCTGTCAGAAATCGCAGCCCATGCCTGTGACAGCGATATCTGCACTGTTCCGATACATATATTTAATATCAGAAATGCGATCACAAGCACAGCCAATATTATAAATGTTGCAAGATATCGTCTTTTCCTCTTCTGTTCCATGTTATTTCTCCGATGCTATACCTTTTAACCCTTTAATCATATTATAATACTATCATTTCAATTTAAAAAGATATTTCATTTCACTCTCATCTGCCCCGACAAGCATGGAATGCATATCATCTATCATATATCCGATCGACATCGACTGCTGGTACATATCATTTGTGGTACACCAGACATTTCCATTTTTGACAGCCTTAAAATCCGCCAGCACCGGACACTTGTCTATAAGCTCTGCCATATCCTTGACTCCACCGTCTATTGCACTGTTATAGATCAGATAATCAGCATCTATCGCACCATTATAAAAGTCCTCAAGCTGCATACTCATGGTAGATCTGCCCGGTGTATCATCAGTCAGATCATCAAATATATACCGGCCTCCGGCAAGCGAGATCATCTTTGGCACGTAGTCGGTGCTCTTTCTGACCTGCGCCAGACCATTTGAGGTGATATAGAAAAATGCAACTGTGTTGTGTTCCTCATCAATACTCTGCGAATTATCAGACTGCCTGCCATCAGCCTCCACGATAGAGTCCACGATTTTCTTCTGCTCATCAAATACCTTCCCGGCCTCTTCCTCCCTGTCTGTGAGTGCCCCGAAGAATTTCACCCATTCCATTCTTCCAAGCGGCTCTGATTCATAGCTTGAATACTCGATAACAGCCGGTATATCAAAGCTTTCCAGCATTTCAAGTACTTCCGGTGAATGTGTTATCATCTTATTTTCTATAGCAAGTGAGCAGTTGCCTGAAACCAAAAGCTCATAGTCCGGTTTACTGTATTTTCCGGCATATACAAGATCACCGGCCTCCATTGCCTCTTTTGCACCATCTATATACCAGCTATCCGCTTTCTGTCCCGAGAACTTTATCGTGTCTATGGCATCTATCTTGTCAAACATATCCATAACAGCCGATGAAACCAGATACAAATTGCCTACCGGTTCTTTCAGCACGATCGTATCATCGTCAATTCCTTTTGGAGTTTCCTTATCCTCAGGAACTGTGAGTATCTTAGTACCATCCATAGTAGTAAGTATCTTGTATCCACCCTCATAGTAATTTACCGTAAAATTTTTCGCATAGGAAAGCTCCATGCTGCGCTCATAGACGAGTGTACTCTCATCTTTTGTTGTCTCCGCCTGTGTATCCTTATAAGCGGAAGAAGGACTGCCGCAGCCAAAAAGCCCCAGCAGTCCTGTCATAAATACAATACCTAATGTAATTATTCTTTTTCTTCCAGTCATATCACAAATTCCTCTAATGATCTGATACCTTTATTCTCCATCCTCGCCAAGCACTTCCTGTGCTGACTCTGAATGGAAAGTAAGTGTGTACTCTATCTCGTGTGGTTTGCTCATGGCTACGGTATCACCGATCACCTGCATAGGTGTATCAAGTGTTACCGGTATCTCAAATACAGAGTTTCCCTCTGTATTTACAGGCAGATATTTTTCACCGCCTACGATCATATAATCGTAGTTTGGACTGCTCCACTCTACTGTGGCAACAGCCTCACCACCGCTTATAGTAACCTCAGCAGGAGAAGAAATGCTTGCCTTTCCGCTTCCACCCTCGAAATCGAGATCAATATTATATGTTCCGTCAGGAAGCTGTGCACTTTCTGTATCCTGTGCATCATCAGTCTTTGGCTGTGGGTTTGACACCTTTACCTTGTGGTCATACCACACACCCTTTGTTCCGATAAGTGCAAGATCAAATTCCTCATCTAAAACAGGAACAGGTACATCAAATCCATTTACCTCATCGGTTGTGCCATCACTGTAATTTACAGTATCAGTTGTAGGCTCTAAAAGCTCTGCTCCGTCTTTCTGGGCATCCTCTGCTGTTCCTAAAAAGAGATTTACTATATTCTTTGACGTAAGTGTAATATGGATCGTTGCCTTGCCATCCTTTACAGTAAGTGTTCCCTTATTATCATATTCCTCATTTACGTGAAACATTGAGCTGTCAGTAGTAAACTCTGCTGTGTAAGTTCCGTCTGCAAGATTGATCTTTGAAGTCTCTTCTGCTTTCTGAGTGCTCTCTGTGGCTTTTTGTGAAACTGCCTCAGTAGCGGATTTGTCCTTATTGTCTGTAGAAGAACATGCTGTAATGCTCATGCAGACTGCCATAGCTGCCGCTGCGATTGTGACGTACTTTTTCTTAAATAGATTTTTCATTTTAAATATCTGCTCCTGTTTGTTATGTTCTTGCTGTGATCACGGTATTAACGCGGTCAGCAGCTTTATTTATTCATAGCATCTGCTGTATGTGCTACATAGATCTTCTCAATACCCTCGATAGAACCAAGTCCGCTTATCTGTGTATCGATGCTGTCGAATCTGCCTGATGCCTTAAACTGTGAAAGCCATGAATCATCATCGTCTCCAGCCATATCGTTGTTGGCATGATCACCTGCAACTACCATAAGTGGACGAAGGATAACTTTCTTATAGCCTGCATTTGCAACTTTCTCGATAACAGCCTCGCATGCTGTATCCTCAGGCTCACCCTCAACAGTTCCGATGAATACGTTGTCATATCCAAGATCTGTCATCTGTGTCTGCATCTGGCTGTAAGAAACCTTTGCAGTATGGCTTGTACCGTGTCCCATGAATACGAATGCTGTGCCATCCTCTTTTGCTGCATCAAGACTGTCATATCCGGCTACCTTTACAGCCTCTGCTGTAAGAGTTTCTGCAACGGCTTTTTTATCTTCATTTACAACTGTAGCATCTGCTCCGACCTCTCCAAGTAATGGCTCTGCAATCTTAACAGACTCGAACTTGTCGCTGTATGACTCAACAGCCTCTTTCATCTCGTCATACTCCGCACCATGCATAAGGTGTGTAGGCTGAACCACGAGGTTCTTAACACCGTTTGCAACTGCACGCTCAAGTGCCTGATCCATGTTGTCGATTTTCTCTCCATCCCTTGCCTGAACATGGTTGATGATGATCTGTGCTGTAAATGCTCTTCTTACTGACCAGTCAGGGTTTGCTGCTGCGATAGCATCCTCAACACCCTTGATATCAGCTACACGGCTGTCGTTGAAGGAAGTACCAAAACTTACTACAAGGATCTCGTTGTCCCCGATATCATCCTGATTTCTAGGATCATCCTTTGAAGCATCTCCTGTATCTCTTCCGAAATAGTCAGGATCTGCATTCTCGCCCTCTACGAGCTCTTTCTGTGCATCTGTAAGTGCATCCCAGGCTGCTTTTGCCTCCTCGCACTGCTTATCAGTATCGTCTGTTCTCTCCTGAACATAGATTGCATCGATTAAATCTGCCACGTGATCTGCCGCCTCCTGATCTGCGTCAGCGTTTGTCTCGCTCTCGCTTTCTGTCTGTGAAGATACCTGTGTATCTTTCTTTGCATCACTGTTATTGTTTCCACAGCCTGTTACTGCTGTAGCTGCCATGAGTGCTGACATAAGTACTACTACTAATTTCTTTTTCATGTTTTCTCCTTTTCCCTTAAATTTTAGCACTTTCGTGCCGGGTTAGTTAAAATTAAATATGCAAGTCGAAAACATCATTGTCATTACTTACCGCACCAAAAATAAAGACTCTTTTTCCTTAACGGATAAAAGAGCCATACATGTCAGAAATAAAAACTGCCATATGCATATAATATGAAATATTAAAAAACATATGTACCATAAATTTCATCACGTACAACCAATTACTCGTGGTTTGAAACAAATATTGTTTCCGTACAACTAAAAGGCAGGTCTCCCGGCTTAAAGATCATCGCTTCGGCCATCTTCCCGGTTGCCCAGTGATATAGCGGCCGTCACTCCCTGATTACGGTGACGAGTTCGTACAGGATTTGCACCTGTTTCCCTTTTCACCGGAGCCATACTGTATACACCTCTGCCAGTCATACAATAACTGTAGGCAAAATACCATATCTGCTCCGACACCTTGTAGCTACATATTCAATTCTTATAGTTACCGCGGATTGTTATATGATCACAACCGCAGTGCCTATTATATTACAAACACTGCGGTTATTCAACAAAAATTTAAATAAACGAAGTTCCCCGCCAATAAATGATGGGGAACTTTTTGACTTTGTAGGTATTAACTTTAATCTTCTGTTACAGTTTTGGTCTTAGACTTATCCGTATTTGTATCGGCATTTACGACAAGATTTACTCCGTCAAGTCCTGATACATTTACATTGCGGTTGACCTTCGCATCGTATGAATCAGCATTGATGATCTCTGCAAGGTCAATACCAGTAGCCTCTTTCATACTCTCAAAGACCTTTGCCATAACAACCGGCACATTTCCGGCAACCTGATCTACACCGTTGCTGCCCTCACCGCCACCGATAATAGTAATCTTGTCGATCTGTCCGAGTGGCTCTGCAACCTTGGCTGCGATATCAGGAAGTACCTTGATCATCATCTCGGCAACGGCTGCCTTGTTGTACTTAGCATAAGCCTCAGCCTTTTTCTCCATAGCCTCAGCCTCTGCAATACCTTTTGCCTGGATAGCGGATGCCTCTGCCTCTCCGACTGCACGGATACCAGCAGCTTCCTGCTCCTTGGCATATCTCATGGCCTCTGCTTCTGCCTTTTGTGCCTCAGCCTGACGCTGTGCCTCGAACTGTCTTGCCTCTGCTTCCTTCTGACGCTGGTAGAGCTGTGCCTCTGCCTGCTGCTGTGCTGCGTATTTATTGGCTTCTGCTTTTTTCTTGACTTCTGCCTCAAGAGACTGCTCTGTGACCGCAACCTCTTTCTGCTTTAACTCGATCTCGCGCTCCTGCTTTGCGATATCAGCATTTGCTGTGGCAACCTCGATAGTCTTACGCTGTTCCTCTTTCTGGATGTCGTAAGCGGCATCTGCCATAGCCTTCTTTGTATCAGCCTCCATCTGAAGCTCTGATTTCTTGATAGCCAACTCATTCTGCTTCTTTGCGATCTCTGTCTGTGCTGCAACTGCTGCATCATTTGACTCTTTATCTGCTGAAGCCTGTGCTACCTTGATGTCTCTTTCACTCTCTGCCCTTGCGATGGCAGCAGCCTTTTTAATCTTTACGATATTGTCAATACCGAGATTTTCGATTACCTCATTGGCATCAACGAAATTCTGTACGTTGAAACTTATGATGTCAAGTCCCATTGCCGCAAGATCCGGCTCTGCATTTTCTTTTACGAGATTGGCAAACTTCTGACGGTCTGAAACCATCTCCTCGAGTTTCATCTTTCCAACTATCTCACGTACATTACCCTCTAGAACCTCTCTGGCAACACTGGCAATATACTCAGTGTTTTTGTTAAGGAAGTTCTCCGCGGCAAGACGCAGCTTCTCCGGGTTGTTACTGATCTTTACGTTTACCGTAGCATCAACGTTGATATTGATGTAATCCGCTGTCGGTACGGCATTGCTCGTCTTTACATCGATGGGTATCAGCCTGAGGTTTAACTTATCGAGACGCTCGAAAAACGGAATACGTATACTCGCCTTTCCGATAACTACCTTTGACTTCTTCTTTACACCGGAAATGATGTAAGCCATATCAGGTGGTGCCTTTACATATCCGATTGCCATAAATAACAGGATAACAAGGACAATCACACCTATGATGATTCCGACAATACTAATGTCCTGCATAACTTTTTCTCCTCTCTTTCGTATGCTTTTTATTAATAAATTAACAATACAATTTTATTATAAATATATTGTTTTGTCACTCAAAATATTAAAAAGATAAGAAAAAATTAAACAATTTAATTTCCGGCACTCTCGTAGATCTTAGTGCCCTTTGAAAACAGTGCATACGCTATAACACAGAAAACTACCGCAATGATCCATTCTACTCCGATCACGGCAATGCTGCCCGCCATATCGCCCGGATGTCCCCCGACTCCGAGAAAATAGCTTGCCGGCAGATATGCCACAAACGCAAACGGAATGATCCATGTAATGATAAATCTGACCAGCTTTGCATATATCTGTGTAGGATATTTTGCAAAATCAGCCATCTCATATGCCACCTGTAAAAACGGACCGCTTATCTTTACCCAGAATGCCCAGGATGCAAAGAACAGCTTGACCGCAGTATAAATAAGTGCTCCGGCTATGATCGATACAAAAAACATCAGTATATGCACAAAATCCACCACCACGATACCTTTCATGAGCGATCGTACTATGAGTATCGTGCCGACAAGCAGCTCTCCGATCGCATCCGGCTGTAATTTTTCACTGATCACCTGAAAAAATATATTCATCGGACGAAGCATATATCTGTCGAAATCACCGTTTATGACCATTCTCCACGCAACAAGCCATATATTGTCCGTAAACAGATGGTCTATACCCCTCGGAATCTGCGCAAAACCATAAATAAATATAAGCTGATCGAGTGTCCAGCCCTGCAATGACGGTATCTGCTCAAACACCAGATACAAAAACAAAATTCCCATGATCTGTGTGAAGAAAAATCCAAACAATCCCATCAGGAAATCTACTTTCGACTGTAATATCACCTTAAAAAACTGTGATATCAGAACGCGGTACAACCGCATATATCGCTTTATCGTTTCCATACTAACCTCCCAACACTACCAGACGCTTTGTGACCTGTTTCCATATAAAGCTGCCAAGCATATAAAGTATAACGATCCATACAGCCTGACGCATCATCACAAAAACAAGCTCTGCTGTATCGTATTTGCCAAGATAGATCATCACCGGAGTGTATACCATCGATGAAAACGGAAGAAAATCAAATAATCTCTGCACCGTCTCCGGGAAAAAGCTTATCGGTATGAGCTGTCCCATCAAAAATCCAAGCAGCGCATCCTTTACCATAAGCATTCCGAATATGTATGTTGTAAAAAATGCTATCATTCCAAAACAGAAATCAAACAGTACATATATAAGGAAGCTCATGATGCAGCTTACCAGATAACAAAGCATATTTGCTATCGGTGTGACTGCCATTCCAAGCCCTTTTACGCGGTAAATCTCCAGGCCTATCCATATGAAAACCGATGGAGCCATAAACCTGTATATCATATTGCCAAGCGCGCGAGATATAAGGCTCATCCTGTAATCAATAGGCTTGATAAGGTTCATTGCAACCGTTCCCTTTACGACATCATCGCTTACCCAGTCCGCTATTGAGATCGTAACTATGGACGAAGTCACGTAAACCATAAAAACGTACGTGATCATCTCATTTTTTGTAAATCCACCGAGTGTGTTCTGCGGTGAACTTTTGTATATCGCCATCCACAGAAAATAGCTGATAAAAGAGCCAAAAGTGCTTATAAACATAAATAGATAAAAGGCTCCTCTGTACGCAAGCTGTCTTTTCAGCTCATTTGACGCAAATGGCAGATATATTCGTAATTTTTTACTCATGATCCCCTCCCATTTAAGTCTTTCTGCGTGTTATTATAGATATCTTTTACAATTTCTGCCAGCTCTGTCTCCTGTATCTGGATATCGCTGACCTCCGTAACTTTCATCACCTCAGATAATATCTGCGGTATCTGTATCTTGTGCTTGTCAAAGGAAACCGAAAAGATATTTTTCTGAAAATCCATATCTGTGTTGCACTCATCCGGTTTTACTCCCAAAACCTTGTACAGCTCATAACTTTCCAGAGCCTTAGGCTGTTTTACTTCCATTGACACTTTGCGCTTTGTGCCATAGGTATCCTTTAGCTGCTCCAATGAGCCGTCATATATCTTTTTGCCCGCATCGATAATTATTATCCTGCTGCAAAGCTCCTCGATATCGCCAATATCGTGTGTCGTAAGTATGACTGTCGTATTGTACTTTTCGTTTATCTCCTTTATCGCTGCACGGATATTGTCCTTTACCACAAGGTCAAGTCCGATCGTAGGCTCGTCCAGATAAAGCACCTTTGGATTGTGCAGAAGTGCTGCTCCAAGATCCGCTCTCATGCGCTGTCCAAGCGAAAGTGTACGCACAGGTCTGTCAAAAAACTCCGACAACTGCAGCACATCATCTAAAAACTTCATACGGTCTTTGTAATCGGCATCCGATACGTTATAGATTTCCTTTAAGATCGTAAAAGACTCGGAAAGCGGCAGATCCCACCACAACTGTGTCCTCTGCCCGAACACGACACCAATATTCTGTGCGTTTTCCTTTCTTTTTTTGCTTGGATTAATGCCGTTTACCAGACACTCTCCCTTTGTCGGTGAGAGAATACCCGTCATCATCTTTATCGTAGTTGATTTTCCGGCTCCGTTGCTGCCGATGTATCCGACTACTTCTCCGTCATCTATAGTAAATGAAATATCATCCACTGCTTTTTTTATCGTCTTCTCATTGGAAAACAGACCTTTTATCGCGCCCTTTAATCCCGGGTATTTCTTCTGCAATACAAAGTCTTTTGAAATATTTTTTACCTCTATCATATAAATCCTCTCTTAAACATTTAAAACTATATCTGCCATCCGAAACTTTACTAAAATGATAGCATATATCCGAACATTTGTACACTATATTATTGTTTTGGATTGATATATCATGATGTTTTGCAACAGATCTCACTTATCTCATCTCTCATATCAAGAAACACATCCGCGATCACCGGATCAAAGTCCTGTCCACTTCCGTTCTCTATGATGCTAAAACACTGTTCAAGCGGCATGGCATCCCTGTAACAACGTTTTGCCGAAACCGCATCAAATACGTCTGCCACTGCCATGATCCTTGCCGAAAGCGGTATCTCTTTTCTCGAAAGTCCGTCAGGATATCCTTTTCCATTCCACTTTTCGTGGTGGTACCTTGCGACTTCATATGCCATTTTTTCATACTCATCATCACCGAGATTTCCAAATGTCTCCTGAATTATCCTTCCGCCTCTTGCGGCATGTGTTTTCATTATCTCAAATTCTTCATCCGTAAGCCGTCCCGGTTTCTGCAAAATTGCATCCGGTATGGCGATCTTTCCGACATCATGCATAGGTGCCGCCAGCACAAGATCATCTATGTAATCCTTTGTAAGCTGTTC
>CAVABC010000081.1:0-14781 GCA_963586665.1 Acutalibacteraceae bacterium
GTAGAATGACCTTAATGGTCTGTAGAAATACAGGCTGTTGAGGTCATTTTTATTTATATAAATATTTTAAATATAGAGAAAAACCTTGATTTTAAAGGGATTTAAAGCATTATTAAATAAATAGATTAATAGAAATAATGTGCCAAAATCGTCTTGTTATTAGGAATAAAAAATATGTCAGAGCAAAAATATAATAATATTTGGGAAGAGAAAGACGCATAATCGAACATGGTATAGAGGATATTTTTTTTGCCCCAAATGAGGATATATGATATTGCCCCATGACATTTGATTTTAGCATAGTCTGAAATATAAATTATAAAATAAAATCCGCTATCCGGTTTTACCGGACAGCGGATTTTTTAATGCACATATTTATTTTATATCATAGCAATTTCAGCATATGCTGTATGAGCTTTACCTGCTCGATTTATCGTGCTTACTGCGTATATGCACCTCTGGAATAGCCACATTGTCATAGCTGATAGGAGAGTGATCTTCCTCATCGGAATCATGCTCATCCGACTTGTGTGTATGCACCTCCGGAATAGCTACATTATCAAAGGTAAGGTTGTAGTCATGTTCATGCTGTTCTTTTTTTGCTTCAAAAAATTTCTTTAATTTCTCTAACATAATGTACTCCTCAATCCTATAGTATATTAATAAAGAATGTAATAACAAGACTGTTAAGGAAGTCAGCAAACAAACTTCCGATAAGAGGTATAAGCAGGTAAGCCTTTACAGATGGCACGTATTTCTCGCAAACAGCCTGCATATTTGCCATGGCATTAGGTGTGGCACCCATACCGAAGCCGCAGGTTCCTGCAACGAGGATAGCGGCATCGTAGTCGCGCCCCATGATGTTGAACTCGATAAAGTAAGTGAAAACACATATAAGGATAACCTGCGCTGCAAGCAGTATCACAAGCGGCAGGGCAAGTGATGCAAGCTCCCAGAGCTTTAATGTGATCATAGCCATTCCAAGGAAGAGGGAGAGGCTTATACCACCGAGATCGTTTATCTCACCCATATGGATAGTTGTGATGTTTGAGTACTCGCATATATTACGCATCAGAGCGGCTGCAAGCATGGCTCCGATATATATAGGGAAGGTAAGCCCTGTCTTGGTAAGAAACATTGAAAAAATCGTTCCAAGACCTATTGCAAGGATAAGCTGGAATACTGCGGCAGGATACATATTTGTATGTCTCTCATGCTTTTTCTCATCTTCCACAAGCAGGCTGTCATCCTCTGTTGCGACAGTGTCAAGCAGGTTGTGTTTTTCGATAAGACGCTTTCCGAGCGGACCACCTACAAGACTTCCGAATATAAGGCCGAAAGTAGCAGCGGCTGTACATATCGTAGTAGCACCGGAGATATTGAAATCCTCCAGAACAGGTCCGAATGCACCGGCAGTACCGTGACCACCGACCATAGGGATAGATCCCGTACACATACCGATGAGAGGATCAAGTCCTAAGAGCTTTGCCAGTCCAACGGCAGTAAAGTTCTGCAAAAGTATCAGTGTGATAACAAGTCCAAGGAAAATTATAAGTGATTTTCCTCCGCTTTTTAGTACTTTGAGGTTTGCCTGAAATCCTACGGATGTAAAGAAAAATACCATGCACACCTCACGAAGCGTATCGTCAAAGGAAAATTCGGCTATTCCGGTAACATAGCATATGCAGGTCATGATCGCAAAGAGCAGACCACCGATTACAGGAGCCGGAATACAGAATTTTTCCAGAAAACCGATCCGTTTCCTTAAAAAACTTCCGAGTAAGAGTACCAGAACCGCGATGGCAAGTGTCTGATACATATCTAATTGAATTTTCATGTTAAGCCTTTCTGTTTGTTACTGTGTATTTACGTCAATTCCTTTTGACTCATAGTACGCGAGAGCACCTGAGTGGAATGGAATAGGTATGCCGTCCACGGCAAAATCCTCATCGAGCTGCAGGTTTAAAGAGGTAGAATACTGCAGTTCCTTTGTTTTTTCAAAAAGCATGCGTGTAAGCTGTTCTATCAGTTCATCAGACATGGAATCGGATGTGACAAGAACTGATTTGACGCCTATGGTCTTGATGTCCTGATCCTGCCCATTGTAGGTGCCTGTAGGGATATATGTGGCTGAGTAGGCATCAGAGCTTGAGAGCATCTTCTTTATGACATTGTCACCTATTGGTATGAGGCGGATATCACATTCACGCGACAGCTCATCGATCACTGTGGTAGTAATTCCTGCTGTACAGAAAAAAGCATCTATATCGCCTGATTCAAGCTCATGTGCGGCCTCGATATAGTCGAGATTTTTCTTTGTCACGATAGAGTCAGGGATGCCGGCAAATTCAAGAATCTGGTTGGCGTTAAGCTCTGTTCCTGATTCCTCGGCTCCGACACTTACCGTATGATGTACAAGATCATCAAGTGTTTCGATATCAGAATCAGCCCTTACCACAATCTGGCAGGCTTCAGTGTAGAGTCCGGCAATGGCGCGCAGGTTACTGTTTTTCTGATAAGCATCATCGATAAGATCAGCCTGTGCGATACCCAGCTCAATATAATTATCAGATAAAAGGCGCAGATTGGCGGATGAACCGGCAGTGGTGCGCACCTCAAATGTATAATCGGTAGACTGTTCATTTGCCAGTTCGGTAAAGGTATTTGCAAATGAATAGTACATACCGCCTATGTCTGCAGCACCGAAGCGGATGGTATTGCCTGAGGCACGACAGCCTGTGAGCAATAATAGTGACAGACACAGCAGAATACTTAATTTTTTCTTCATGTGTTTTGATCCTTTCTGTTATTTATTTCCCATATGTTATTTTACATTGAATTTATCTTTAAGAAAAGATAAATTTTCGTTAAATTTTACACGTTTTTCGTAGACTTATGAGGGGAAAAAGTAATATAATAAGGAAGTTGTAAAAATAATATAAAAAGGATGGAAAGATTATGGATTTTTTTGACATTATTAAAACTATCATATTCGGTATAGTTGAGGGAATCACAGAATGGCTCCCGATCAGCAGTACCGGACATATGATCCTGTTAAACGAGATATTACCACTTAGAATAGGAAAGAACCCGGATGATTTCTACAGTATGTTTGAGGTTGTCATCCAGCTTGGTGCCATCATGGCGGTAGTTGTTCTTTTCTGGAGTCAGATATGGCCGTTTGGTAAAAAGGATAACAAAGCGCCTCTGGCAAAGACAGGTGTAGGAGCTTGGATCAAGACGGATATATTTGTGCTTTGGTTCCACATTTTAGTATCTACGGTACCGGCTGGCGTTATCGGTGTGCTTTTCGATGATGTATTCGAGAAGCTTTTCTACAATTTCCAGACAGTAGCTATCATGCTCATACTTTTCGGTATCGCATTTATAGTAGTTGAGACAAGACACAAAGGCACATCGGCAAAGATCAATTCGCTTGTCGATATCAGCTATACAACAGCACTCCTTATCGGATTATTCCAGCTTATAGCGGCTGTATTCCCGGGAACATCACGCTCGGGTGCTACGATCGTAGGAGCACTCCTTATCGGTGTTTCAAGAACAGTGGCTGCTGAGTATACATTTTTCCTTGCAATACCTGTTATGTTCGGTGCAAGTCTCTTAAAGCTCTGGAAATTCGGTTTTCATTTTACGGAAGAAGAGGCTGCGATACTTATCATTGGTATGGTTGTGGCATTTGTTGTATCACTTGTCGTAATTAAGTTCCTGATGGGCTACATAAAGAAGCATAACTTTATCGTATTCGGCTGGTATCGTATAGTGCTCGGTGCGATAGTGCTGCTTTGTGGTATAGTCGGCTTATTGTAATCATTTCCACTGATTATTAAAATATGATTTAATTAAACTTCCTGTATGTATTGCATAAAGTCATCTCTTATGATGATCTGTGGTCGCGAGCGTATGGGGAGTTTATGCTATATAATGATAAAAAGGAAAGAAGGATAATGTAATGCATGATGAATTAACTGCAAATGACATCAAAAAGATGGAGGATGAGATAGAGTACCGCAAGCTTGTAGTAAGAAAACAGGCTCTGGATGACGTAAAGGTAGCAAGGGCGCAGGGCGATCTGAGTGAGAATTTCGAGTACAAGGCTGCAAAACAGTTCAAAAACCAGAATGAGAGCCGTATCCGATACCTCGAGAAGATGATAAAAACAGCGGTTGTCATATCTGACGAGTCAAAGGATGACGAGGTTGGAATGTTCAACACTGTAGAGGTATATTTCGAGGATGATGATGAGACTGAGACTTACAAGATCGTTACCACGGTAAGAGGCAATTCACTCAAAAACCTCATAAGTAAGGAGTCTCCTCTCGGTGCAGCCATATTTGGACACAAGGTGGGGGATCGCTGTGAGGTAAAGGTAAATGATGACTATTCATATTTTGTAAAGATCATGAAGATTGAGAACACTGTGGATGACGACAGTGATGATTTGAGAAAATTCTAGACCTTACATACATATATCGACACAATTCATTCTTATTTTTTCGTAAAACATTCTTGAAGATGTTTTTGTGTGACTTCCGTGTGACCGAAAGTGAGTATAATAACATATGTAAGATTATATATCTTTTGGAGGAAGTAAAGTGAAGAAAAAGTATCAGGTATTGACTTTGACACTTACAGCTGCAGCGGCTGCCGGAGTAGGCGGTTCGCTTGCACTTAATACGGCTGAGAGTGCTAAGGTCACTAAAACAATATCAGAGAAAACATTGGGAGTCACCGAAAACGCAAAAATCCAAACCGATTTAAAAGTAAATCCAGGAGATGTGGCAGAACTGGACTATTCCGTGTTAAATGTCGGAGGAGAGCACAGCGCAGGAGGAAGCTACGACATATATACAAAGGTCAATATATATTATGGCTTTGATGGTGCAGATGTCAAAGAAAATAAACCGGACGATGCGGCTGTAAAATTAAATATCGAAACAGATGGAACAAATATCACACTTGATAAGTATGTTGATTCATATGAAAAGCAATACCGTGCTGGAGACTGGATAATCGCATATTTTGACGATGAACAGATTGTCATGTATGGTGTCCGACCTCTTGAAAAAGGCGAAAAATCTAATGATTTTTTGAGCAGTATAGAGTTTGATCCATCAATAGGCAACGAATACAGTGGCAGAAAATTTACGATAGAGACAACAGTTGATGCAGTACAAAAGGATAATGCCAAAGCGGCAATAGCTGCCGAGTGGGGAGTTTTCCCAGAATTTGATGATAATGGCAATATTACATATATTTCGGAAACGGAAAATGAATAAGATTAGGAGTAGGTTATGAAAAAGATAGTACTGACATTGTGCCTTGTGATAGCTGCACTGCTTGGTGGAGTGACAAATATTTGTGCAAAAGATACAGAAGTTGTACTTGATAAAAACGGAAAATTAAGTGTAGATGAAATAAATTACAGTGCATTTGATGATATGGCACCGGGAGATACGAGAACAGAAAAGATAACGGTAAAAAACAATTCAACGGAAGCGCAGAATTTTTACATATCACAGAATACCATAAGTACGCTTGAGGAATGTAACTGTACGGAGGGTGCAGCATATAAATTTGATCTTCTTATAGGAGAGGATCAAAAAACTGCCGTATCAATGCTCTCAAAAGAGGCTGGTGGTTATGACAGCACCGGAGCTGCCAGCAATGATGGACTTGCAGAGATAAAGGAAATAGAAAATTATACATTTTTTGCAACACTAAAGCCGCAGGAAAGTACAAATCTCTATATTACCCTGTATCTAAACGGTGAGGGAAATGATATAAACTATGCGAACGCAGTCGCAAAACTGCAGCTTTGCTTTAAAACAGATACATATACGCATGGCACTACCACACACCGGAATGTAAGCAAAAATATCGTTGACATAATAAAAACAAATCCAATTTACAGATATGTAAAGACAGGCGACACAAACAATATATGGATTTATTTTGTTATCGCTTTAGTGGGAGCCGGTATGCTTGGCTTTGTGCTGATCAGAAAGATAAAGAATAAAAGAACTGTTAAAAATATCATTTCCATGATGTGTGTCATGTGTACCTGTGCCATGTTTTTTCCGGCAGATCATGTCATGGCTTCGCAGACGGTTTCCATCACTTTCAGGGCAGGCGATGCCGGATATATAAATGAGTCTGTGACAAAGGCAATGGTAAAAGATGATAGACTGGTTGATGTAAATAAAAATTATATCAGAATTAAAGTTTCTAAAGATCGCGCGGCTACAGTGGGAGAGGTGCTCTATGCAGGTTTTGGAATATCAGATGCGGATGTGCTTTTCGGAAGTGTGACAAGTCATGAGGGATATACACTACTGTCGGCAGAAAAGTGGGGATTTGATCCTGATAGGAAGATAAAAAATAATGCTGAGTACGTGCTTGATTATGGAGTGCTGGTAGATTCTGTGATGTATACCATCAGATATGTGGATGTGGACAGCTATGATTCTGCAAGCGGAAAATATACGAGGCAGATAAGTGCTCCATACATCAATTACGGTAATGCAGGTGACTGCATAGAAATGAACGCAGCACTTGTGGAGTCTTATGCTTCAGCAGAAAATAAATGCAGTTTTAATCTTGAACGCGGAAAAGATAACGGATATACATTCTTTTATGCATATATAGGCAGTACTGATGGTTCTAATGATGGCATGACAAATACAACTTATGAGACTGCATACAGATATCTGACACAGGATCAGATAATAACGATAAATACAGCGTCAGCGAATAATTCAGGTCCGGATACTGTATCGACAGGGTATACAGGAAACCGGTCTGCGCAGGGAACTGATGGTGCATTACAGGCAGGCGATTATAACGGACGAAATGGTAATGCCGGAACTATGACCGCATCAAACAATACCAATGCGGGTAACCCGGATACAGATAATACTGACGCAGCTAATGCAGATGCAAACGATACTGACACAGCTAATACTGACATAGATAATACAGATACCGATAATGCCGACCAGAACAATTCGTCTCAGACTGACACGGATAATACAGATACAGATGGCGCAAAAACAACAGAGATCACAGAAAATGATACACCGCATGCCGCTGCAGCTGATGAAAAAGATGTGACTTTTTTAGTACTTGTGATTTTTAGTGCGGTGACAGCAATAATCATAGCTACGGTTATTTTATTGAACAAATTTGGCAAAAAAAGATGATTTACCAAGGTAAAAATGGTATAATTTATAGATGATAAGGTAGGAAAAAGTAAAGATTGGAAGGGAATTGGATGATTAGATTAAGTACATTAGGAACTTTCTGTGTTACCGATGGAGAAAAGGTAATGGACGAAAGCTGGTGGAAATCCGCAAAAGTCGGGAAATTGTTTGTCTATCTGGCGAAAAACAGAGACAGGGCACTTGGAATCGATGAGATATCGGGTGCGGTCTGGCAGGATGAAGAGCAGACTGACAATCCGGGTGGCGCACTAAAGAACTTGATTTATCGGCTTAGAAAGGGACTTAAAGAGACTTTTGGAGAGAATGATTATATAATCGCGAGTAGAAGAGGCTCGTACAGATGGAATCCGGAAGTCGAGATATCACTTGATATCGAGGAGTTTGATACACTGCTTAAGGAGGCGGATGTATTAAAACACAAGGATATCGAGGCTGCGATAAGCAAATATGAAAAAGCTGTTGATCTGTACAACGGTGATTTTATGGCGGCATGGGCTGATATACACTGGGTCATGACGCTCAATACATACTATCATTCACTGTATATCACTGCGGTAAAGTCTCTGGCAGAGCTTTATATTGCAGTGGAAAAATATGAGGAACTTGAAATGCTCTGCAATTCGGCAATAGCGTATGAGCATGGCGATGAGCAGTTGTATTGTTACCTGATCCAGGCGCGCATGCGTATGAAAAAGGTGCAGCTTGCATTTGAGTCATATGAGAAAGCCAGATCCATAATGGATAAAGAGCTTGGAGTCAGAAAGACTGTCATGCTCAACAAAGTATACGAAGAACTTTTATCCGTTACAAAGGGACAGTCGAGCTACGATATCGATGAGATAAAGGAAGATATAAATGATGATGACATGGATGGTGTATTTTTCTGCGGTTATCCGGTCTTTAAGGAGATATATCATCTTGAGGTCAGAAAAAGCGAGAGGACACCTGTGCCGCAGAATTTACTTCTTATTACATTCTGCTCGAAGATCAACAATTCGGAGGTTGTGTTGCGCTACAGATATGAAAAGGCTATGGAGAGCCTTGAAAATGTGCTCCGTATGTGTCTGCGCGTCGGTGATGTCGCGGCGAAATACAGCGATACGCAGTATATCATACTGTTATCGAAGTGCGAGTACGATCTGGCTCCTCTGGTGGCTGACCGTATCGTAAAGAAATTTAAAAAGCAGTGTCAGTTACCGGACACTATCGAGATGAAGATCGATATCGAGCCGGTTTCACGTTACAATAGTTTAGTTAAAGAAGATGGTACTTTATAGGCCATCTTTTTTAGTTGGTGTGACTTTCGTGTGACCAATATATGATATAATGTATAAAGACAATGGGTTTTTGTAGGTATTACAAAGCCCATTGAGATATAAAAAAGGAGGTTGCAGATGAGGACTGCAAAATTAGTAACCCGCATTACGGCATTCCTGCTGATGTGTTTTATGGCGATTTCGTCTTTTACGATGCAGATAAATGCCGAAGAGGATACTAAGGATGAAAATGTTATTGTCAACATGGGTACGAAAGATATAACGGTGACACTTTTACACTACAGTGAGGTCGAAAAAATATACTCCGATGACAGCATTGCACTTGCGCCCGGACAGATAATCTCAGGCTACGATAAAGCTACAAACTGGGATATAGACCGCGTGGTGATGCTGTCGAATGATGATGGCAGTGAACAACAACTGCAGGACTACACAGAGATAAAATTATATGATGATGCCACCATAAAAGTGTACTATTCAAAGAAAGCTGTAAATATAAGCGGAGATACTGTCTTTTATGACTATCTCGTAAAGCCTTATGATGATAAGTACAATGCGCAGCCGCAGAAAAGTATCAATACCTCTGCAAACTATCCCGAGGGTTTAAAAAAGAACAACAGATTTGCTATAGGTACGGTATCACAGAATTTCTCAGGAAATCAGTACAACACATACGTAAATAGAAAGAACATAAACATATATACCTCGGGAAGCGGAAAAAGTGCGAAGAAAACAGGCATTATAACAGGACTGTCGGCAGATTACAAAGATGTAATTTTTTCGGTTGACGAGCCGGGATGCTTTTCGGATGAGCCAAAGGCAGGAAAAAGTATACTTACCGGATACACGCTTGATTTTGACAGGTCGGGGGACAGCTATACGCTTAAATCCGTAAATGATCCAAACGGAAAGCATGTGGCAAACGCAGGAAATGATTTCTTCCCACTGGATGGAGCTGCGTCCAATGTATACGATGGAGGAGGCGGCTTAGCTCATAATTATTATTTTGGAATGAGATATGATATCGAGTTTACACTTGGAGATTATGTCGGACCATTAAACTATTCATTTACGGGAGATGATGACCTATGGGTGATACTCGATGGAAAAAAAGTCGTGATTGACCTCGGTGGAATACACGATGCGCTTACAGATACGGTGGATCTGTGGCAGTATCTTGGATTAAAGCAGGGTGTCGGAGCAACTGACGAGGAGCAGAAAAATGCCGTACACAGACTTACGGTGCTTTATATGGAAAGAGGAGCCAATCTGTCAAACTGCCAGATGAGCTTTACAATCCCTGAGGCAAAAATAGTAACACCCGGTATCACTGTCCGTACTGAGACTGAATTTAAAAGTTTAAAGACGGTTAAACTTTTAAACTGGGATGAAAGAACATATCAGATACAGCTTGGAGCTTATGCCACAACAGAAAATCCGTATATAACTGAGGAGTTTCTGGCAGGAGCTGTAGTAAAGGACTATATAGCACCTGAGTTTGATCTGTTGGATGATGATGGAAATATCATAGATGAGGCAATGATAAATGCAGCCGGTGAAAACGGCATTACATTAAAAAACAGCGGAACAGTAAAATATGACAACGAAAACCATATGGTCTATGTCCTATGGAGCGACCAGTCCATACCGTATGACAACACCGGCACAAATTCGTGGCAGAACTTACTTACCGTAAAAGCAAAGGACAGCTTTATCGGAGCAAACAATGTCGCGACAAACGCAGCCTCACTGTCAGGCATTTCGGTTGTTGATCCTACAGGAAAAGAGATAAAGGAGGATTTTCCGCAGCCAAAAGTAAATGTAAAGATAGACTTTACAGTGACAGATACGGAAAATACTATCTTCTTAGGGCAGTATGTATCAGTAGATAGAGACGTATTAGATGGAATTTGTGCATACAGCACATACGATAAAGCAGATCAAAAGACCATATATCCGTATAGCAGGCTTGAAGAAAACGGTTTTGGCTGGGAATGGTACAGTAATGAAAATCTGTCAGCAGATTTTAAAACTGACACAGCCATGATGGCTGCTGATCAGGCAACAGAAATTAAAGATAAATTATATTATCTTGATATATACAGAGCTGCCGGAGAACCGACAGAGGAGAGTAATGCAAACTCAACAATAGACGGAAAACTGTTTGTAAACGGCAGTACGGGCAACGGCTACACCGTACATTCCGCAAAGCCCGGAGTATATACGACACATGTTATTGACGGTTCGCTTACCATCCAAAAGATCTTTAAAGGAAAATTTTTAGATGGACTTGGCTATTCCCAGAAAGAAAAAGATCTGATAGATGCAAAGCAGACAGTTGTATTTACAGTATATCAGTATACACCGGATACAGATGTTGCTGCGATCACAGACGGCAGTGCCAAAGCAGTCAATTCCTTTCAGGTGACTATCACAGATGGCGATACACCTGACAATACCGTAGAGGTAAAAGGTCTTTCTGAGGGTATATACCGGGTGTGCGAGGATACAGACTGGTCTTGGAAATATGCGCTTAAAAGCATAAAAGAGACAGAAGTTAAAGATGGATTAAATAATAATACAGATGACGGCATCTTTTATATAGGGCCTGGTCATGTGAAAAACGGTACTGTTTTTACAAATACTATTGATGAGGCGATGAAAAAGATATATTCAGATACAACAAATGTGTTAAACATTTTTAAGTAACATGCAGTGATGCATCAATATACAGATAGCAGAGAGGAATATTATCATGAAAAAAGTATGGAATTTTATAATAACAACGGTTTTAGTAGTTTTGCTGCTTATCATTGCAGTGATGTTTGTGCCAAAACTTTTCGGCATACAGCCGATGATCGTGCTCAGTGGAAGCATGGAGCCTACATATCATGTGGGTTCGCTTCTATATGTAAAAGAGGACACTTCCGATATAAAGGTGGGTGATGCGATCACATTTTATGTGGATGATAACACACTTGTCACACACAGGGTTGTAGATATAGACGAGCAGGCACAGACCTACACTACACAGGGTGATGCAAATCAGGTATCGGATGCCAATGCCGTAAGCTGGTCGAGCGTGCTTGGAAAGCCGGTTTTTGATATTCCAAAGCTGGGTTATTTTGCCGATAAGTTAAGCAGTACATCGGGCAAGATCATATATATTACCATTATCGTTGTTGTTACAATTCTTATGTTTATGGGAGATCTGATTTGGCCGGATAAGACCGGCAGGAAAAAAGACATGGAGAATGAGAATGGAGAGAACAAAGGCGATTCTAAAGAATAAAAAGCTTATTATCTCGTCTCTTGCGGTCATTGCAGTGCTGCTTTTTACAGCGACAGGCACATTTGCATACATACAGCACAGGACTGAGACAAAAAGCAATCATTTCAGCAATGGTGTTATAAATATTACGGCAAATGAGGAATTTGAGCCGGAGGATATTACAGAAGAGGGAATAGATAAAAAGGTAACAGTCAAAAACGACAGCTTAAACGGACAGCTCAAGGTGGCAGACTGTTATGTCAGGGTAAATCTTACAGCCAGCTGGGTAAACGATGATGGAAGCATAAGCCCCATAGATGCGGCTTCCCTGATCGAGTATACGATAAACGATGATCCTGACAGCGGCTGGATAATAGGAGAGGACGGTTATTATTACTACAATAAAATACTTAAGAAAGATGAAGAAACCACCTGTCTGCTCAAAAAAGTGGCATTAAAGTCAGGTGTGCAAAGACCAAAGAACGGTCATCTTGAGGTAAATGTACTTGCTGATGCTGTTTCGGTTGATAAAATTGACCGGACATGGAAATTAACTTTAAATTAAATAAAAAACAAATAGCCCTGTGACTTCTGTGTGACCAATGAATGCTATAATAGCTGCGTAACATAAATGTTTAGTTTTATAATAAGAAAGGAGACACATGAATAAAAAGAAAGCGGCTTTAACGTTAGGCGCAGTATCAATGGTAGGAGCGATTGCAGTAGGAGGAACCCTTGCATATCTTACCAATGTCACGGAGACAAAGACAAACGTCTTCACTGCCGGTAACGACGATCTCGGTGGAAAAATCGTGGAGGATTTTGACAGCGAGAAAGCTGAAAACTTTTTACCTGGAGATGCGATTAAGAAGATACCAACATTAGAGAATGACAGTGACTCGATCGAGGCATGGGTTGCTGTAAAGGTTACGATCACAGATACTACATATGATCCGGCACAGACTATATCTTATGAGGATTTTACATCCAAGTATGGAAAGGTCACAACAGCCGGAGCAGATGGATTTAACACCGGTGATTATGAGGAGATTACACCGGAAGGGGTAAAAGACTACAAATTATTCATGTATAAAAATTCTTTGGGAGCCGGAGAGTCGACCAGTGCGATATTCGATCAGGTAACAGTTGATGCCGGAATCAAATCCGTTATCAGCAGTGATTACCGCAATAAGACCGTATATAAAGATGTCGAAGCAGGTACTCCTGATGCCGTTGTCATGGACGGAAAATACTATGTAGCAGTTGAAGCTGCCTCATCGGTAGATACTTCAGAAAAATACTACACAGTAGATGCCAATGGCAATTTAAAAGAAACAGACGTAGCAGTGCTTCCTACATTCAATATCGATGTAAAAGGATACATGGTTCAGGCACAGAATGTAGACAAAGCTACTGCAAAGGCTGAGCTTATTGATCTTGCACAGAGCAAATAAGCCGGTAGGATGTTATGAAAAATAAAAGACTGGGATTGTCCGTCGCGGCAGCTTCTTTAGCAGGAGTGCTTGCGATGGGCGCAACACTTGCTTACTTTACTGACAAAGACAGTGCTTCAAACGTATTCACGATGGGAAGAGTGGGAATAGATCTCGTTGAGGATACGGATGAGGGTGAGTCTGTGGAGATTACGGAAAACGGCATAATATACGATGGTATAGTGCCGAGAGATGAAGTGTCAAAGATAGCAAATGTAGTGGTAGACAGCGATTCCGAGGATGCGTACATAAGGGTTATGGTGACAGCCGAAAGCAGTTCATCTGAGCTTGATGCCCATATGGCGGAGCTTACGGACAATATCAGAAGATCTGTAGCCGAAAATGAAAAATGGACTCTGAAAGAGGACGGATATCTGTATTATTCAGATATAGTGTCAGCAGATGAGGTCATAAATATTTTCGATACAGTATCGATACCGTCATCCTGGGGTAATGAGATCGCTGGGGAGACATTCAATGTCAATATCACAGCGTATGCCGTTCAGGCAGATAATTTTAAAGGCGAGTGGCCTGCATTTTAGTTATGGAATTCTTATATGAGCAGTACAGAAAATTTTCTGTACTGCTCTTTGTATTATATGATATAATGAGCGTAAAAGAGCCATAGGGAGCTTGCTCACTTTTGGCGAACGGCGAAGTGATTGAGTGATGAAATCACGAAATAATGGAAAAAATAAAATTAGGAGCACAGACATGAAAAATAAGGAAAAAGCACCTCGTAAAAGAGGTTTTATATCATATTTACTGCTTATTGTCGGCATTGTACTTGTGATCTTCTCAGGATATAACCTGTTTAAGATATTTATGGATTATAAGACTTCCGATGATACCTATGACAAACTTCAGAAGGAGTATGTATCGGAAAGCAGTGAAAAAAATACAGAAAGTACCGAGTCAGAGACACCCTGGTATGATGACATCACGGTTGATTTTGCCAGCTTAAAAGAGCAGAATGATGATGTGATAGGCTGGATATATTTTGAGAATGAGGATATCAGCTATCCGATCATGTACTCGGGTGATGACAGCTATTACCTCAGAAAGACCTTTGAGAGGGAGGCCGCGACAGCCGGATCTATATTCTTAGAGGGCGAGAACAATCCTGATTTTAATGATTGCCACACGATCATATACGGACACAATATGAAAAATCTGTCAATGTTTGGAAAATTAAAATACTATAACCGCGATGAGACTTATTATGACAGTCATCAGTATTTCCAGATATTGGTTGACGGCAAAAAATACAGATATCAGGTATTTTCCTATGAGACGGTTGACGATTCGAGTGATGAATATACGGTAGGATTTGCACCGGATGATACATTTGGAGACTTTGTTTCCAAGATGGCGGCATCTTCCATGAGGGATACCGGTATTGTGCCTACAAAGGATGACAAGATAGTGACACTTTCTACCTGCTCTACGAGTGGGGATACATACAGATTTGTGGTACACGGTGTGAGAGTTGATGAGCA
>CAVABC010000082.1:0-14735 GCA_963586665.1 Acutalibacteraceae bacterium
CAGGCGAACACCACGGTGTAAGTGTACAGCTGTCGAATGAACATAAATAATCAAAAGAGCCTAAAATCCACACCAATAAATTAGCAATTTAAACTAGTTCCGCTACCGGCAGTCGCACACACCCACACACCCGGCGGCTCTAAACTATATAATATGCAGGAAGTGTCGACCAGTACTTAGGAGAATGAGAACACCGGTCTGCCGTCCTCCCACTTCAGCTTCATGAGCATCGCATGGCGGTTCGGATTGTAAAGCGGATCTCCCACTATCTCAGTCTCTGTTCTTGCATGATATACCACGATATCATTTCCCTCATCATCCACTGTAAATGAATTATGTCCCGGACCATATACTCCTACGCCTGCATCCGATCCAAGCACAGGGTAACGCTCCTTTTTCCATGAAAGCGGATCAAGAAGATCTGCGTCTGCATCCGCTGTGAGCATTCCCATGCAGTAGTGGATGCCTGTGTCGCTGGCTGAGTATGTGACAAATATCTTGCCATTGCGCTGGATAACAGCCGGGCCTTCGTTTACCCAGAATCCATGACGTTCCCAGTCATAGTCGGGTGTGGTCAGAAGCACCTGAACCGTATCGAGTGTGTAGCCGTTTTTCATGCGCGCTATGTAGAGATTTGATATCTGCTTGCCTACTCCTACCTTTTCAGCCCAGATATAATACCAGTCTCCGTTTACCTCAAATACTGTCGCGTCAAGTGAAAATGCCTCAAAAGAGAATTCATCATCTTCTGCTCTGTGCATCTTGCCTTTTTCTATCCACGGATCATTTATCGGATCATCCCCCTGACACTCTAATACATATGGTCTGATTGCCCAGATATCGTCCTTATCTCCACCAGCATAGTAGATATACCATTTGCCGAACAGATAATGGATCTCAGGAGCCCAGATATGGATGCTCTGAGGTCCGCTCTCATGCTTGTGCCAGATTTCCGTCTCAGGGGCACTCTGTAGGCCTGCGAGTGTGTCTGATTTTCTTAAGATTATCTTGTCATATTCAGGTACCGATGCAGTAAAATAATAGGTTCCTTCTGTGTGTCTGTATACATATGGATCTGCGCGCTGCAGTATCCATGGCTCGTTATATTTTAATGTATTATCCATGTTTTTCTCCTTTAATCAATATATTTTACGCCCCATACGCTCTCATTGTTCCCTACTGCCGAGAATGTCATCACATCTGTTCCTGCCTCGTCCTTCATCTGGCAGAATACTCCAGTAAATTTCTCACCGTCTATCGTGATATCCATGTAGTATGAGCCTTTGTTATATGTCCATGTGCCTTCTGTCTTTTCACCTTTTACTTTGCCGTTTTTCTCAAGGTAAAAGATCTTCGGGTTGGCGATCTTTTCGCTGATGTCCGTACCCTGATTGATCACATAGTAACGTCCAACGATATCGCTCTTATCGTAACCGTCCTCGCTCACAGTCTCGCCCTGTGTCTGGTATGGCAGCTCACATGGCCAGCCTTCCTCATTTATAAGCATCTGATGTACTCTAGGAGAATGTCCTTCGCCACCGTCGTTGAATCTGGTGTGATATACGAGATACATCTTGCCGTCATCATCTACAAAGGCAGAGTTGTGACCGGTTGCCATATATGCCTTATCAAGACTAGGCAGCTTATAGTTTCCGGTAAGCTTTAGTCCGTAGTTCTGATGCTGTGCACTTTTTTCAGGATATTCACCGTTCATATCCACATAATCACCGTCGACTGTCTTTGAGCGAAACACTCTGACCTGATATCCTCCGTTGCTGGTAAGCGAACCGTATGATACATACAGATAATAGTAACCGCTTGCCTCATCATACATGATATAAGGTCCCTCTATGGAAATGTGTCCACCACCCAAAAGACGTTTGCCGTAGTATGGATCTACATTGTTCTCCTCATCTGCCTCCGGGTGGATAACAAGTCCGGTCTGTGGATCAAGCTCGAGAAGAAAAATTCCACCGCTCCATGAGCCGTATACCATCCACATTCTGCCGTCCTCATCGTAGAAAACTGTCGGATCTATGGCATTTGGATAATCATCATAGTTGTATGCACCTGATTTAATGTAATTTTTGTATGCATAGTCCTCATCCACATAATCAAGCACATTTGTTCCTGATATTGTTTTCCTGTTAAAACCTGAATATATCAAAGCTCCCTGCCACTCGTATGGTCCTTCGGGTGTCTTTGATGTGCCGTAACACAGGTTTGATGCATTCCAGGTGGATGATGTGCAGTAATACATGTAGTAAAGCCCTGTTGCCTCATTGTAGATCACATCAGGTGCCCACACATGTGTCTGTTTATCGTCCGTCTGGATCAGACTGTCCTTATTTCCCGAATAAGCAAAAGCCTCATCTGCCACGTCATAGATCTGTCCGTAGACAGGATTGGTCTTGCTGTATCCATCTGCGACCTTTTCCCAGTTCAAAAGATCGTCACTCTTTGCTGCCGACATATGGGAACCAAAAATGTAATACGTACCATCCGCCTTTATGATTGATGGATCATGTACCGATACACCCGATGAAACATCTCCTGTTTTTATTCCATCGTAACTGACTTTAAAGTCATAATTCGTTGTCCCGCATGCTGCAAGCCCTAACGCTGTCGCTGCGACAAGTGTACAGGAAATGGCCTTTTTCTTTCCATTTCTCATCTTAAAAATCCTCCCTGTTGATCGTTAATATCAAAATTTATTAAGTTACACATTGCCCAGCATTTATGTTTTTAATATATCAGATTGCTTGACATATTACAACAAGTATTTTATGATTTATTAAAATATTTTAATTTTTATCAAATGATTAAAGGAGAGGTAAATGAAGAAAAAAATTGTATTGGTTATGCTTGTGGCACTCGCGGTCACAGGCTGTGGGGCAAATAAGGAAGTGACTCTGGAGAAGTCTGCTTCCACAAATCCTATGGTGGGAAATGCACAGACATCTTCATCCACAGAAGATGGCACAACTGCCACATCAGAACTTACATATGGAGGAGATCCGTCCGTGCTGGTGGATGGTGACACCGTTTATCTTTACACCGGTCACGATGCATCGACCGATGAGCAGGTCAAAAATTCCGTCTATGAAATTCCCGAATATCTGTGCTACTCTTCCACCGACATGATAAACTGGACACCCGAGGGCAGCGTCATGACCATGGACACCGTAAGCTGGGCAAAGGATGATGTATCCGCATGGGCGAGTCAGGTCGCAAAATATCATGACAAATACTATCTTTACTACTGCAGCTGGGACAAATCCGGCAAGCAGTCTATCGGTGTTGCCACCTCCGACAGTCCTACAGGTCCTTTCACAGATATAGGACAGCCGCTTGTAAAGGGCAGTGTGACAAAGCCGCAGCTTTCCACATTTAATGACATTGATCCTACCGTATGGATCGAGACAGACGAGTCCGGTGAAGAACACCGCTATCTGGCATGGGGAAACGGCATGTTTTTCATATGTGAACTAAACGAAGATATGATATCCGTAAAAGACCAGAACGGTGACGGAGAGATCACAAGCGGTGACAATTTCGAGGAAGCCGATATTGCCTATCAGAAAACCGGCCTTGAAAACTATACCGAAGCACCATGGCTTTACCGCAGACAAGACGAAAACGGCAATTACTACGGTGACTATTATCTGTTTTATGCCTATTCATGGCGCGAGAACATGGCATACGCCACAACCGATGATCTCTCAAGTGGCAAATGGAAGTTCGGCAATGTGATCATGTATCCGACAGCCACCTCAAACACAAACCACATGGCAGTATTTGATTTCAAGGGCAAAACCTACTTTGTCTACCACGACGGATCACTTCCGGGCGGCAACGGCTACAGACGAAGTGCTTGTATCACAGAACTTAAGTTTAACGATGACGGCAGCATAGATAATTTCGAGGAAACCGCATCAGGGCTTGGTGGAAGTACCGTAACCCTTTCAACCAAGGATGGTAAAAACCTCGCCCACGAAGGCTTTGTAAACTCAATCGTAGACAGCGACTATCCTTACAAAAAAGTAAAACTCGGCATGGATATAGGTGATCTCGATACTGACAGTAAATGGGTACTTACTGCCGGAAAAGCTGACTCATCCGTGGAGTCATATGTTTCCATCCAGTCCGAAAATAAAGCAGGACTTTATATCACCGCAAACAAGGACGGTTCTGTGACTCTGGCACAGGATACGGATGCCTCCGATGCCACAGCCAAAAAGCAGACTTTTAAGTCATTGCAGGGCTTTGATGACAAGGCCGGAGTATCTTTTGAGAGCGTATCACAGCCAGGTAAATATCTTTCTGTAAAGGACGGGGCTCTGACACTTTCCGAAAAAAGCGATGCCGCTACGTTTTTTATTGAATAGGTAAAAGGTGTAATAGTTGTCTGTCACACTGTAAGGTGTGAACAATAACTCGCAATAAATTATAATTAATTGACGCGCTCCGTTTTTTACTTTATCATGGTTGGTGATGACAAACTCAACAAAATCATCTGAACGGAGTATAACATGCAATTTCAAAAGATCTCAACACCATCCCTGAAAGATCTGTTTGTCAGGGAACTGGAAAATAAAATATTATCGGGAGAACTAAAAGTCGGTGACAAGCTCCCAAGCGAAAGGGAGCTTGCCGCCTCAATGCAGGTAAGCCGCGCCGTTGTAAACACAGGTATCGCAGAGCTTGAGCAGAAAGGTTTTCTTATCATCAAGCCGCGCGTAGGTACATTCGTGGAAGATTTCTACAAAAACGGTACACTCGAGACTTTTTCTTCCATCATCAGATACAATGGCGGAACTCTTGCCAAAGATGAGACCCGCTCTATCCTCGAGATCAGGATAATCCTCGTAAATATGGCTGCCGATCTGGCTATAGACTACGCTAGCGACAAGGATATCCGCACACTCACAAAAATAGCTGACAGCATAGATGAAAATAATACCAATGATGAGATTATTGAGACTACTTTCAAGTTATACCATCAGCTCGCTTTTATCTCGGAAAACATAGTTCTCCCACTCATATTTACTTCTTTTAAAGAGCTGGTATGCAAGCTCTGGCTTCGCTTTATATTAAATAACGGCAAAGCCACACTTATTGCAAACAACAAACGGCTGGCTTCTCTTATCGCTTCACGCGACAAGGCTGCCGCCAAAGCTCATATCACAGATATTACGAAAGAAGCTATATCAGGAAAGCACAATATATTAGATAAATCAGATCTCTAAGGTTTCATTAAACGAAAGAGGCAGCCTTGCGGCTGCCTCTTTCTGTTCATTAGTTAGTTTATTATATAAAATTGATTGGGAAAATATGAAAAATGATAAAACAAATTATTTATATTGGAACTTATACAAATTCCTTTACAGAAGCATAAATGCCCTCTGCGTTAAGTCCGTATTTCTCTAAGAGAGCTACGGCAGGACCTGACTCACCAAAGCAGTCCTGTATACCTATTGTCTTAACAGGTGTAGGTGCTTTGCGTGAAAGCGTCTCACATACTGCTGATCCTAAGCCTCCGATAACAGAGTGTTCCTCAACAGTAACTACTTTGCCACATTCTTTTGCTGCGGCTACAACAAGCTCCTCATCGAGAGGCTTGATAGTATGTATATTGATAACCTTTGCATTTATGCCGTCTGCTGCAAGCTTTTCTGCTGCTGCAAGTGACTCTGATACACAAAGTCCTGTAGCTATGATCGCTACATCAGTGCCCTCACGGAGAGTAACACCTTTTCCGATCTCGAATTTGTAATCAGGGTTGTCATTGATGATCGGAGCAGCAAGCCTTCCGAATCTCATGTATACAGGTCCCTGATGCTCATAAGCGGCTTTTACAGCGGCTTTTGCCTCTATATCATCACTCGGATTGAGAACTACCATGCCCGGGATAGATCTCATAAGTGCGATATCCTCATTACACTGGTGTGTTGCTCCGTCCTCTCCTACTGAAATTCCTGCGTGTGTCGCACCGATCTTTACATTAAGATGCGGATATCCGATAGAGTTACGTACCTGCTCGAATGCTCGTCCTGCTGCGAACATGGCAAATGAGCTGGCAAACGGAACTTTTCCTGTAGCAGCAATTCCTGCTGCAATACCCATCATATTGCACTCTGCAATACCACAGTCGATATGACGCTTTGGGTATTCTTTTTTGAAGATGGCTGTCTGAGTAGCAGCGGCAAGGTCAGCGTCTAAGACATATACGTCATCGTGCTCTTTTGCAAGCTCTACAAGTGCGTTTCCATAGCTGACACGTGTAGCGATCTTCTTTACTTCTGACATAATGCTTCACCTTCCTTTCTCAGATCTTCCATGGCAATCGCATACTCCTCGTCATTTGGAGCTTTTCCATGCCATCCAACCTGATTTTCCATGAATGAGACACCCTTGCCCTTTACTGTGTGGGCGATAATAGCTGTCGGCTGTCCCTTTGTATTTCTAGCCTCTTTGAAAGCATCTGCGATCTGATCCATGTCGTTTCCGTCCTTAAGATCGATCACATGGAAATTGAAGGCTTTGAATTTCTCATCAATAGGATATGGTGAACATACCTGATCTACAGGTCCGTCGATCTGAAGTCCGTTGTTGTCAACGATCACAACAAGGTTATCGAGTTTTCTGAAGCCTGCGAACATGGCAGCCTCCCATACCTGTCCTTCCTGGATCTCGCCATCACCAAGAAGTGTGTATACTCTGTAATCATCGTTTGTAAGCTTGGCAGAAAGTGCCATACCTACTGCTGCTGAAATTCCCTGTCCTAATGATCCGCTCGACATATCAACACCCGGAATGTGCTTCATATCAGGATGTCCCTGCAGATATGAGCCAAGGTGGCGAAGTGTCTTAAGATCCTCAACTGGGAAATAACCTCTCTGTGCAAGTGTAGAGTAAAGTCCCGGAGCTGTGTGTCCCTTTGAAAGCACGAAACGGTCTCTGTCAGCTTTCTTCGGGTCCTTTGGATCGATGTTCATTTCCTCGAAATATAAATATGTAAAAATATCAGCAGCAGAAAGTGATCCGCCCGGATGTCCGGCTTTTGCTGCATGAACAGCAGTAACGATGCCCTTGCGGACTTCATTTGCTGTTATCTGAAGTTCTAATTTGTTCATTTTGTTCTCCTGTTATACATACCCGGAGACCGGAAATCCATAAGTATGACCAGCCTCCGATTTTATATTTACCTGATCACTAAATCTTATTCACCGAAAACTGCTTTGTAGTCTGCCTGGAATTTAACGATTCCCTGATCAGTAAGAGGATGCTTTGTCATCTGCTCGATAACTTTGTAAGGGATTGTTGCAATATCAGCACCTGCAAGAGCGCAATCTGTTACATGGATTGGATTTCTGATAGATGCTGCGATGATCTCTGTCTCGTATCCATAGATATCAAAGATCTCTGCGATCTGTCTGATAAGCTCGATACCAGGCTGGCTGATGTCATCAAGTCTGCCAAGGAATGGAGAAACATATGTAGCACCTGCGTTTGCTGCAAGGATTGCCTGGTTTGCAGAGAAGATAAGTGTTACGTTTGTCTTGATACCCTCAGAAGAAAGAACCTTTACTGCTTTAAGTCCCTCAACTGTCATAGGGATTTTTACTACCATGTTTGGATGGATAGCTGCTATCTCGCGTCCCTCTTGGATCATGCCCTCTGCGTCAACTGTTGTTGCTTTAACCTCTCCGCTGATAGGTCCATCAACGATAGATGTGATCTCTATTATTACCTCATTGAAGTCTCTGCCCTCTTTTGCAATAAGTGAAGGGTTTGTTGTAACTCCACAGATAACTCCCATGTCATTTGCTTTCTTAATGTCCTCAACGTTTGCTGTATCTACGAAAAATTTCATTTTCAATACCTCCGTTATGTATTTTTGTGTTTGCGTTTATTCGATGATATAAATATAACACTTCAAAAGCAAAAATGCAATAGCAAAATGCAAAAACGCAAACAAAAGTAAAAAAACAAAAGTGCTAGCTTTTATTTTCGCTTCGTTGTATTATATAAATAGATAAAATAATAAGAACATACGAAAGTGCATATGAACTAATGTATAAGCTTTACATATGATATTTTTTTAGCACAAATATATGCTACACCAAGTACAACATTATAATTACATAATAGTGACTTGTTATACTTTATAGTACAGTTCTACATTATTAACAAATATTGTAATAAAACAAAAAAAGCACGGAAAAAAAGAAAGAGGACAATATATGCTTCAATTAGAAAGACAACAACAGATACTCGATTATTTAAAAGAAAATAGAAAAGCAACCACAAACGAACTGAGCGAACTGCTCGGTGTTTCAACCACTACAATAAGAACTGATCTCAATCAGATGGATAAGGACAAGCTTCTAACCAAGACACACGGAGGAGCCATCTACAGGGATAAAACAAATGACATCGCAGATCTTACTGCAAGAGCTTATTTCTTCCACGATCGTGCGCTTGAAAATAAAGATGCAAAAGAAGAGATTGCCGATGAAGCTATCAATCTGGTCAGAGATCATATGTGCATTTTCCTTGACGCAAGCTCCACTGCCTACACACTCGGCATGAAACTTGTCGGTTTTACCGAGCTTACTGTCATCACTAACGGTATCAATCTGGCTCTCGAGCTAAAGGACATTCCGGGAATAACCGTTATCCTTACAGGCGGCATCGTTACCTCCGCTTCCGCTTCTATTGAGGGACTACTCGGTGAGGAGCTTCTCAAAAAGATCCATACCGATATAGCATTTGTATCCGCAAGGGGATTTTCCGTGGAGGATGGTCTGACCGATTTCAGCATCTATGAGGCAGACTTAAAGCGCATGTGCATAAAAGCCTCTGCCAAAACCATCGCTCTTGTCGATCACACCAAGTTCGATACTACATCAATCTCAAGCTATGCTTCGCTTGATGACATCAATATGGTAATAACAGATTCAGAGATTTCACCTGAAACGGTGGGAATATATGAAAAAGCCGGAATTGATCTGATTGTAGCCGGGAAATAATGTTATATGGAAGTCTAAAAAAACAATCTCATACCTTAAAGTACAAGACTGTTTCTTATCAATACGACTTCTTTTCATTTATAATATAGCCATCTTTATGATCACGCTTTACCTGATATAGCAACTTGTCCGCCTTGGCAAGATAATCCCACAGGCGGTTCAATGATGCCGGTATACGATTGCAACAGCCCTGAGATAATGTAATATACGGAACACCTATAGGACTATTGTCCGCAAGTGCTATATAATGCGCTGTATTACTTAGATTTTTCATACACTCAAAAATCTCTTCGTCGCTCATATTATCATATACTACGACAAATTCGTCACCACCATAACGCGCTACGAATACGTTTTTATTATGCTTTGCCATGTGAAATAAAGCATCTGCGACCTCCACAAGATATCTGTCTCCTTCTATATGTCCATATGTGTCGTTGACATTTTTAAAACAATCTATATCGAGTATCTCAACTCCGAAATGATGTCCTTCTTTGATAGCGTGTGAAAGTGCATTCTCAGCGTAACTGTGCCAGTATGAGCGGTTCGGAAGCCTGGTCAGAGTATCATGATTAGATTTCATCAGTAGCTCTTCGTTTCGTGAAGACAGCTCTTCCTGTGCTTTCTGTAGACGTGCCGCCTCCTTATAATTTATCTCTGCCTGCAATACAGCCTCCATGTTAAATGCCCCACGGCTGTTGTATGCCTTTAAAAACTTATCAGTATACTTCTCATAATCATCACTCTTGTGCAAAATTTTCGCACATACTATCCTCTTGCTTAAGAAACTGCTGTAAATATAAAAAGAAGCTTCATCCTCTTCGCATTTTTCGATAAAATAATCTAGAATTTCGACAGCTTCACCAATTCTATTCAAATCCATATGCAGCCTGATGTAGAATAGTATATCGTCAAGGTAATCTGTATAATTATCACTCTGGTGAAAATGCTCTTTTGCCTTTGCAAGCTGATTTTCGCAAAGTTCGATCTTACCTTCTGCGTAAGCCAGATCCGCAAGAAATGTCAATATTCCAAAATCGTCTCTGGATTCCCCGATTTTCTTCATCTGCTCATAGGCTTCCGTAATGCGCCTTGCATTCTCTCTTGCTTCGTAAAGATTGCCAATGGCTATAAGACAATGACCACTACTCCCAAGAAAGCAACACAGATTCCCCAATGAATATGTATCCTGTTCTTTTTTAGCCTGCGCATCCAAAAAAGCATCTGCCAGCGCATAGTAATGTAATGCTCTCTCATAGCATGAATTGCGCTGGAACAGATCAGCAAGATTATAACTTGCCATCCCATGTATATAAGGCAGATCATGTTCTGTAGTCAAGTCCAGGCACTTAAGATATGCCTCCACTGCTTTCACATAATCGCCCATGAGATTCTCATATATGCCAAGCACATTATAAGAGCGTGCTGCCAGCTCATAGTTACATGTGGAAAGTTGATATTTTATGCCTTCTCTAGCACTGCTTATAGTATTGATGCAGTCATTATCTGAAGCATAATACTGCATCAGGCAGAAATATGCTTTGGCAAATAGCTCATCTGCTTCTTCCCTTACAGCATAATTGAACAGTTGTTCACAATATAACAAAAATTCCTTGTATTGCGGTGTATAAACTATATCTATTTTCTCATCAATTATCCTAAGACAATCCTCTATTTCTGTATCATAAGTCTTTTCCATGCATTATACCGTCTTTCAATAATATAGAGTTTTAGTAATAATTCTGTAGCTCACAACTGTGAAGTTCCTTAACAGTTGTGAGTTTCATACAACTTCCTCTAGTTATACAACCATAATCATATCGTAATTTTCTATAATTCTCAAGTTTTTTTCATTCTAATTGTATGATTAAAGGGTCAAAAGGTATCATCGATGCATGCCTGCATGCAATCATTGTATTAAGCTTTAATCTCCGAAGCATCAACAACCACATATGCATTGCGGCCATTGTCCTTTATGTCCTGCAACTTTGTGTCTACTGACTTAAACAGCTCAGCAAATTCATCCGGTACCCTTACATCCTTATTGATGACAAATGCCTGTGATACAGTAAGATACCTGCCTGCCTTTGATGCCGGATGTATTATCTGACGTTCATTCACCAATTCACTTATTTTTTTTGCTATATCGTCTATCTTGTCACTGTCAGTTTCCTTTAAAATGATATAGAATTCATCTCCATAAAAATGATATCCTCTTCCAAGATTGCCTATGCTGTCATTTATTGCTGCGGCAACTGCCTTTATAGCATCATCACCTGTCGTCAACCCATTGTTTTTGTTAAATGCCTTGAAGAAGTCTATATCAACAATACCGACCGTAAGTCCACCGTTATCCGCACCTTCTTTGACAAATTTTTCAAAATCATTGTGCATTTTAAATTTATTGCCCATTCCGGTGAGCATGTCAGTATAATTAAGCTTGACTGCCTTAAGGCGCTCTGCCTCTTTTTCCTGAAGCTTAAGCTTTAAATCGATAGTATCACTAAGTCTCTCGATATGCTCCCTCTCCTGTATCGTACTCAGATTGACATAGTAAACGCACAACCTGTTATAGGCTTCCATATCACCGATCGCTCGCTCATATTTCATCCACATCTCGACACACACCTTTTTGAAAAAGATATTGTCCACTTCGGTCGCAAACTGCTCATACGCCACTATGATCTTTTCCCAGGCGTCAAATTCTCCCATATCCATAAACAGGTTGCACAGACTTAAGATCTCGAGTATGTAATCCGCCACACTTATATGCTTTATAGCTCCGTCCACCAGCTCATCGATATGTGCTCTTATCTCTGCATCGTTTCCCGTCTTAAAAAGCAGATGTGCCTGGGATATGTCTATGAAAAATTTTGTGTCGTCGGAATTGAGTATCTCGCTATATGTAAGTGCCTCATTCAGATATTTCTCCGCCATATCAAAATCATTGATACCCGTATATGATATGCACAGATTCAGATTCAGCAGAAGCATCCTGTTGTAGTATTTATCCCTGTCACCATGATCCGGAAATCTATTGTACTGCATTGCATTTTCAAAATACTTTATCGCTTTTTCGTATTTCCCAAGATCCTGATATATTGATCCGATATTGTTGTTTACAAGCAAAAGTATATAGTCATAACCACGTTCTACCGCAACATCAATTGCCTCCATATAGCAGTCGATCGCCATGCTCACATCTCCCATTGCTGAATATGTGATACCCATAAGGTTCAGGGCATTTGCCATCTTCTCATAAGCTTTGGCTTTCTTATACATAACGATTGCATTGTGTATCAGTCCTGCTGCCTTTGCAAGTTCTCGCCCCTCAAAACAGTTCCGTGCTTCGTCAAAATACTCGTCTGCTATCTGTAATGCACTCATATAAATCCTCCTAATAAACCCAACACCATAGTTAATATTTCCTATCCAATATAATAATTATACTTCTTTTTCGTTTTAATTCAACAAAAATCCCCCAAATTAATGGGGGATTAACGAAATTAATGTAGGTTTTTAAGTGCAGGATAAAATATTCTAAACTTCTGATAACCCTGCTCATACTTTTCAACGAGAACAGGATCAGACTTTCTATCGCTAATATTCATCCTATTCCCTACTATATAAATTTTCAATCTCCTTTTGGCTTTTTAATTATAACATTTAATTCTTAGTTCATCTAACTAAAAATGCTCAATAGTCATCCGAGATTCCCGTTTTGTAAATGAGTTTCACATTTTGAAAGCGACCTACAAACTTTCTCCTCTGACTTTACATCTCTTCCTGCAAAAAGCTATGCCATAAGCCAAGATATCACATCTTCCCTCATCCTTTAAGGCTTCGTCATATCTCTTATCCTTAATCTGTGTCATTGCCGTTTCACAGGCTTTGTCAAGTTCTTTGATCTCTTTTGCGTATTTTACCTCGATTACAATGCCGGCATCAGGATCTTCCGGCTTTATCATGATGTCGCTGAAACCATCGCCCGACTCTCTGTTTGAGGTTATAAGCCAGTCAGGATTGCTTCCACGAAGCAGTCCTAGTAAAAGACCATGATAGAAATTTTCCTTCATATCATCAGGAGCTTTTGTATCAAGGACACTTATCATGCGACTCATAATTATATTAAGCTGCCGCTGTATTACTGCCGCGTCTTTTTCGAGGATTGCTTTTGACAAAAGCTTCATGTTGTCATTGTCATTTGCGACAACATTTTTGAACCATTCCTGAATTTGAAGGATAAACACCTCACGTACTTCTTTATTTGGAATGACAAGTTTGTAAGCATAGCTTTCACTTTCAGGCAATTTTACTTCCCCGACTTTTGTAAGATAACCTGTTGTAAAAAGTACACTCCATATATTATCTATGCCGTTTTCAATCTCATCATATGTCAGTTCAAGATGAACGACTTTTTCAATAGTTTCTCCTGCGATCAGACGCTCTATTTCATCCTTTGTCGATGAGTCAGCCTTATGGATAAGTTTCTTTACAAGGCTGTTGCCGCTGCTGTTTATCCAGTAGGTCTGCGGTCTGGCATTCTCATCTGCAAGCAGATTATCAACATGATTGATCACATCCCAAGGGCAGTAGACATCCGCATTTCCAAAGTGATAACCATCATACCACTCCTTTATCTCAGCAAAATGTGACTCCATTCCATAGTCATGAAGGAGCAGATTAACATCCGCATCAGTAAATCCGAACTGCTCATCAAATCTTCTGTCTGTAATGGACAACACTTTAAAATTATTAAGTCCTGTAAAAATGCTCTCCTTGGATATCCTAAGGCAGCCTGTCAGCACCGCAAACTGTAAAAATTCATTTGTCTTAAGTGCCTGTCCGAAAATCCCCCTAATAAGAGAAACCATCTCTTTGTAATAGCCATTCTGAAATGCTTTATCGAGCGGCACATCATACTCATCAATAATGATAATAGCTTTTTTACCATAATGCACCGATAATAATTGTGATAATACTTTAATGCTTGAAATGAGTAGTTTCTCATTCATAACATATTGTCCATTATGCAGTGCGATAAGCGATTTATATCGTTCCTTTTCACTTTCCGAAAGAGCCTTGCTATGTGATAAAAAAGTAAATCGTTCAGCCTCTGCTCCTATAATCTCAGTAATACGATACTTTGCATCATCATATGTAAGACCTTCCACGCTCTTTAATGACAAAAATATAACCGGATATTTTCCCATATATTCATCACAGAGTGCTTTATTCTTTGAAATATACAGACCATCAAACAGTGTCTTATCCATTCCTATCTCAAAAAAGCTCTTTAGCATACTCATATTAAGTGTCTTTCCAAAGCGGCGTGGACGAGTAAAAAGTGTTACCTCACTCCAGCTCTGCAAAAGCTGCTCAATAAGTTTTGTTTTGTCTATATAATAAAACTCTGATTTTCGTAATTTTGTAAAATCATCAATTCCAACAGGTAATTTAAGATTACTTGCCATAAAAGCCTCCCTATACTGTTGTCAGGACATATTCCTCTGCTTTATCCTTTGTGATGCCAAACTCTTCCTTTATAGACTTAACTATCAGCTCGTCATCCATGTTCAATTTTCTCGCAAACAGAACAGCTCCTTCTATGCGGCCCTCTGCAAGTCCTTCCATGCGGTCTTCTTTACGTCCACGCTCTTTATGATCATCCCATGCCTTACACATATTTACCACCTCTTC
>CAVABC010000083.1:0-14567 GCA_963586665.1 Acutalibacteraceae bacterium
GTGCTATTTGACATGAATTACTATATTTATGGTTTTATTTATCTTTTTTTTAAGTTATAATATTTAATATAAGGGGACATGGTATGAGTGATTACATTAATATGTTTTTAGAATTTTTATATCTTCTTTGTAATGCATTATTGATATTCAGAATATGTGAAGAAAATACACACAATATAATTAGCATTCCGATAAAGCTACTTTATATTATAGTATTTGTCGTTTTGCCAACCACAATTCATACTATCGGAATCTTATCCTATTTTGCTCCTATCTTATTCCTAATTATAATTTATAGAAAATCATACAAACTACTGTTAAAATGTTTATTCAACTATATAGCTATACTATTTCTATTTATACCAATTACCATCATACAGACTTTGCTTTTAAATGATGCGCATTTTGCACTGAGTTCGCAGGAATATTTAAATTATAAAACCACAACCATTTTTATACTTGTTTATAATATTTATATACTTTATACCAACAATATAAAAAGAAAATCTAGCGCAAATTTCTATTCATACGCATTTGCAATTATTTTGTTGGGATTAAGTATGTTGCTTGGTTACATCACACTTTCAATATGCATTGAAAATCCAAACTCTTATAAGTTGATTGTTATTTTTTCAATTATATTTTTATTCCTTATCATATGTATTTTACTCTATGATAAGTTCTTAGCCGTTATTGAAGAAAACACTAATTACCGGATTAAGCTGGAACTTGACAAAATGGCAAAGGAATATTCGGTGCAGATTGACGATAAGTTAAAACAGCTTCACTCTTTAAGGCATGATATGAAAAACCATTTGATTATAATTTATGGATATGCCACTAAAAATGAAACAGATAATATATGCACCTATATCAACCGCATTTCCAATGATCTTTCTCTGACAAATACTGTAGATTCAGGCTCTCATATCGTCTCGGCTCTTATAGCTGAAAAAGAGAAAAAAGCAAAGTCACAGAATATCAGATGTGAAATTAATATAAGTACACCCGGTATTAATATTGATGATTTTTCAATTACAACAATAGTAGGAAATCTTTTTGATAATGCAATACAAGCATCCTCCAAATGCGACCATGGCTGGATCAGATTTGCTCTTACCCAGACTGGATCTTATATGAATATAGTTATTGAAAATTCCTACATAGAAAATATTGTAGAATCCAATGGCGAATTTACATCTACCAAAAGCGACAAACTCTTACCTCATGGAATAGGAATAAAAAATGTCCGTAAAGTCGTTTCCGACCTTAACGGACAAATTGATTTCTCTTATTCCAATGAATGTTTTAGTGTAAAAGTAGAAATTCCTAATTACAATTAAATGTAGCACAGGTGTTCTCATGAAGTCTTGAATAAATTTTTTTAAAGGGTTCATAACACACCTGTTCTCCATCAACTTTGTAAAACACACACTTCTTTCCTCTTTTTTGTATATTTTTAACCCTGCTTAGATCAATAACGACTTTGCATGGTACACTTTCTACCTCCATATACCTTTTTTCAGCCTCTATTGGGCTTCTTTTTCTGCATATTTCATATTCAATTTCTTCTAAAATACATTTAAACTCCCTATATTTGAATGGTTTATAAAAGTTCCAGACCTTTGCTTTATAAAAACTGCCAAGATAGCAGTCCTCATCGCCCATTATAAAGCATATTTGCACATCTTTGCCCATATTCCGCATCCAGTCTATAACATCCATGCGCCACATTCCCGGAAATTCAGCGTTTAATATCAATATATCTAATTGTTTTCCTCCATCCAGATCCTTTCTCAAATTATCTGCATTGTCATATGCTATTACATTGATATCAATATCTTCTTCATTTCCAAAAACATTTATCATCTGTTTAAGCACGATAGTATTTTCTTCTCTTTGGTCACATATTGCTATATTTCTATGCTCCAATTTTATTTTTCCAACTCCTTCTGATCTTTATATGCTCTCCTGATCTTGTCCAGATGAAGTTCCTTTATCTGATCATGGTATCTCCTGCTCAAAGGAACTTCCATGCCTCGTCCAAAGCATACCACATCTTTTTTTACTTCTTTAATATGATTAAAATTGGCTATATAACCCTGATGTGTATACATAAACACATCATGATCCAGTTTCTCATATATCTTTTTTAGCGGCTCATAGCAGCTTATTTCCTCATCCCTTTTATGGAATACACACTGATTTCTGCGCTTTTCTATATATATTACATTTTGAAGGTCTATGAGAACATCTTCATATCCTGATTTTATTTTTAGATATCGCTTTTCCGCTTTTTGTGCATTTTTACGATAATCAATCTGAATTTTTGCTTTTTCGATAATGTGCTTTACCTGTGTATATTTTATCGGTTTCATGACATAATCAAGTGCATCAAGTCTGAATGCCTGTATCGCAAATGCATCGTAACTCGTCACGAAAGAGATGCATACCCATTGATCGATCTTTCTTAATGCATCAGCCATCTCAATACCTGTCATACCGGGCATTTCCACATCAAGAAACAATAAATCATATTCCTTACTCTTAGAAAGTATATTATTCATGAGTTCTTTTGCATTATCATGGAGATCTATGCTCATATTAACATCCATCTCATTTCCATATACACTTACCATATCCTCAAGCTGGCTTCTGTAAAATTCTTCATCATCGCATATTGCTACTTTTATATCTTCGCTTTGCATATATTGCATTCCTTTTAGTGATATTTTAAAACTGATTTGTTGATTTTTTAAACCACTTATTCCATGGATCATTATAATTATTTGTTGCTAAATTACCCCAAACACCCTCAACAGCTCCTAAAACATATATTATTAGAAAAAATATTTTCTTTATATACTTTAGCATAAAACACTTTACCTCCTGCTATGCAATATAACTACATTTACCATTCTGCTTAATCATTATCATATCCTAAAAAAATATATATTCAATAAATATGTGCTATTTGGTAATGTTATTCCCCTATAACAACCTTACAGTCCTTCTTGAAGCATGCTATTCCATACTTGATAAAATTACGCATACCATCCTGTCTGAGCTTATCCACATATTCTTTTTACTCTATCTGCTCCAAGGCCCTGCTGCAAGCGGCATCCATATCGCCATCCTCAGCGTATTTCAGTTCTACTACGATTCCTGTCCTGTTATCCGGTACTTCTACCAGAATATCGCTGTAACCTGTTCCGGATTCTGCATTTGATTTTATGAGCCAGCTCGCCTTGTAGCCCAATAATCCGAGCAGAATTCCATGATAGAAATTTTCTTTTCTGACTTTTGCAGCGGCTGTATCCCTTATACTTATAGTATTCCAAAGGTAGTCACCAAAAAGCTGTTCTATTTTTGATGTATCTTTATTCACAAATGCATTGCAGAACTCTTCGAGTGTCTTTCCGTCTCTTCTGGAAGTGTCACTGAACCACTCTCTGATCTTCTTTATAAAAAGATTCCTGATCTCTTTATTTGGAATGGCAAGGCGATATTTATCATCTTCCGTGCGTCCCTGATGTGTAAGATATCCTGTTGTAAAAAGCACACTCCATAGATTTTCTATGCTCTTATCAAGTTCATCATATGTGAGTTCCTGCGATATCTCACGCTCAACGCTCTCACCCGCTATCAGGCGTTCTATCTCGTTCTTAGTCTGCACATCAGCGCGGTCTATCAATCTACGGACGATTGCATTTCCGCTTGAATTTGACCAGAAATCCTCCGGTAAAGCTGTTGGATCAGCGCACAGACTTTTACAATAACGTATTACGTCCCACGGACAGTATATATCGGTATTTCCGAAATGATATCCATCATACCACTCTTTTACATCTGAATAGTGGTCAGATAAATTGTAATCTTCAAGTATCTGCTTAACCTCGCCATCAGTAAATCCGAATGCTTCATCATACTGTGCATTTAAAATGGATAAAACTTCAAAATTATTTAAGCCTGTAAAAATACTCTCTTTTGAAATACGCAGGCAGCCAGTCAGTACAGCAAACTGAAGATAGTCATTCGTCTTTAATGCCATTCCGAAAATTCCCCTGATAAGCGAAACCATCTCCTTGTAGTACCCATTCTGAAATGCCTTATCAAGAGGAACATCGTATTCATCTATCAGAATGACCGTCTTTTTCCCATAATGCTTATATAATAAATGCGATAACATCTGGATACCTGATACCAAAATATCATCATCCATGGAATATTTGCCATTATCTAATGCAATAAGTGCCTTGTACTGCGCTTTTTCATTATCAGACAGCTTATCGCTTTCCGCTAAAAATTCAAATCGCTGGGCTTCTCTTCCTATGAGTTCAATAATACGATACCTTGCATCCGCGAACTTTAATCCCTCCACACTCTTTAATGATAAAAATATGACAGGGTATTTTCCCATGTGCTCCTCGCACAATTCTTTATTCTGTGATATATACAGACCATCAAACAGTGATCTGTCCGCGCCTATCTCAAAAAATGAACGCAGCATGCTCATGTTAAGAGTCTTTCCAAATCTGCGCGGACGAGTAAAAAGACTTACCTCGCTCCAGTTTTTCAAAATCTGCTCTATAAGCTTTGTTTTATCTAAATAGTAAAAATCATATTTCCGAATTTTTTCAAAACTATCAATTCCCACAGGTAATTTTATCGTATTTACCATATAATCTAATCCTCCCAAAAATAAAATCCGCTGTACTATAGCTATAGTATAGCGGATTCAACACTCGATTACAATTTATTATCTGCCCATTCTCACAACACCCTCTGTGTATTTCCGAGCTTCATCTGCATCCAATGTCCAATATTCGTAATGCACATCAAAAATGTCACCAGAAATATTCCCGGCACGAGTATTATCCACCATGCACCTGTCATAATTGCGTTTTGAGCCAATGAGAGCATACTGCCCCACGAGATCACATCTATCGGCAGACCAATTCCCATAAAGCTGAGTGTGGACTCGGCTACGATTGCCGCTCTGACATTCATTACTACCATAAACATGATCGATGCTATAAAATTAGGTGCCAGATGCCGGATCAATATATGAAAGAATCCACCTCCCATGGATTTTGCCGCGATCACATAATCGCTCTCTCTAAGACGTTTGACCTCTGTCCTCACGATCTTTGCTATGGCACACCAGCTTGTGAGTCCTATCACTACGGATATTGAGATCACAGATGCTTTTCCCATTATCGCCTGTAAAAATACTATAAGAAGAAGTGTAGGGATCGACAAGATTATCTCAGCAAAACGCATCATACACGTATCTATTGTTTCTCCAGCAACAGCACTGACCGAGCCGTAAATGACTGCTGCTATCGTAGATATCACCGTTGATAGTATACCGATCGCTATCGAAACTCTGCCGCCATACCATATGCATGAGAACATATCCCGCCCCATCGTATCCGTTCCAAACCAGAACTCCCTGCACGGTGCTTTCGTGTAATTCGCCAGATCCATGTATTCAGGTGAGCGTGCGGTTATCACATTTGCAAATATGCATCCCAATATGATAAGTGCCAGTAAAACCGCTGATACAATGGGAAATTTATTGTTTTTTGTATTCAATTTATTTTTTCGCCTGTAAATACTATATTTTTTGTACATCCGATTTATCTTTCATAACAGTTCAATACTTTCACAGTTAATAGTTACTATCTTTCAATTTTATAATTATCCCTGTCTGCCACGCACCCGCGGATCTATCTGCTCACTCACAGCCTGTCCGAGCATATTGCAGAATATAACTACTATTCCCGTAAAAAGGCATAATACCATTAGCATATTGTAATCCGCATACCGCGCACTCTCATATGACAATGTCCCTATTCCCGGGTATGAAAATACCATTTCCACTATATATGTCCCACCGAGTATATGCGGTACTGAAATCGCCATCATGCTGATGTATGCCGGAAGTATGTTCCTCAGACAATGTCTGACCATGATCTGCTGCTTTTTGAATCCTTTTGAACGGCATAAAAGCACATAGTCTTTTCTCGTTTCCTCTATCAGCATATTTCGTATCATGTATGCGTAATACCACAAATGTCCAAGCACGATAACTGTCATCGGCAATATCAGATGTGCTATTCGATCTGTCAGACTGTTTTCCATTCCTATAGTATATGCTCCACTGCTCGGAAGCACTTTCCATACCACACAGAATATCAATATCAGCACCAGTGACAGCCAGAACTCCGGTATACAGCTTGAGAGCGTCCCCACCTTGCGCATCAGCCTGTCAAAAAAGCTGTCCTCATGCTCTGCGCACAACAATCCAAGCAGCAGTGCTCCCGCAAATGTCAGAACAAATCCTATTCCACCAAGTATCAGAGTATTTCCTATCCTGCCCTCGATAACCGTAAGCACCGGCTGCTTATATTTGTAGGATATCCCAAATTCACCATGCACTGCATTTTCCAGCCAGACTGCATACTGTACGGGTATCGGCTCATCAAGTCCCAGCCTTGCCCGCGCCTGCGCTTTCTGTTCCACAGACATTTTCTCCGTGCGGTCACCATAATATGACTGCAATGGATCTGTAGGTGTCATGCGCGACATCACGAATACCAGAACCGAAAGGACCAATATGCTCACAATGAATATGAGAAGCTTTTTTGTAATATATGTAATTGTATTTTTATGCTTTGTAATCTTCATTGTTGCTTTTATCCCCATGAATATTTATGCTATTCGCCTTTCTCCTGATATAATCTGTAGCAATTACTGTCTGCTTATTTTATTGCTATTATATATGTCACCATGTATAATGTGTGCCGCTTCAAGCAGCTTCTTAGTGTATTCACTCTTTGGTGCCTCAAAAATCTGCTGCACACTGCCATTTTCGACTATCCTGCCATCCTTCATGACCGCCACACGGTCTGCGATCTGCGAAACCACGTACAGATCATGCGACACAAAGATCATGGACATTCCCGTTTCATTATTGATTTTCTTTAACAACGACAAAATCTGCGCCTGTGTTCTCACATCAAGCGCAGTTGTTGGTTCGTCTGCCAAAAGTATCTGTGGATCTGCCGCCAGAGCTATCGCTATAACTACACGCTGCCTCATTCCACCTGAAAGCTCATGCGGATACAGGCGGCTTCGTTCTTTTGGGTTGTCTATGCCGACCTGTTCCAGAAGTTCGCAGACTCTTGCTTTCATCCGTTCCCTGTTTACTTTCGAAAATCTGCTCCCGGTTATGCCGTTTACCCTGATCGCCTCTGCGATCTGATCACCGATCCTCATAGTGGGATCAAGCGCAGTAAACGGATTTTGAAAAACCATGGCAAATCTTTTATTCTCTTGTAGGTTTTCATTTACCATGTCATGGGCTGTTACCCTCGCATTTTCCGGCAAAAGTCCCATCAGACTTTTACAAAGTACGGTTTTACCACAGCCGGACTCCCCCACCAGTGCAAGGATTTCTCCATCTTCTAATGAAAAGCTGACATCATCCACGGCCTTTATTTCGCCATCCGCAGTGTCAAAACTTACTGTTAGATTATTTATATCCATTAAATCAAATTCTTCCTATTCCATTGTCCAGTCGCACACATTCCAGAAAATTCCCACTCCGTGATGTCCCAGCACTGTGTCACTGTCAATCCCGTGAATACTATTGTCTGCGACATACATCGCATCTATATAGCAGAAAAACGTATACGCAGGTGTCTTTGCCAGTTCTTCCTGAAACTTATCGTAATACTCTGCCCTTACCTCTTCATCAGCCGACTCACGCGCCTTTGTCAGGTATTCATCCACCAGCTGATTGGAGTAGCTTGAATAATTGGCTCCTTTATCAGTTCCAAACACTTTGTAGGTGTGATCGTCTGCGTCAAACGGTGAGCCCCAGCCGATGATACAGCATTCCTGACCGCCCCAGTCTATTCCCTCGACAGGAACATCCGCTTTTACATCCAGTCCAGCCTCGCGCAGCTGCTGTGCCGCAATCTGAGCCATATCTATACGCACCTGATCATCCGCAGATGCATTTATGGTAAACCCTATTCTCTGTCCGTTTCTTGTCCAGTATCCGTCTGCATCCTTTTTACAGCCTGCCGCCTCAAATGCTGCCGCTGACTTTTTCAGGTCAAAATCATAATGCTCTACATTTTCATCATTGTACTTATTTCGCTGCAGTGGTCCATATGCCACCTCTCCGTGTCCGAGCAGTATCGTATCGACAATAGCCTGTCTGTCGATCGCATAATTGATCGCAGGGATCAGGTCAGCATTTTCCTGCCAGTATTCATTGGCAAAATTGTATAAAATGCCTCTGTAGTCCGAAGTTGTCATGTCATACACTGTGTAACCGTCACCATCACCGAAATTAGCCGCATCCTTAGGAGTCACCTGTGACAAATTAAGTTCTCCGGATTTAAGCTGCAATGCCTTTGCGTTTGCATCATTTACTATCTTAAATACTATCCTGTCGATATGCGCTGCCCCCGCAAAATAATCATAATTTTTCTTCAACACGATCGCCTGTCCGTCATCCCAGCTTTCCAGCTTATACGGTCCTGTTCCGACCGGATTTCTGAAAAATGAAGATTCCTGCATATCCTCACCCTTGAGCAGATGCTTTGGCAGCACAGGCATAGTCATATAATCGAGAAATGCAACATTTGCCGCCTTAAGCCTGAACGATATCGTGTAGTCATCTATCACGTTTATTTCCTCAACATCCTCATAATTCGGAGCGTTTTCAGATTCGTTATCCGGGTTCATGATCGCCTCTATCGTAAACTTCACATCATCAGCCGTAAAAGGCTCTCCATCATGCCATTTTACGCCCTCCTCAAGGTGGAATGTATATGTAAATGTGCTCTCATCATAATCCCAGCTTTTTGCAAGACGCGGGATCACCTGATTGTTTCCATCATGATCCGTAAGTCCGTCAAAGATCAGCGCATTTATCTCCCCGTGCTCGTCCATTGCCGGATTGATTCGCGTATAATCATTTGAACCATACACGATCGTATTGCTCATGTCCCAGTCACCATCCGATATCCCTGCCATATCGGATACCGCATCTGTGCCGTTTTGCGAGCTTCCGTAATTATTTTTCCCGGTGCTTCCACAGCCGCCAATTCCCAATGCCATCACAGAAACCAGCAAAACTGCCGTAAATTTCTTATATATACTCTTATTTATCATTTATCGCATTCTCCCTGTTTGTTTTACCCTTTTAACCATTTTTGTAATTGATAAAAATTCGCAAAAAAAGCTGAGCTTATTCTATCAAGCCCAGCTTTCTGTCACAAGCCCCTTGGGGGGATGTTTTTTATATATAATGGTAAATCTATTCTTATGCCTCAGCACCATCTGCTGCATCATTTCCGGCAGTTTCCTGTGCTTTCTTTGCAGCCATTTTATCCTTGAGGGCAAATGCACCTGCCAGCAATGTTCCTGAGATTGAATGCCATGTACATGACACTGCACAGATGATAGCTGACTCAGGTGTTGAAGCAAACTGCGCTGTTGTAGTGGCAAGGTTTGTTGCAAGACCTGCATTCTGCATACCGACCTCGATAGAGATTGTTCTCTTCTTGGCTGTATTCATGCCTACGAGCTTTCCTGCACCATATCCGAGCAGATATCCGAGTCCGTTGTGTAAGAGAACTGCTACAAATATAACAACTCCTGACTCAAAGAATTTAGATCCCTGTGATGATACAACACCACCGACTACACATGCCAGTCCGAGTACTGCGATACCCGGCATGATCTTCTGAACCTCTGCAAATGCTTTTTTCTTTCCGAGTAAATAGTTCAGTATAAATCCAAGTGCTACCGGAAGGATAACTGTCTCAACGATTGATAAAAACATCGGAAGTGCTTTGATCGAAATATGTGTTCCGCTTGCCAGAAATGACACGAGAAGAGGTGTCATGAATGGCGAAAGTATTGTAGATACAGTTGTCATTCCAACAGAGAATGCTACATCTCCACCGCAAAGGTATGACATAATGTTTGAAGATACACCACCCGGACAGCAGCCTACGAGGATAAGTCCAAGGGCTATTCCATCAGGAAGTCCGAGTAATTTTGAGATACCTAATGCCAGAAACGGCATGATCAGATACTGCGCTATCGCACCAACGCATATATCAAAAGGTCTCTGTGCGAGTATTTTAAAATCCTGTGTAGTGAGCGTAAGTCCCATACTGAACATGATAATTCCGATGATGATCGACTGGCTTGTAAACTTGTTTGATACCGGGTCGATAAACAGCATCTGGTTTACCCATGCCATCATATTTGGGATAAAAAATGTTACCACTGCGATAGCTATTACCACTATCGAAGTGTAGTCTGATAAAAATTTACTTACTTTCTGTAATGCTTTCATTGTAAGCCTCCTTGACATTTTTCTGCTCACTAAAACTCTTTATGTGGAACTAAAAAATCCCTTTCCAGACTGACTAAATCTGAAAAGGGACGAATATGATCCGCGTTACCACCCTGATTCCGCAGTAAATCACTGCGACACTTTACATACCAACATATGCTATCCATATAACGGTGGACACCGGCGAGGTTTACCGGCACTGTCGTGCTTTCAGCCCGCTTCTTAGAGAGGATATCCTGATCTGATCATTACCTGTTCGCACCATACACAGGCTCTCTGAAAATAAATACAAATCCGGCATTGTTCTCATCAACGAATTTTGGTGAACATATTTAATTAATTTATATTTTGTATTATAGTACCCTGAAACTATATGTCAAGAGAATAGTACTAATTTGTACGATAATAATTAGTTATAGTCATTATTACTGTATACATCATCCCATGGCTTGGCAGTATCCGAATTCTGTGCTGCAGTCTGCTCATCTGTACTATATGAGGTCTGTGTATTCTGCCGACCGTAGGTTTGCTGGCCTTCGTATGAATTCTGGTTATATTGCTGCTGTCCATATCCCTGCTGACTATATCCCTGCTGGTTTCCATATGGGTTCTGGCTGTACTGCTGCTGACCATATCCCTGCTGGTTTCCATATCCGTTCTGTCCATATGGATTCTGACCGTATGGGTTGTAGTAATTGTTGTTTGATCCGTCTCCTACGTAAACGATATTCCTGTTGAAAGCCATAATGCAAAGGAAGATGACATTCAAAAAGATAAGTCCACAGGCAAATCCCGCTCCCTGACCAAATGCGTGAGCAAGTCCGATATTCATCAAGATTGCAAACACCAATGTAGCGATACCACCAACAAATAACAGTATAAGGGCAACGATAATCATTCCAATATGATCCATGATCACACTGCTGTATCCATATGTGGAATCATAATACGAATACGGAGCTGAAAAAGCTGAAAAGCCTATCGCTATGACCTCATATATCAAAATAATATAACCCACGATAACCGCGATAACAGATGCTAAATAACCCCAGTAAAGCTTTTTCTTTCCTGCAATCTTGAATCTGACATAGGAACTGTAAAACGGTATGATAGCAGCCCATCCCGGCTCTCCTGCTTTGTTGTACAGCAGCCATGATGCAACGATAATAAGTACAAAAACAACTATGTTGATGAAACTTGCAACACCATTCATCCTGTTAAAAATAGCAAAATAATTACTCATTTGTCTGTGCTCCTTCTTTTAAGCAAAATTTGTTTGTTACTCAAAGTATATATTAATCTCACCAAAAGAGCAATCCGCCTTTATTACTAAAACTTACTACTCTTCACATATATGAAACGCAGGTTTCATTCTTTCTATTTCACCGCGACTGATGCCATTCTTTTTTGCAAGCTCTCGCCAATTATTTCTTACAACAGATTTTATCATGTCGATTTCTTTTTTAGCCTGCTCCTTCTTCAATCCATAATATGGTGCTGACTCAATCGCCAAATCAAAATCAATCCCCGAGTCATACTCATCAACATTAAGTGATAAATACTCACCATAAATATCCGGATTCACATCATACAGTGGCGAAAGCTCCCATCCGTCATTTGATAATATAAATCCATGATTTCTAAAATGATCATCAGTATTGGATACTGCCATGCTAAATACTATTCGTTTCCATAGTTCCTGTACATCATCCTTTGTTTTTGCTCCATTAGCTTTCAAAAATGAAACTATCTCAAGATAACTGCTTCCATCTGTTGCATTTGCACCATCTTTCTTTCCCAACATAGTCATCGCAGATGAAAAATGAATTCTCTGCTGTCCATCTCTATCAAAACGCTTGACTAAAAATGTTGTTCCAAGTTTAGAAAATTTAATAGCTTTTGCCTCTGGTACATTCAGTCCACATAATGCACCCAGATCATGAACAACCATTTCCCATGCCCCTGAATTAAAATCATCATGTTTCGATGGAAATTTTGCAATCCACAATGAGCCATCCGGGGCCATAACAGATGCTTTTGGTCTGGCTCCTCCCAATGAAGATCCCGGTGCAAGCAATTGTTTTAACCATTTTTCATCAAGCCCCTCATTATCATTCTCAAATGCGATTGATGCCTGTTCCAACTCTCTTAAGGATGTCCATGGTGGTGTTGCAAATTCCTTTTCATTTGAAAGGAATTCACCATCTAAATCTAATTTAAATCGTAAACCACCCATTCTAGCCTCATCATATACCCCCAAAAGATAATCACTTTCTAATAGTTTTCGTGGTTTCACCTCAGCTTTCTTCGCCTGAAGTTCTTCCCTACGCTTCATTAATCTTCGCCCCCATCTGTCCGGACAGGAATCAGCAAATATCCCAAAGATATTCTTATCATCATTTATATATTGCCTTCCTTTATATAATTGCAAATCAGGATCTAATACCATATATCCCTGTTCAATCCACCCTTGCTCATATTCAAAAGAATAAAATTCTTTTCCTCTTGTCTGCGATACATAAATCGTCCCAATCAATTCGTTTCTAAAAGACAGAAAATCAGCATATACATATATCTTTTTTTCTCTATCCATATTTACTATTCCTTCCTGATACGCTTTCTTACCGGCAAATCCAAATCCTGTAGTTTACGTCCAAGCTCATCATCCTTAGCAACCAGTAATAAATCCTTATCCATATAGTTAAGTGCATGCAGCACCGCTGCATAGCATCCTATCGCCACAGATGGTGCGCCTTTTTCTATGGAAACCAATGTTGCTCTGCTTATTCCTGCTCTCTCTGCTACCAGTGCAGCCGGAAGCTTTCTACGTAATCTTGCATATTTTATTTGTAATCCCATCTGTTCTAGTATCTGTTCCGTTTCCGGTAACAATACAATTGATTTTTTAGGCATACTTTTTCTCCTTATGTAGATAATATTATACATTATCTTTTATTTTGTCAATTTTTATTTACTTTGACTTTATTGTCAACTTCCTCTTATTTTGCACCTTAAAAGTCCTGTTTTGTGCAATCTGCATAAAATCAGGGCTTTTTCTATTCTTCCGGTTCCGAAGTATCCGCACTGATAAAGCCAATGATTTCCTCGTATGATTTCTCGCTCTTGAGGATAGCATTCCACAGTTCGTCCTTTCGTTTGGCATCCCGCTTGTCCAAAAGCTTTTGCAGTGCATCCGTCGCTGCATCATACGCTTGCCGCGTCTTTATCACTTTCTCCTGCGCCTTCTCGATCTGCTGATCAAGTGTAACCGCTGTTGCTCCTGCTTTTCGCCCTCTTGCCATCTTATTTCTCCTCCCTCAGGATCTTGCTGATCCCTTCTGCGTAGTACTTGACCAGCGCCGTGTCTATTCCAAAAGCTTTCAGTATCGTTTTCTGTGTGGCGGTAACTGCGTGATCCAAACGATATTTGTTGTCGGTCAGCCGCACCATCTCAATCTTTTCCAGTTCACGGATTGCCGCAGGCACCGTCATATAATTCGGGCGGCTGTCCAGTTTCAGCATCTCATCCTTCAGGCAGTTATACATTCGGTTCCGCACGATGAGCGCCAGAAATTCAATGAATATCTTGGAATCCGCAGCAGAATCTCCATAAACCCGCAGGCTCTTATCTCCGAGATAGGATTTATCTCCACGGAACAGCTTCTCTGAGGTGTCTCTGCTCTTATAGAGGTTGATTGCTGCTTTGGCATCCATGTTTTCCGACGTGATAATGCAAAAATACCCACTCAGCTCATTTTCAAGTTCGATGACATCCGTCCGGTCCTCCGGGAACAGAAAGGCACCGGTCTGATCGTTGTAGTGGAGACGGTAATAGTGACTGTACATCGATGGAAACTCAATCACCTCATTGGTATGCTTCATCAGCTGTGACTTCATCTTTCTGAGCTTCTTTGCCAGAAGTGCACGTTCCTCGCCCTCTTTTGAACTGCTGTGGAACAGATGGAAATATCGCTCTTTTTCATCGCTTTCGTAAAGCTTTCTCTTAATCGTAGTGCCATAAACATCATATTCATCGATGTGCTTCGCCCACTTGTTTTCAAAGCTTCCTTTGGCCTCCTGAAGCAGAGAATTCACCAGTTTGTTCATGCCTTTCACCATGATGACAAAGTGGTAGCCATGCGCATCCATGCACGCGATGTTTCCTCGGCTAAAATAG
>CAVABC010000084.1:0-14368 GCA_963586665.1 Acutalibacteraceae bacterium
GCTCATCCATAAGGAATACCTTAGGATTACGAACGATTGCACGTCCCATGGCAACTCGCTGTCTCTGTCCACCTGATAAAGCCTTTGGCTTACGGTCTAATAATTTCTCAAGGTCAAGGATTCTTGCTGCCTCCTCAACTTTAGCTTTGATCTCATCCTTTGGTACTTTTCTAAGCTTAAGTCCGAATGCCATGTTATCAAATACTGTCATATGTGGGTAAAGAGCGTAGTTCTGGAATACCATTGCGATATCACGATCCTTTGGCTCTACATCGTTCATAAGTTTTCCGTCGATGATAAGTTCTCCTGAAGAAATCTCCTCAAGTCCTGCGATCATACGAAGTGTTGTTGATTTTCCACATCCTGAAGGTCCGACGAAGATGATGAACTCTTTGTCTTCTACCTCAAGGTTGAAATCCTTAACAGCCTCAAAGCCGTTTGAATATGTCTTGCAAATGTTCTTTAATGATAAACTTGCCATTTTAAAAATACCTCCTGAGTACTTTGTAATCATATTGCGTAGCTACTTTTTACTTAGCAGTTAGCTTTGTTCTTTGTATCTTTATAATACAAAAAGTCTCTCGGATTGGCTATCGTCAATCCGACAAATAATTTATGAGGTTATTGTCACTTTGACGAAACGACAATAACCTCATATAAATTAGAGCTTAGAATAGCCGAAACCATTAACCATAGCCTCTATCGGCAGGCCTTTTTTGCAGAAAGGACACTCTGTAACAGTATAAGCCTGATAGTTTACGACATCATCATCATCGAAAAACTTCTCGACCTTTGTGCCGTCCACTTCATCTATAGTAGAGAATATAGATGCCACGCATGTGATAGTGCCGCCATAGTAGCTTATGCACTCCATAGCTCTTCTTATAGTCTCTCCTGTAGTGGTAGTTGCAAGGAGAAGCACTACGTGCTTGCCCTCGATTGCACCCTTGTTATTGTCCCTGAAAAGCATCTGGTTATTGCTGATCTCAGGTGAAACAACATAAAGAGTCTCATGTTTATTGACTGACATAATTCCCGCATTCTCAATCTGCTGGCTTAAGAAAGCACCGATCATCTCTGTTCCATCCATACATACGATAGTATCTATGTACTCATGATGCGGAACCTTTGAGTAAAGCACCTTTGCGGCTTCCTTTGCCTCTGAAGCTCTTGTCTTTATACTTGTAACATCAACATAGTAGTTGATATGCGAATGACTTGTTGCAAAATGCCCCGGTATAGCATGAAGATTAAGACTTGAGCTTTCTTTAGATTTGAATTTTACAATACGATTTTCCATATTGAGTCCCCCTTTGCGAGTATAGATTTATAATCTGTTAATAAATACCTATATAAACCGAAACCCCGGGCTCCTAACCAGCAGTTCCGGCAAATATCTAATTTGTTCCAGTCGAACCAAATCCTCCGGCTCCGCGTTCAGTATCGGAAAGTTCCTCCACTTCCTTAAACTCTACTGCCAGATATGGCATGACTACAAGCTGTGCTATACGGTCTGCCGGATTTATGGTGCGTTCTTCCTCTGAGTCATTGTGAAGTGCAACGATATATTCTCCCCTGTAATCGCTGTCACATACACCAACGCAGTTTGACGGGCGCAGTCCCTGCTTTGATGCAAGTCCGCTTCTGGCAAATACTGCTCCGAAATATCCGTCAGGTATCTCCACTGAAAGTCCCGTACCTATCTTTGCAGTCTCATGAGGCTTTATGGTAACTGCCTCTGTGATGTCCGCATACAGGTCATAGCCTGCTGCATACTCACTGCCTCTGGTCGGTATCTTTGCTGTATCTGTTAATTTCTTGATCTTTACTTCCATTATGAAATGCTCCTGTATTTATTTAATCCCATTCAAGGCTGCTGTGCTCGATCTTCTTGTCACGAAGCATAAGCTCTGATACGGCATCCTTTGCCGGCTTATCCTCGAAAAGTACTCTGTTTACTTCCTCTATGATAGGCATATTGACGCCATATTTCTTTGCAAGACCAAGAGCCGCTTTTGCTGAGTAAATACCCTCAACAACCATCTTGACCTCTTTTGTAGCCTCATCCATGGTGTAACCCTGACCCATGAGCATTCCGGCTTTTCTGTTTCGGCTGTGGCGGCTCTCACATGTAACGATAAGATCACCGATACCTGTAAGTCCGAAAAGTGTTTCTGCTCTTGCTCCCATCTCGATAGCGAGCACTGAAATCTCTGCTATACCTCTGGTAATAAGAGCTGCCTTTGTATTGTCTCCATAGCCAAGTCCGTCTGCCATACCTGCTGCAAGTGCTATGACGTTCTTAAGTGATCCGCCAAGCTCCATTCCAAGCATATCCGGACTGGTGTATACACGAAATACCTCGTTCATGAACATATCCTGTACTTTTTCTGCAGTCTCCTTTGTCCTTGCTCCGGCAACAACTGTGGTCGGAAGCATAAGACCAACCTCCTCTGCATGGGAAGGTCCGCACATTACGGCTACATCCGCGCAAGGTATCTCACTCTCCGCTACATCTGAGATAGTCATGAGTGTGTCCTCCTCGATACCTTTTGCCACGCAGACGATGATCTGACCGTCCTTTACATACGGAGCCATCTTCTGTGCAGTGCTTCTGGTAAATACAGATGGTACTGCAAGCACCAGCATATCATTGTCTTTTATAGTTTTTTCAAGATCTGTAGTGAACGTAATGCTCTCCGGCAGCTTTACTCCCGGAAGCTTGTCGACATGCTCATGTTTTTCCTTTAGCATCTCGATCTCGCTCTCCACGATCGACCATATCTCTACTGAATGTCCGTTATTGGCAAGTACGAGTGATAACGCTGTTCCCCAGCTTCCCGCACCGATAATACCTACTTTTTCCATCTTTTTATCCTCTATCAGCTTTTGTTTTATTTTGCTTTCTGTCCAAGCTTATTCTCTGTTCCGTTAAGCAGACGCTTGATATTTGCTCTGTGACGCCATATCGCCATAGCTGTAAAGCATGCAACGATTATGTCAAATTCTACAACATATGCCCCATCTATACCGAGCAGCCCCATATGGTTGAATATGAGTGCCTGTATCAGAAATGACACAACAACAAGTATCGAACCAAGTGATACATATCTGGTGATGGCTACAGCCAGTATGAAAAGTATCAGACATATCGGAGCTGCAAGCGGGCATACCGCAAGGATGACTCCCGAGGTACATGCGATACCCTTTCCTCCTTTGAAATTAAGATAAAACGGAAAGTTGTGACCGAGTACTGCGCCAAAACCTGCATATAACTCTATGCACTTTACTGCCTGTGGATATGTATTCCTGTATATGAAATAAAAAATAAGTACTACAGCAATGGCTTTGAACAGATCACCAAAAAAGGTGACTGCTCCTGCCTTCCAGCCAAGTGTCCTCAGAGTATTGGTAGTGCCCGAATTGCCACTGCCATGCTCTCTTACATCTATTCCGTGTGCCTTGCCGTAAATATAACCGGTCTGGAAAGTTCCGAAAAAATAACCTACGACCAGGGCAAAAATACGAGCCAATATCATATTAATCGTTTTCCTTTCGTTCTCTTGTGATAAACTTAAGCGCAGTTCCCCTGAAACCGAAGGTATCCCTGATCCTGTTCTCGAGATATCTGGTGTATGAGAAATGCATGAGGTTCTTGTCGTTTACAAAGATAACAAATGTAGGCGGCTTGACCGAAACCTGTGTCACATAGTAGATCTTTAATCTCTTGCCCTTGTCTGTAGGCGGCTGCTGCATGGCAACTGCCTCTGTAACGATCTCGTTTAACACACCTGTGGCAACTCTCATGGAATTGTTCTCTATTACCACGTCGATCGTCTCAAAAATCTTGTTGAGACGCTGTCCTGATTTTGCTGAGATAAAAAGTATCTCTGCATATGATAAAAAGCTTAAGATCTGTCTGATCTTCTCTGTGTGTTTCTTTACTGTGTTGTTGTCTTTTTCGATGGCATCCCACTTGTTTACGGCAATGATGACGCCTTTTCCTCTCTCGTGGGCGATACCCGCGATCTTGGCATCCTGCTCTGTGACCCCCTCTGTGGCATCTATCACGATGATGACCACATCAGCTCTCTCCACGGCAGCTACCGCACGGATGATACTGTATCTTTCAATATCCTCTTTGATCTTGTTCTTTCGTCTGAGTCCTGCCGTATCAATAAATATATACTCTTTGCCGTTGTATTTGATATCTGTATCTATGGCATCTCTTGTGGTTCCTGCGATATCGGATACGATCACACGATCCTCCTGCGCAAGCTTATTGATAAGTGATGACTTGCCTACGTTTGGCTTTCCTATTATAGCAACTCTCGGTCTGTCATCCTCCTCGTCATTTCTTGCTGAATCAGGGAAGTATTTTACTACCTCATCAAGCATATCTCCCAGACCTAAAAGGGATGCAGCGGAAATAGGGTGTGGATCTCCGATACCAAGATTGTAAAACTCATACACATCTGGCATGTATTTTTCGAAGCTGTCTACCTTATTTACTACTAAAACCACAGGCTTGTGCGATCTGCGAAGCATATCTGCCACCTTTGAATCAGAGTCTACAAGTCCCTGCTTTACGTCTGTGATAAAAATGATGACATCGGCTGTATCAATGGCGATCTGCGCCTGCTCACGCATCTGTGAGAGGATCACATCACCTGACTCAGGCTCGATTCCGCCTGTGTCTATCATCGTAAAATTGTAATCAAGCCATGATACATCCGCATAGATCCTGTCTCTGGTAACTCCCGGTGTATCTTTAACTATAGAAATCCTCTCACCTGCAAGTGCATTAAAGAGTGTTGATTTTCCAACATTCGGACGGCCTACTATGGCCACTACTGGTCTGCTCATATAATCTCCTGTTCTGTATCAGACAATATGAGGGGTCAAAAGATACTTTTCCCCTTTTATCATCAGATATTATTTCAAAATATTCTAATTACGTGTAACTGTTCAACATCTTCACAGCTGCGATCCGCATATTTCTGTAGTGAATAGTCATAATTATACTCTTTGACCATTATAGCACAGTTTTATTTACTCAGACAACTGTTCATATGTCAAAAGTGAATCCTTTGAATCAATAATTTCATTTTTAATAAGTGCATTTATAGTATTTTCGCATTTAGGACCAATCTCTACATTGACCGTATAAGTGCTTAATCCATCCGAATATCCTGTTTCGTAAACCATATCATCAAATCTCAGCCCAATATTACTAAGAAGCCTTCCGATTATTGTACTTGACTCTTCATATGATATTGTAGATGTCTCTTCACCAGCCGGCAACGAAAACGCCAGATTAAGACTTAGTCTGTAGATTTCATTTCCGGTTTTACCATATAATGTAGGGACTACATATTCCTGTATATTGCCTTCGGAAGCATCCTGTTTTATTGCTCTATATATATCACGAGCTACTTTTCCATCAAAATTTTTGTTAAATAAAATATTGTAATTTTCATCATATTGTGCGGCATTTCCTCCTGTAAATACTGCCTTGTCAGTATCATCACACTGCATGATATACTTCATTATATTTTCAGACTTTTTTTCTTCTGCTGCTAACGCTTTACATTTTTCCTGAACATCAAATTTGTAAGCCACCTCATAATTTCTGTAGATCTTTTTGCCATCTTTTAATACATACTCTATCATAACGTATGAATTATCTTCATCGCCACGACTCTTAAAGTAATCATTCTTATGTTCTATCAGGATTTTCTGTGTATCAATCGCTGTCTTTACATCATTGTTGGTCAATTTTAAAACATAATCCATATTTATATATGCATATTCTATATCTGATTGTTTAGGAATTATATTCTCCTCCATATTTCCATACACACCTATCGCAACAAAAATCGCAGCAACAAATACATCATATGGAATGAGTTCTTTGAAAAAACTTTTTGATATCACTTTAAAATTCTTTTTGATAAGCATATCAAGGAGTACAAACGCAATTGTTCCAAGAACAATCGCAAGCAAAAGTATCTCAAATGTATTTACATGTACACGCATTTCTGAAAGCATTTCTGCTACAATTATGGAAAATTCCAATCCTGCAAGACATCCTCCAGTCCATTTAAAGACCGGTTTCAGAAAAGACACTGTAATAAGGTTTCCGGCATTTTCCAAATCTCTGTGCTTATAAAACCAGTATGACAAAGGATAAATCAAGACTGCTGCACATACATAAAAGCAAATTGTCTGTGTTCCTCTGAAACTATAATTTATGCAGTAATTAAATGATGTAGTTTCCTTCATGGTCGGTGTAAAACCTATTCTATTAACCATCTGTACAAAAGGTGCCAGCCATGTCAGCCTTGCTTTTTGAACAAGCTTAGAAAATACAAGTCCATATGATACATATGAAGCCACCTTTGCAATAACCACAACAATAGCTCCATATATAGCATTTATAACTCCGTACATTACAGGAACTGCTATAAGCTGCCCTGTAAGTATAGCTGACAGACATACCAGACTATAAACAAAAAATGATATACCAAGCGATGCTGTCAGCCATATTCCAATATAAGATACCTGAGTTGTACCGTATGATATGCAAACAAGAAGTGAAACTGCATATTTGATGATCAATGGAATCCACAAAAAAAGTAAACCAGTTACAACATTTGTATTAAAAAGTTGCTTACGTGTCACTGGCATAGCATGTATCATATTGCAGGCCCGTGAATTGTACAGATAACTAAACAGGGCCATTCCTGTAATTATCGCCATTATAAATATAAGTATTATCGTAATTCGCATGCTGATCACAGGTGACATGTTATCCAATTCAAATTTCTTCCATTTTGCACCATAATAATACTGTGCCGATCTGTATCCACACCACATGCTAAGAGGTCCCTGTACCAGCAGCACAACTGTAAAAAGTGTCCATATCGGCCAGTAAAGCTTTACATTTTTTTCGAGAATAGTTTTATTAATAAATGATTTCTTTGACTTCATAATCTTCTCCTCCCATTTCGTAGATAAAGATTTCCTCAAGTGTAAGTGGCAGTACATCAACTACCTGCGGACTATCCTCCCTTGATGTAATGGCAGATACAACCTCGTCCGGATTACCACGAACTATAACCGTATACACTCTTCCAATATTAGACATATGAAGCACCTTGAAATTCTGTGGTATCTTTGGCATACCACACGGACAAGCTATCTGTATTTTTGATATATTGCCCTGAAGCTCAGTCAGAGACCTTTCTATTATGATTTTTCCATGATTTAATATACCGACATGATCACATACATCTTCGAGTTCCCTAAGGTTGTGTGAGGATACAATAACTGTCGTATTGTTTTCTGACACATCGTCAAGCATTATAGACCATATCTGTCTTCTCATGACGGGATCAAGCCCATCCACTGGTTCATCGAGCACTATAAGCTCTGGTCTGCAGCATAATGCAAGCCAGAATGCCACCTGCTTTTGCATACCCTTTGAAAGCTTTCTGATGTTTCTTTTTACATCAATTGATGGAAAAAATTCCTGCATTCTATAAAAAAGCTTTTCATCAAAATCCGGATACATTCCCTTGTAAAATCTCATCATATTTATAGTATCCGACTGTAGGAAATAAAACATATCATCAGGAATATAAGCCATCTTCCCTTTTACCCCGGCATTCTCATACACCGGTTCTCCATTTACAAACACCTCACCGGCATCAGGTCTCATAACACCAGTTATATGTCGTATCAATGTGGATTTTCCAGCTCCATTTGGTCCCACTAACCCATAGACAGCGCCTTTTTTCACGGTCATATCTACTCCGTCCAAAGCCTTGAAACCATCAAATTCTTTAATCAGGTTGTTTATCTGTATCATGATCATTATCCCTTCTATCACTTTCGATTTATATTGTGCATGCCCAGAATAGCTTTTTATTTTACCTCTTTTAATTTATGCAACGCTATATTTTCATCCATTCGGCTTTTCAACTCATCAATCGGTGTAGACAAAAAAATAAGTTCCGTAACCACATCATCAAACATTCCCTTAAGCTCCTGTGTCCTATAATCCTTTGCATTACCCGCATCTGCTGCAAATGTGCCTTTTCCACTCTTTGTATACAAATATCCTTCCTCTTCAAGCTCTCTATAGGCTCTTGCTATCGTGTTGGGATTTATGGCATATTTTGCCGCCATCTCGCGAACCGAAGGCAGTTTTTCATCAGTCTGTATCACATTTGAAATCACCAGTTTTCTGATTCCATCCTTGACCTGCTCATATATTGGTTTTGAATCACGGTAATTTAACTGCATAATCTTCCTCCCGGAAACATTAAAAATAGTGTTACTATACACTGTGTCGCAATGTCGAACAGCAAGTTGTCGGATTTTCGTCTGACCAGTAACAAAAATAGTACACTACAAAAATATAGTGTACTATTTCATATGATACACATATTCTATCATATAAGCGTAGCTGTGTTTCTTATAAATTTCTTAATAGTTCTTCAGAAAATTAATATTAGCTTATTTATTACTATTCAAAATACAGCTGATACTTATGTGCATTTGCATAGATATAATGATATGAGGGTCAAAAGGTGTTTTTGCCCCTCATTTATGATTAATTCACCGTACCAACTATATCACTACTCACAATAATTCATGAGAAGTAGCAGTGTATTCTCAACTCCATCTCTGTGACTTCTCTCATATCCGTGTGATGCATATACGCCTGATCCTATAAGGCCATGTCTGATATCATAGCCTGCATCAAGTGTAACATCGACATCTGATCCGTAGAATGGATATACATCAACTGCAAAATCTATATCATTGTCTTTGGCTGTCTTTATAAGCTTTGTTACGACATCATAGTTGTACGGTCCATGCGAATCCTTTGCGCAGATTGATACCTGTCTCTCTGTACACTCAAGACCTTCACCGACACATCCCATATCAACAGATATCATCTCTGTTACACCATCAGGTATGGAAGCAGCTCCACCGTGGCCTACCTCCTCATATACAGTCACATAATGATACTGTGCATTCTCAAGCTCTATATTCTCATCCTTTAAATACTTTGCATATCCTAAAAGAATTCCAACACTGAGCTTATCATCTAAAAATCTGCTCTTTATGTATCCGCTGTCAGTGATCGTGGTGCGCGGATCAAAGCATATGATATCGCCTGTCATGATTCCAAGTTTTTTGGTATCTTCCTTTGACTTTGTATTCTCATCAAGTACTACTTCCATTTCCTTGTAGCTTCTCTTAGTATCATTGTACTCACCGTTTACATGAATAGAAGCATTGTCAAGCTGAAAAGTTCCCTGATATGTACCGTCAAAACGTGTCACTATACGGCAGTTCTCTGCCTCCGCATTGTTTGGGTTCATTCCTCCAAGTGGAGAAACCCTTAAGTTTCCATTGTCCTTTATCTCACAGACTATAGCACCAAGAGTATCTGTATGTGCCGCAAGTACAAGTCCGTTATCTTTATTCCTGCCACCGATATCAACAAGCACTCCACCCTTTACAGTCTGCTTTGGCTCATATCCGAGCTTTTTGTACTCATCCATCACAAACTGTGCAGCCTGCTTTGTATAGCCTGTCGGGCTGTCGATCGCAAGCAGCCTTGTTGTCACATCAAGAATATAATCTACATATTTCTTTGTATCTTTTGTACTCATTTGTTATGCCTCACTTTTTGTTTATTTAATTGTATAACAGTTACTTTATAGTTATAATACTCAATTCATAATATGTAAAGTGATGATAAACCTATCATCATTTTATCATCATAAATGCTCCCAGGTTTCCTCTCCTGCCGTGGCTTGCACGGTGCGAGAACAGCTTATCCGGATTGCAGCATGTACATACGCTTGTTATCGAAATATTCTCATCCGGTATACCTGCTTCAGTCATAACCCGCCTGTTACATTCCCACAGATCAAGCTGATATTTTCCGTTACCCTTTTCTATCAGTATCTCCGATGCCTTTGGATCATCTGCCGTGGCAAATTCCTTTATAAAATGCTCCGCAACATCCTCACTTATCTCATAACATTCCTGACATATCGACGGACCTATCGCAGCGATCACATCATGCGGATCCGTGTCAAATTCTCTTTTCATCGCAAGAAGAGTCTGCTTTCCCATACGGTTTACAGTACCTCTCCAGCCCGAGTGGCTGAGTCCTATCGCTTTATGTACCGGATCAACAAAATAAAGCGGTACACAGTCAGCAAAAAATGTAGACAGCATTACTCCCGGCTCATTTGTGATAAGTCCGTCCACATCCGTGTATGGTCTTGGCTTTGTAACTCCTATGCCACGTTCTTCCTTACCGACTCTGATAACATTTGTCGTATGAGTCTGATCTGTGGTGACAAAGTTCTCCGGTAATGTGCCCATTGCCTCTGCAAGCCTGCGGTAATTCTCTTTGACTGCATCCTCATCATCCTCTCTTGTGAAGCTTAAGTTCATGCTCTCAAATATGCCTTTACTGCATCCTCCCATACGTGTCGTAAAGCAGTGCTCTATCATCTCAAGCTCTTCAAGCCTTTTAAAATGAAAAAGCGGCACAACACTCTGATCCTCAAGCTTATGATTTCGCAGGACAAGTGTATCCCTGCCCGGTTTCTTATTGAATTGATCTATTGTCATATTTGTGTTATCTGTTTCTATCAAAATTACATCCTCTCTGATTTTGTAATTTATATTCATTTAAATTTCTTTTATATTTTATGTTGTTAGTTAAATCTTACCAGCCGGCACTTTCAAAAGCATTCTGTAAAATGGTAACTCTGTCTCCGTCAACTGCGATCACATCAAATCTGCACGGAGTCCATTCATTCATGCCGTGTGTCATAAGGTAATACTCTGCAACACCTATTATCTTTCGCTGTTTCCTACAATCTACAGCCTCAAGTGCTCCACCACATTCATCTGTTTTGCGGTATTTTACTTCACAAAAGCAGATACAGCCACCATCCTCTGCTATTATGTCGATTTCTCCATAACGGTTTCTGAAATTGCGCTCTAATATCCTGTAGCCTTTCTGTATCAAGTGCTCTGCTGCAAGCTGTTCATATTCATTCCCTATATGCCTTTTATTCATTCTAACGCTCACTCAATTTGTAATTATCATTATACACTATCAATCTTCGCTTTGAGTTTGTCCACATCATTTACAAATACAAGTATCTCTGCCACAACCTCATACAGCTCAGGAGGGATCATATCTCCGATTTTGAGTCTGGACAGAGTATCTGCCAGCTTATCATCCTTGTACGTCGGAACATTGCTCTCTTTTGCTTTCTCAATGATCCTGTCGGCTACTGCGCCCTTTCCTGTTGCCAAAATCTTTGGTGCGGCCTCTCCCGGCACATACTCTATGGCTACGGCTGTCCTGTCTGCATCTTTTTTGTTATTTCCGCTATTCTTATTATTTATGCCGTATGCATCACTTCTGCTATTCCTACTGTTTCTGTTGTATGCATCATTCCTGTTATTTCTATCGCTATCCATATAAATTCCCTCAATTATGCTCTCATATCAAACGAATATCTATGTACCTGCCCTGTAGACGGCATATCTTTTTTAAGAAATCCATCCACAAAATTTACTTTTTTTGATTCATTATTCACAGTGATATCACAATTATAGCCCTTATCCTGCAAACGTTTTTCGAGTACCGGAAGAAACTGTTTCACAAGCGCATATGACTCATCACTGTCCAGATAGAAATTTGTAGTTACTTTTTTGTGAAGCATCTTTACCGATACATCCGTAGATCCAAGGTGATCCAGATCAAGATGTAAAAATGCTGACAGCTCACGGTCAGGATCTGAAATGTTTTTCTTATTGGTATACACATAAAGCTGTCCACTGGCATTCTGACCATTCATCTTAAGTGGTACCTGCACATACGTATATGCTTCATTTACCTGATTCATAAACTCAACATTTCCCCTGATATTTTCAGCCAGTGCTGATGCCTGTGAATTCTGAGTGCCGGATGCTTTCATAATATCCTCCATCCGGGATATCTGCTGTTCGATTTTTTCATATAATCCGTCCATTTTCTTAGGATTTCTTGCCAGATCATCAGGTTTTATAAGCCATTGCTGCTGCAACGCATCTTTTATCATAAGCCTGAAGTTATCCCCTGAAAACAATCGCCTTAATGCAGCCGCATCAGCCGAAGTATTCTCCAGCATGTTCTTAATATCGTTTAATGTGCCGACAACACTGCTGTCCTTTGTATATAAAGAAATATCATTATCCTTTAAGTTTGGAAGTAACTGCTTTATCTGTCGATTTAGCTGGTCTATCTGTTCATCTGACAAAATACTTCCAAGTGTATTAGGAATCGACTGTGAAGGCTGTTCATTTACTGCCGCCTGTGTATCTGCTATGTTCTGAGTATCCTCTGCCACATTCTCTGTATTCTGTGTGCCTGCCGCTTCATCGGCTGTCATATCTAAATCACCCGATTCCTGCACATTTTCAGAAACTGTACCTGTAATGCCCTCGCCATCCGCAACCGTTTCAGTTTCAACAGTTCCGTTAAGAGATTCAAAAAGCTCCCCCACATCAAAAAGTCTGCTTTTGGTACTCGTCTGAGCATCACCGGATATAAGTGCATCATACTGTGACATATCAGAGTATTCCTGCTCTACCATAACATCTTCCGGTAGACCATCAGTCACTATGCTTAGTATGTCTCTGCTCTGTGCCGCAAGTCTATACATAGACAGTTCTTCACTTGATAGAGCATTTGGCAATTCGTCAAAAAAGCTGTCCATCGCGTTTGTAATAGCCTGCCTGTCATTCAGATAATTTTCAAATTGGGATGCATTTTCAGGTGTTATCTCCAGTCCAAGTTTTTTTAGCTCTACAAGCGTAGTCACATTGATTTCCGGATTATCCTGAGCTATCTGATACATCTGATTAAGACTCGTCTTGTCTATCGGCATCTGTTCTTCCATCATTTTATTTACCATAGACAGATTAGCTCCGTCTACCGGCAGTCCGGCTGCCTTAAGCGCATCCATAAGTGTAAGATTAGCTCCCGCACCATCAACTGTATATGGTCTTATCTCCACCGAATAACCATCATTGGACTTTACCTGAAAGAAAACCGACTGTCCCTGCTGAAACGATAGTTTCCCAGCCAGTCTGGCAGTGATTTGCTGTCCGTTTGAAAGCGCAAGCCTTACCTGATTGCCCCGCACAAAATTTACAGTTCCCTCAAAGATCATGCCCTTTGACAATTCCGACAATGACGATACCAGTTTTTCAACACCTTTTGCACCTGTCATTGGTTCTCCGTTAAGTACTGAACTATTGTATTGCTTTACTAAATTTGAAATCTGCATAGCATCACCCGATCCATAATCCCTTTTGTTACATATTATCTTTTTATTTATGCGAATTCAAGCATATTCTTTCTATACCACTTAGGGCAGAGATTGCGCTGACATGTCGGATTTAATCTCTCCTTTATATCAGTATTCTCAAAATATACTCTCCATAACTGCTCAAATCCATCTATCCTGTCCGGAATACTGTTTTCTAATCTGGTATACTCATCATATGATATGAAAAAACAGTCTCCATACTTAGGATGCACAACAGCATATTGCCTGTTTTCATCATATATGACAAAATTCTCCCCCGGATATCTGTCACTAAAATGCCACATAATGACAGGTATCATATCACATTTCGGTGCAAACTCTGCCATAAGGAAACTTCCGTTATCACTAAACCTGATAAAACCACGTATCTTATCAGCCTCATTACTGACTTTGCGTGATAGTTCAAACACTTCCATAACATATTTATCGGCCATATGCTCAATAATCCTTTGCCCTATTTTAAAGGCTCTGACTAAAAATCCCAAAACAATGGTAGCCCTGTCCGCAGAAAAATGACAAAGCGCATTAAAAACCAGCTCATAAATACCATACCCCAGCTTTCTCTTTATGGTTTCTACTGTCTTTTTTACCTTTTGCTGATCTGTTTTTATGTCTACAATATCTGTAAAAAGTGCGTAATTCCCATTATCCCCGATTTCTATTGCTATTGTATCATTATACTTTCCGCCGTTTGCTTTTTGTATGCGGTTCTTGTATACAAAGCCATCATACATCGCTGTAAATATCCCATCCATGCTGTCCTCACAGCGCAGGATCATATTCTCCGTTACTCTTTCTTCCATGAACTACTCCATTTAACCCATAAAATAATATTTTGAGGTGAAAATCAACTATAAAATTTTAAATTAAATATGCCCATACGATTGACACAATACTAATACTTATATCAATAATAATACTTATATTTATCAATCATACTC
>CAVABC010000085.1:0-14308 GCA_963586665.1 Acutalibacteraceae bacterium
AGCCGGATCACGAATGATCCGACTCCAAACACACATACGGCAATGGGTGCGATGCCATGATTGTAAGCTGTATGTGTATCATGCTATTACTTATACAATAAATTATACTTACTGCTGTACCTGGCTTGCAGAGCTGAGTGTTACCTCAACTTCTGTTTCCTCGTACTGTCTGCCGTTCTGGCGGGCAACTGTAAGCTTTACTTTGTCTCCGGCTGAGTAAGACTTGAGTGCTGACTGAAGCTCTGTCATTGATGAGATATCTGTGCTGTCAATTGCTGTGATGATATCACCTTCCTGTAAACCGGCATTTGAAGCACCTGAGCCTGATACTACAGAAGAGATATAAACACCCTGTGGGAAACCATATGCTACCATCTCAGATGATACATCTCCACCTTTGATACCAAGGTATGCTGCGTTCTCATTAGTGTATGAACCGTTCTGGATAAGACTCTCTATGATAGGCTGTGCTACTGACATAGGGATAGCATATCCGATACCCTCAACGTCTGTTGATGAGTATTTTACAGAGTTAATACCAATAACCTCACCCTTTGCATTGAGGAGTGCGCCACCACTGTTACCAGGATTGATTGCAGCATCTGTCTGGATAAGGTTGTTGTTTGTGACTGTCTCGCCTGTTGTGGAATCCTGTGTTGTAACTGTTCTGTTTAACGCACTTACGATACCTGTTGTAACAGACTGTCCATAGCCTAGTGCATTACCGATGGCAATTGCTGGACTTCCGACCTCTGTGCTGTCAGAATCTCCTATAGTAGCGATCTTGATGGCAGAATATGTATCGCTGCCCATATCTGATTTCTTTACACTTACTACAGCAAGATCATCATCAGGATCTGTTCCTCTGATCTCTGCTTTTACTACAGAGTCATCATTGAACTGAACTGTAAGCTCCTCAGCATCAGAAACTACATGATTGTTTGTCGCAATATAAAGATAATCATCATCTTCGCTTACTATGATACCTGATCCACAGCTCTGACTCTGTTGTGACTGTTTGCCAAAAAAGCTATTGTAGGTAACTGTTCCTGTATTTGTGATAGCTACAATACTTGGCATAACCTCTTCAACTACTGATGATACATCTGTAAGGTCTGTAGCATTGCCTGTTGATGTCTGCTTTGTGCTTCCTGATGCATTGGTAAGCTTTGCACTGGATGATGATGTAGGCAATGCTTTTGTTCCTACATAGCTTACACCAGTGAAAACGCCTCCACCTACGAGTCCGAATATAAGTGCGGCTGCAACTGTCTTTCCAACAAATGATCCGAAGCCGCCCTGCTTTTTGTTCTTTGTTTTTTTCTGCTTAGGCTGCTTGTGATTGTTATTCAGTCCGCCTGTCATGTTCATGTATGGCTGACTGTATGGGTTGCCGTAAGGATTTGTGTTTGTGCCGTTTCCTGCATTTGCTGTATTTCCATTATTGTAAGCCTGCTGGTTTGCTGTCTGGCTTCCTGAATATGGGTTATAAGATGCAGTCTGCTGTGTCTGGCTCTCCTGCTGAGGTGCTGAATTTGCTGTAGTGTCTGTGCTGTAGCTATTCGCATTGTAGCTGTTTACACCATTACCATTATCTGTGCTATAACTATTTGTTCCATAGTTATTTGTGTTATTATCTGTGTTAAAACCATTACCGTTGTTTGTATTATAATTGTTGTCCATGATGATTGCTCCTTTCTCTTCATGCAACTTGAAACTTCTTTTTAATCTGCGGATCTTTTATCCAGCCATTATGCTGTCTGTTTTTTAGATCCTCTATCTCATCTACAATGAAGAGTATATCGGTAATCTGTGTTTAAAATGTGACGAAATTCGTATAATTTTATGATCATTCGCAACTGTTCAGTACCTTCACAGTTGCGACCAATCATCAATTAAATCGCGATTCCGTTCTTTACAAGGAGTTCTCTAGCTGTATCAACAGAATCTGTTCCTGTAGCATTCTTAACCGGAGCAAACTCTTTCTCACGGTCAACCTCAAACGGAAGGCTGTTGTCCATCATGTATACCATATCGAGGATAAGTGTCTCGAACTTGTATGCATTTGGAGTCTCCGGCTTGTGCTCTGTGCCGTTCTCATCGATATATGGCACCTTTTTCTCTACTACATGAAGAGGAAGGCTCTTCTGTGCGATAGCCATAAGCTTGTCTACGCGGAATAAGTAATTGAGGATAACACCGAATCCATACTGGAGAGATCCGTTCTCATTCTTTGCCTCAGCCATCTCAGGTGTAAGCTCATAATACTCCACGATAGAAGGCTTGCCGTTCTCAAGACACATAGCACCTACTCTCTCATATGGATCACATTTTCTTACAACCTTTGAACCACTTACACAGCCTGACTCGATAGTAGCTCCTACGAATACAGGATCTGCGATCTGCTGGAGTACATTGTCAACAGCAAATACATTGAGCCATTCAACGCCCTTCTCCTGTAAATCCTTGTCAAGACCGGCATTGATGAGTGATTTGAACCATCCACCGTTTCCGTTTGGTGACATGGCAAGTGAATCCTCAGCTTTCATGAGAAGATTTCCATCGAAATCTACTGCCGGAACCATCTCCTGCACGAAGAACTTCACATAGTCTTTGTTGTATCCGAAATAATCATGCTCTGCAAAGAACTCTCTTGTCATGCCATCATTAATCTCACTTGTCATGACATAAAGAGGTACCCAGGTTCCTGCCTGATCGGTAACTTTCATAAGATTTGCAATAAGCTGTTCAAAAATATAAAGCTCTTTTGTCTTTCCGATATTGAACATTCCTTTTGCTTTGTCAAAACCAAGACGTGTTCCCTGACCTCCTGCAAGAAGGATAGCTCCGACTTTTCCTGCCTTTATCGCATCGAGACCTGTTGCAAGATATTTGTCTTTGTTTGCTGCAATCTCTGAAAGCTCCATAGCTGCAAGTGGAGAGAATTCTCCTCTCTGCTGTTCTTTATTGTGGATCATATCAATGTATGACCAATCCATGTTCTCAAGCTGACTCTCAAGCTTTGCAGATGCATCCTGTGTCAGGAATTTCTGTAAGTATTTCTGGTTTGTGGCTATGATTTTCTCTTTGATCTCTGGTTTCATAAATTTCTCCCTTTGTTCTGTTAATATTATGATATCTTTTAACCATTTAATCATATAATACTCGAGACCAATCTAGTGATTGGCCTCGGGAAATTATAAATGTAAACAATAACATCTATTGATCTGAATTGTCAGACGAATTATCACTTTCTGTCTTTTTAGTTTCTTCCTGTTTAGCTTTGTTCTTTTCCTTAGTACCCTCTGTACCGTCTGCACCTACAGTGTTGTTGTACTGCGAAAGATCAAATGCAGAAGTCTTAGATGTAACACCAGTCTTCTTCTCAATCTTGCTGCTTACAGACTGAACTGTCTCTGATGGCTGATAATCAGTCTCATTGAATAAGAACTGATGCAGTTCTGAAACATTCTGTGCAAGATCGATAGGTATTACTGTATCACCTGTAGATGAAAGGTTCATAGTAGTAAGCTCAAATGGGAAACCTGTAGTCTCTTTCATCTCATATTTTGTAATGGCTGATGCATACTGAAGTATTTCAGCTGCTGTAAAGTTTGTGCTGATCTGGCTCATTATATCCTTACACATTTCTGTTAGCGAACCAATATCCGACTGTTTAGCCTTATCAAGCATTGCCTGAAGCACAATTCTCTGTCTTGATGCTCTCAGGAAATCATCTCCGGAAGTATTTCGGATACGCGCATAGCAGGTAGCCTGAGTACCATTAAGGTGCTGTAAACCTATATCTTCCAGATAGTTTGTATTATATCCTGTAGTTCCATCAACCTCCGGAATAAGGTAGTTGATCTCGTCCATCTCAGCCTGCGTGATCTCAAGGTCAATGCCACCGATATCATCAATTGCATCTACCAGAGCCTTCCAGTCCACACATACATATTTTGTGATATCCAAGTCAAGATTTGAGTTAAGCATGGCAACTGCTCTCTTTGCGCCACCGCCCGCATAAGCAGCGTTAGCTTTTGTATATTTACCATTACCTGATGACAGATAAGTATCTCTGTAAACAGATACGATCTGAATCTCTTTTGTATCATAATTAAGGCTGGCAATCATAATACAATCTGAGTTACCCTCATTGTACGAGCCATTGCTTCGGTTATCCAGTCCAAACAATGCTACATTGAGATATCCATGCATATTTGCAAGTGCATCCTCATCAATATCCTCATTGATTCCAGCCTCACTGTTAGAAAGGCCCTCCTCATACTTAACCTGACCAAGTGTCTGGTTATACGCCCATAGTACTCCAAGAACTACAAGCAGGAGCAAGATTTCAAATACAAAAAGTAAGATCTTCTTACGTCCTCTTTTTTTCTTTCTTCTCTTTGCCATATTATTTTTCCTTTTTTCTGTGAATGTATAGCCAGGCATCCGCGTAATCCTGACGTTCCTTTTCCGACATATCAGTATATTTGTTAAATTCCAGATTCGTCAGACGCATCTGCTCGTTGCCGCACTTGTGGCATTCTACGACTTTCCTTCTTGATACCATTCGTATCCAGCCACAATCAGGGCAAATGTATATCTTCATCATTCGCTAATTATTCAAAGCACTTAAGGACCTCGGCAGATAAAGCATCAAGCTTAGTCTGTGAATCCTCGAGAGACACTCCTTTTACTCCGAAATAGAATTTGATCTTTGGCTCTGTACCAGAAGGACGAACACAGCACCAAGCGTTATCGTTAAGTTCGTAGTATAAGACATTTGATGAAGGAAGACCAGTAGGCTCAACCTTTCCTGTCTCCATATCTTTTCTTGTGTCATTCTTGTAATCACGGATAGCAAGTACCTTGTAATCACCGAAAGTTTTCGGCTCGGCATTACGTGCGTTTGTCATGATCTCATTGATCTGTGCTGCACCATCTATTCCCTTGAGAGTAAGTGTTGAAATGCCCTCTCTGTAGTATCCGTATTTCTCGTACATATCGATCATGCCATCCCACAGAGTCTTGCCCTGTGATTTGTAGTAAGCTGCAACCTCGCAGAGCATACATACTGCTGCAGGAGCATCTTTATCTCTTGCATATGTACCTGGGAGACATCCGTAGCTCTCCTCCATACCGAATACGTAATTATTGCATCCGGTCTTTTCGAATTTGAGCATCTGCTCACCGATATATTTAAATCCTGTGAGGACTTCAATGTGCTTAACACCATAAGCAGCCGCGATTGCTTTTCCCATATCTGTTGAAACGATAGACTCAACAAATGCAGGATTTTCTGGAAGTGTACCGTTTGCACTCTTCTGGCTTAAGATATACTCACCGATAAGCATTGCTGACATATTTCCTGTAAATGTAACATACTCGCCGCTCTTTGTATCCTTGCAGTATACTCCGAGTCTGTCAGCATCAGGATCAGTAGCTAAAACAATATCTGCATCTTTCTCCTTTGCAAGCTCAAGGGCAAGCTTCCATGCATCCGGGTTCTCCGGGTTTGGATATGGGCAGGTAGGGAAGTTTCCATCTGCAACTGCCTGCTGTGGCTCTATATATACATTCTCAAAACCAAGATCCTTAAGTACTCTCTGTACCGGACGAAGTCCTGTTCCGTGGAGTGGTGTATATACGATCTTGATGTCCTTTGCCATAGCTTTGATGATCTCAGGATGGATAGAAAGCTTGCGAAGCTCACCGAAGTATCCCTCCTCTACCTCATCAGAGATAACATTGTAAAGCCCTGCTGCGATAGCTGCATCCTTGTCCATAGTCTTTACCTGATCAAAAGATGTAACCTTTGCAACCTCTGCCATGATATTTGTGTCATGAGGTGGTGTAACCTGGGCACCATCCTCCCAGTATACCTTGTATCCGTTGTATTCGCGTGGATTGTGGCTTGCAGTGATAACAACTCCGGCAATAGTGCCAAGTGTCCTTACTGCATATGAAAGCTCCGGAACAGGTGCAAGCTGTGGGAATACATAAGTCTTGATTCCGTTTGCTGCAAGGCAGAGTGCTGTGGCATCAGTAAACTCGTCATGCATGTTTCTTGAGTCATGTGCGATAGCTACGCCTCTCTTTACTGCATCCTCTCCCTGTGAAAGTATGTAATTAGCAAGTCCCTGTGTAGCCTGACGGACTGTGTAGATATTCATTCTGTTAGTACCGGCTCCGATAACACCACGAAGTCCCGCTGTACCAAATTCAAGAGTGCGATAGAATCTGTCCTCTATCTCTTTATCGTCTCCCTCAAGGGCTTTAAGCTCTGCTTTTGTAGCCTCATCAAAGTATGGGTCTGTGCACCATTTCTCATATTCAGCTCTGAAATCCATTTATATTAACCTCCTGAAATAAATTCGTAACAATTTACCAAACAAATTCTACCACAATAAAGTATATTTGAAAAGTTTTACTTCCTTAATATTTCTTTAAAAACAAACCGACGCATTGAAAGTGGCATCATACACACCACAAACTGTGCCATTACAGTAACCAAATAGTCTGATCTGCTTATAGTTCCGGTTCTTAATATCCGCTTTCTTCCCGCACGGTATTTAAGGAAATAATCATATCCGCCTCTTCTTTCAAGCATATCGTTACCTGTTCTGGCATATACTAAAGTTTCGCCTATATTTGCCATATGACAGTGATTTCTTATCATATCTGCCCAGAGCAGCGAATCCTCCATAAGTGGACAATCCTTATAATTGCCGGCCGCAAGGACAGCAGACTTTTTGTACATGACCGTCATATGATTAAAAGCATCTCTTTTGCGCTGGTACTGCTTTATACTGTAATTGCCAAGCGGAACCGTCCTCTCTGAAATGACATGATCTTTATCCTCGGCGAACTCCGAGATATATCCTCCGACTATATCAAGCTTTGGATTATTTGCAAATGCATTAAGCTGCATTTCAAACCGGCATGGAGCACATATATCATCGGTATCCATGCGGGCAACCAATTCATTGCAACAATGATGTATTCCCTCCGCAAGCGCCAGACCTAACCCTCTGTTCTCCGGTAAAGGTACTGTTACAAATCTAACCGCTGAATTCATATTCTCATACTCACTGACAGCCTCATAAAGCTCTTCTGTCAGCTTTCCGTCCTCGACAAGCACTATCTCGTCAGGCAATACCGACTGTGAATAGATGCTTTCCATACATTCTCTGAAATTCTTTGGCTTTTCCTTATAATAAATAGATAAGAGTACTGAAAACTTTGTTTTCATGATCAGCCCAATCCTCTCCGACCACACACAGACAGTACTACGATAAGCATTATACTGCCCTGATGTGTCATAGTTGTAAATTAGTATTAAACAATTTAGTGCAAGACAGCAAGTACTGTTTGAATACACAATCTGATATCCATAAGCAGTGAAAATCTTCTCAGATATCTCAGATTGTATTTCATCTTGCCCGGCAGCACCTTGTGGATATACGTATAATCTACATCATCGGCATTCTCCAGAAGTCTGTCCTCATCCTTGTATCTGATGCTTGCCTCACTAGTAATGCCCGCCGGCATAAGAAGTGTCGCCATCATTGCCGGAGTATATGCCATTACATACTTTTCCACCTCTGGTCTGGTTCCGACAAAAGTCATATCACCACGCAGGACATTGATAAGCTGTGGTATCTCGTCCAGTCTGTATTTGCGGATAATAGAACCCACCTTTGTGATCCTTGAGTCTCCGCCTACAGTAACCAGAGAGCCTTTCTTATCGGCATCATTTACCATAGTCCTGAACTTAAATATACGAAACTTCCTGCCATATTGTGTGATTCTCTCCTGTCTAAAGAAAACAGGCCCTTTGCTGTCTGCTTTTATCCAGATGGCAAGGACCAGTATAACCGGAGACAAAAGCACAAGCAAAGCAGCAGACATTATCACGTCAAACACACGCTTTAATGCCATACTTGTCCGCTTTTTGCTCAGATGTCTGTAATATTTAAGTGTAAAATCATTTTTCATGAATGCAGGGATCTCTCCCCATGATTTCCATCTACCCATGTAAAATCTCCAATAAATTCTCTATGATATAATCCACATCCTCATCACTGAGCTTAGTGTTCAGTGGAAGTGTGATCTCGTTCTCATACTGATGATAAGCATTAGGATAATCCTTTATGTCAAATCCCATATTCTTGTAAGCCGTCATCATAGGAAGCGGCTTATAATGTACATTTGTCGCAATACCACGCTCAGCCATCTGCACAATGATCTCATTGCGCCTTTCGGCATCAATTCCCGGTATGCGAAGCAGATACAGATGTCCGCTTGAGGTATGTCTGTCCGTAAAATGAGGCACAGTCAAAAGCCCCTCAGGGATGAATGCAGCATCATACTTTTCAATGATCTGACGTCTTCTGGCAAGAAGTCCGGAATATCTGTCAAGCTGTACAAGCCCGATAGCCGCCTGAATGTCCGTCATATTGCACTTGTAAGAAGGAGATACAATATCATACTCCCAGTTACCAAGTCCGTTCTTGTGAAGGGCATCCTTTGTCTGTCCATGGAGTGAAAGAAGCATAAACTGCTTGTAAATGTACTCATCATCCAGTCCCGGTATCGGTCTCCAGGTCAGTGCGCCTCCCTCAGCAGTAGTAAGATTCTTTACTGCATGGAAAGAAAAGCTCGTAAAATCAGCTACATTACCACACATAATCTTCTTTCCGTCACGGTTTATTGATGCTCCGAACGCATGAGCAGAATCAACTGCCACAATTATGCGGCCGAAAGCCTTTTGTACATCATTGGCAGGATGAAAAAGAGCTTTCTTTCTCTCTACAATATCAAATAGCCTGTCATAGTCACATGGAACACCTGCTATATCTACAGGAACGATAACCTTAGTATGCTCCGTAATGGCATCCTCTATGGCATCATAGTCTATCTCAAACGAACCGGGTGCCACATCCACCATCTTTACCGCAGCTCCCACATGCACTGCCGGACTTGCCGATGCAGTGTAGGTGTATGCACTCGTGATAACCTCATCACCGGCACCGACTCCGATAAATCTAAGTATTGACTCCAGACATGCCGTAGCCGAACTTAATGCTACTGCCTTATTCGTGCCGCACAGCTTTGCGATCCTTTTTTCAAATTCCTTTGTTCGTGGACCTGTCGTGATCCATCCGCTTCTTAATGCCTCGGCAACTGCCTCAACCTCAGCCTCTGTAATATCAGGGGGAGAAAATGTAATCTGTCTCTTTTCCATTGTTATCTCCTTTTACATCAATCCTCGAGATCAGGATGATATGTCTTTACAACTGATGCTACTATCTGCTTAATATCCTTTGCCTCAGATGTGCATGCTTTCTCAAGCTCTACAAGCTGTTTTTCGAAAAGTTCATCGTCCATCTCTATAGGCTCACCTACATGGATAAGCTTGTTCGGAGTCTCTTTAAGACCTTCCTCACTCATAAGCATCTCCTCATAGAGCTTCTCGCCCGGTCTTAATCCCGTGTATACGATCTGAATATCAACATCAGGCTCAAGTCCTGACAATCTGATAAGGTTTCTCGCCATATCGTCAATCTTTACAGGCTCTCCCATATCAAGGACAAAAATCTCTCCGCCCTTTGCATAAAGTCCCGCCTGTAACACAAGTGCTACTGCTTCCGGTATGGTCATGAAATATCTGATGATACGCTTGTCCGTTACAGTAACAGGACCGCCATCCTCTATCTGCTTTTTAAACAATGGAATAACACTGCCGTTACTTCCAAGTACATTTCCAAAACGAACAGCAACAAAATCCGTATCCGACTGCCTGTTCATCATCTGAATGATCATCTCGCAGAGACGCTTTGACGCACCCATGATGTTAGTAGGGTTTACAGCCTTGTCAGTAGAAATCAGTACAAATTTCTTGACATGATACTCGGCTGCCATTTTTGATACCTTGAGAGTGCCAAGCACATTATTCTTGATAGCCTCATTAGGACTTTCCTCCATAAGAGGCACATGTTTATGTGCAGCCGCATGATATATGATCTCAGGATGATATGTCTTAAATACATAATGCAGTCTGTTTGTATTGCGCACAGAACCGATAAGTGTCTCAACTTTGACATAAGGGTATTTGCGCTTAAGCTCCTGTTGGATATCATATGCATTATTCTCATAAATATCAAAAATGATAAGAAGCTTAGGATCTTCCCTCGCTATCTGACGGCAAAGCTCACTACCGATAGATCCGCCTCCACCGGTTACCATAACAACCTTTCCCTGAAGGAATGAATGTATTCCGTCATTATCTACCACAACCTGATCTCTTCCGAGCAGATCTTCGATACTTACCGGGCGAAGATTGGATACCGAAACCCTTCCGTCTACCATCTGATATATTCCCGGAACTACAGAGACATCACAGCCAGTGTCCTTACAGATATTGAGAATATCCTTTCTGTCCTTGCCCGATGTGGAAGGAACAGCATATACTATCTTGGTGATGTCGTATTTCTCAACCATCTCCGGTATATCATTCCTGTTTCCAACGATCGGAACACCATCTATGAAACGTCCCAGCTTTGCAGGATTGTCATCAATGATACAACATGCCTTGGTATGCAGATGTGAGCTCATGATAAGCTCTCTGATAAGCATTCTTCCTGCATTACCGGCTCCGATAATCATGACTCTTTCGTCACCGGCTGCCGATCCCTTTTGTTCAAGCATCTTCTGCCCTGTTCTTATAAACCGGTATGCAAAACGACAAGCTGTGCACAGTACAAAACTCAGCATCAATCCTATTATCCAAAAAGCATACGGCATCTTTATCTCGTATGCCTCATGAATTATCACACTGATAACCGCAAGAACTAAATATGCTGCTATAATGTGCATAAACTCATTGATACTGGCAAAACGCCATATACTGTGATAAAGCCTGAAAATGTAAAACACTATCAGTGCAACTACCATAAAGAATGGTACTATATGAAGGTATCCTTCCAAAAATGCCAATGGAATATGCGTATAAGCAAACTCAAATCTGATCATAAGTGCAAAGAAAAATGAAATTGCTATAATGCACATATCCACAAATGCCAGCATAAGTGCCCTTGCAATCCACTGCCTGTCATTCCCCATATAACTGTCCGGCTTTTCAGGACCATCGTATTTGGTGACACCTTTAAACTCATTTTTTGTGTTACTTTTATTTGTATTGCTGTTAATATTATCTTTTTTACTATTTTTGTTACTCATATAGAGAAATCTCTCCTTAATAGTTCACGATCATCATGCTTATATCAATCCGGAATGATCGGTCATACTCATCTTCGCATCTCTCTATGCCAGTATCTGCTCGATCTTTGTCTTCATAAGCTCGAATGCAACATCATTCATGCCACTGTTGATAACAAGATCTGCAAGATATTTGGTAGGCTCTACATATACATAGTGCATAGGCTTGACCGTAGTAAGATACTGTCTGGCAATATCCTCCACATCACGTCCGCGTTCCTTTACATCACGTACAACACGACGCAGTATACGCTCATCCGCATCAGCCTCAACAAACACCTTAATGTCTATCAGATTGCGAAGCTCTTCATTTTCAAGTGCCAGAATTCCCTCTACAATTATGACTCTGCGCGGCTCAATAACCTCGGTCACTTTAGTCCTGTTGTGGATAGTGTAATCATATACAGGACACTTCACAGCATGTCCCTCTTTGAGCAGCTTGAGATGAGATATCATAAGATCAGTCTCTAATGACTCCGGTGAGTCATAGTTGACTTTTTTTCGCTCCTCAAAAGGTACATCGTCCTGAGCCTTGTAATAGTTGTCATAATATATAACACCTATCTTATCACCAAACGCCTCTTTTAATCTGTTAGTAAAAGTGGATTTTCCTGATCCTGTTCCACCAGCTATACCAATTATTGTACACTCCATATATTTCTCCCTCTGGTGTATGTATATACGCATTCGCACGTGATATAACTCGCTTTTTTTATTATATCATACACCACATAATTATATTTCTTAGTATTTTATTAATAATAATGATACCACATTTATCTATCTCTGAAAACAAATAGTTTACTGATCACATAGTTAAGCACCACGACTACCACCTGAGCCGCTAGCTTGACCCACATACTCGGATATGCCAGCAGTGTGATAAATACAAATATTATCGCCTCTTCTATAATAAGTGTCATGAACCTGCCACTGAAAAATGCAAACATCTGTACCCAAAATGCCGTTTTGGTCGGTGTCGGAGCCTTAAATACCCATTTTTTGTTCGTAACATACGAAAACAGTACCGCAAATACCCATGCCAGTGCATTTGCTATAAGTTCGTTTATTCCAAAGGCTATGTTAAAAAGCGCATATGATCCGATGCTGATCACAAACGTCATATTTCCAAAGATCGTATATAGTATAAGTTCCTTTAAGTCCTCTTTTCTGTTCTGTTTCTTAATATTATCCATTTCTCCACCCACGCGATATAACATAAAATATGTCGTATTATATATGTGTAAGTTAATAGTAATGTTAATTTGCGATTTTATTATAATAACTTTATGTTCAAAATAAGTCAATATGTGTTATTATGTCAGCATGAAAGAAAAAAGTCAAAAACCAAAAAGTATAAAATTAAACTACATATATAATGTAAGTTATCAGATACTGACGCTGATAACACCATTGATAACTACACCATACCTATCACGTGTACTCGAAGTTGATGGAATAGGACTGTATAGTTTCACATCATCTCTCGTATCTTACTTTATAATGTTTGCAGCTCTCGGCACATTAAACTATGGCAATAGAGAAATATCATATCTGCAGACAGATAGAAAAAAGCGTACCCAAACATTCTGGGAAATAGAACTACTTAGCTGTATCAGCGTATTTGTATGCATAATTGCTTATCTTGTATTTACACTCTTCATATATAACAAATACACCGATCTTCTGCTTCTTCAATCAATGTGTCTTGTATCTGTTGCCGCCGATATTGCCTGGCTGCTTCAAGGTCTTGAAGAATTTGGCAAAGTTGTGGGAAGAAATGTTGTATTCAAGATTATAAATATAGTATTCATTTTCATAGCAGTACACTCAAAAAGTGATCTTATCCTATATGTCGCTGGTATGTGCATTCTGGAATTACTGTCCAATCTTTCAATATGGCTGCATCTTCCCAGATATGTAAACAAACCTAATCTAAGAGAGCTTCATCCATTCTCTCATTTACGCGCTACAGTAGCACTTTTTATCCCAACAGTAGCTACTACTCTCTACACTGCGCTTGATAAAACCATGTTAAATGCAATAACAGGTGCTACAATAGAAAATGGATATTATGAACAGGCCAACAAAATTTCCAAAATGGTCCTCACCCTTGTAACATCACTTGGCGCAGTCATGCTGCCACGAATAGGAAAATGTTTTAGTGAAAATAAAAAAGAGGAAGTTAAAAATCTTTTGTACAGAAGTTTCCGGTTTGTATGGTTTCTCGGCTTTCCGCTATGTTTTGGACTTATAGGCATAGCACATAATTTTTCGCCATGGTTTTACGGCAAAGGCTATGACAAGGTTCCAAACCTGCTTATAATACTCGCTCTCCTTATTCCGATAATAGGGGTAAGTAATGTTATAGGTATACAGTATCTCATAACTACCAAGCGTGAAAAGTTACTAACAAAGTCTGTATGTATAGGTGCTGCTGTCAATTTTATATTTAACCTGATATTAATCCCATATATGTACTCATATGGTGCTGCAATTGCATCTGTTATATCAGAGCTAGTGATAACCATATTGCAGTTATGGTATATCCGAAAGGAACTAAACATAGGCAAAATATTCCGCATGACATCCAAATACCTTTTCTCCGGCATCATAATGCTACTAGTTCTTGCGTTGCTGAATGATATATTCCCAAGTGGCATACTATATACATGCATCATGATCTTATCCGGATTTGCCGTATATATGCTTTCTCTGCTCATAATGAAAGATTGCTTTCTGATGGAGCTTATATCTGATATTGCCTCAAAAATATTAAGGAAATAATAAACTATTTACAGCTTGTAACAAATCATAAAACCGACTATAATGTATCTATTAACAAGCAAATAAGAAGAAAAAACAATGAAATATGATTATTTAGTTGTAGGCTCAGGTCTCTACGGTGCAATATTTGCACATGAGGCAAAAACAAAGGGTAAATCAGTCCTCGTAGTAGACAAGCGGCCAAACATAGCAGGAAATGTTTATACCGAAAAACAGGAAGGTATCAACGTACACATGT